>JABLYK010000060.1 GCA_018265835.1 Oscillospiraceae bacterium | reverse complement strand
AGTGCGCTGCAGTCAGGCCGCTTTCCCCTCTGTCAAAAAAGCTTTGCTTTTTTGATTGAAATCCATCAGAGCAACCCGAGCACGTGCTGCATCCCAAGGCTGACGCACGCAATGGCGACCCAGCAGCAGAAACCAAGCAAAATCGGCCGCCCGCCGGATTTCACGAGCTTGACGATGTCTGTATTCAGGCCGATGGCCGCCATGGCCATGACGATGAAGAACTTGCTGAGCTTTTTCAAGAATGCAAAGATCGCATTCACCGTGTCCAGCGCCGCACCGGTGCACACGGCGGTGAGCACCGTGGTGATGACGGAGGCCAGAACGAAATACAGGATGAACATCGGGAAAATGGACTTGAGACTGACCTTTGACCCCGATCCGGCCGCTTCCTTCTTCTCGCGGCGCATGCGGACAAAGGCGAGCACCAGCGTGATGGGGATGATGGCCAGCGTGCGCGTGAGCTTCACGATTGTGGCGTATTCCAGCACAGCGCCGTTCGTACCATGGAGCGTGTCCCACGTGGAGGCCGCCGCCGTGACGGACGACGTGTCGTTGATGGCCGTGCCCGCGAAGAGGCCGAAGCCCTCGTTCGTCAGGCCGATGGCGCCGCCGAGCGTCGGGAAGATCAGCGCCGCCAGAACATTGAACAGGAAAATAACCGAAATCGCCTGCGCAATCTCGCCGTCGTCCGCGTCAATGACCGGAGCGGTCGCCGCAACGGCCGAGCCGCCGCAGATGGAAGAGCCGACGCCAATGAGCGTCGCCGTCTTGGTCGGGATTTTCAGCACCTTATAGAGCAGGAACGCCACGATGAGCGACGTTGCGATTGTGGACAGGATGATCGGCAGCGACGTCAGGCCGACCTTGCCGACAGTCGAGAGGTTCAGGCCAAAGCCGAGCAGCACCACAGCGCTCTGCAAAATTTTCTTCGACGTAAATGCAATGCCGCTCTGAACTGCGCTTTTCTCCTTGATTGCCAGCGTCAGCAGCATTCCAGCCAGAATCGCGATTACCGGTGCGCCGACGACCTCCAGCGCCGGGACGAACTCCACCAGAAACCACGCCGGCACCGCAATGGCCAAACAGAGCAAAATGCCCTTCCAGGCCGCTTGAATCGTTTTCATGGAACCACCTCAAAAGAAAAATCTCTGCCCGATTATACGGCGATTTCACCGGATTGTAAACATGTTTTTTCACAACGGCGGCGCGCATATACATAGAAACTGGATCGCCGGCTGCGCCACGCGGTTCGGTGTAATTGTTCACTATCAAACATTGCATCTTATTATTGACAACATTTCGACAAGGGGCTATACTGTTTGTGTAATACTGCTATGGTTTCGGGGGTACTAGTTTGCTTTTTTTGGGCAAAAGCCATAGCGGCCTGCGGATTTTCCGCCAAACCGGCGGAACTGCTGAAATTGAAAAGGAGGGAACGCAACAACATGAGAGATTTGAAGCATCTGATCTTCTTCGAAAAACTGTTGCAGGAGACAAACAACGACCTGGTGAAACAGGCCTGTGCGGAAGGCCGGCTGGCGCTCGGCTGGGATTGCTCCTACATACCGGAGGTCCTTTTGGACATTGAGGGCTGCTTCGGCGTGCGGCTTCGCGCCCCGGGCTGCACCAGCCCGGACATGGCAACTTACTACATGACGACCCGGTCCTGCCCCTATTCCAAGAGCATTCTGGAGCGTGCCTTTGAAGGCGGCTACAACTTCCTGTCCGCGCTCATTGGTCAGGAATGCTGCACCACCATGAACCGCATGGAGCAGTATTTTGAATACTGCGAGCTGATTCCGAACGACAAATTCTTTGTGGCATGTCTCGACATGCCGATCCGCAAGACGGAATGGCACGCAGGCTATTTCCGCCGCCAGATCGAGCAGAAAATCGTTCAGCCGCTGCAGGAAACCTACGGCGTGGACTTTTCAGAGGAACGGCTTCTGAAGGCCATTGCGCAGCACAACGAAGTCTGCCGCATCATCACCGAGATCGGCAATCTCCGGAAAGCGGAAAACCCCGTCATCACGGGCTACGAATTCCATGTGCTACAGCTCGTTTCGCAGACCTGCCCGAAAGACCTCATCCTGCCCTATCTGCGCGAAACGCTCGAGGAGCTCAAGACCCGCGAGCCGGATCCGAAGCCGTGGTACCGGGCACGTATTCTGGTCGCCGGCTCCGAGATCGACGATCCCGAGTTCACCCGGATGCTTGAAATGGCCGGCGGTATGGTCGTGGCCGACCGGTACTGCTTCGGCTCTCTGCCCGGACGCGGTGAGATCGCGCTGGAGGAGGGCAAGGATGCGCTGCAGTGCATTGCCGATCACTATATGTGGGAAAACCAGTGCCCACGCGCCATGGGCACGGAAAATATCATCGCCCGGAAGCGTTACCTCTTCAAGCTTGCGGAGGAATACAAGGCCGACGGCATCATCTTGGAGAACATGAAATTCTGCGAATACTGGGGCTATGAACGCGCGCAGGACGGCATGTGGTTCTACGAGGGCTACAATCTGCCGAAGAGCATCCCCGTCTGCCAGATCGAGAAGGATTATACCAGCGCCGCCTCCGGTCAGCTTCGCACCCGGTTCCAGGCGTTCATCGAATCGCTGGAAATCAAGCAGATTCAAGCGAATCAGTGAGGGAGGGTCAAATAACAATGTCGAAACCGAAAAGAACTTTCAAAGAAAAGTATGGAACCGTCGGCCACTTCCTCAAGGGCGACAATCCGTGTAACTATCTTGCCGATCTTTATATTGAGGGCACCACGTTTTACCGCCACCGCGAGTGGCGCGGCGTCGCCGACACGGCATATGCGTTCGGCCACTGGATGCTGACGTGGGGCAAAATGGCCAGCCTGGTTCTGCGCGACCCGATTCGCATGGTGCGCGCGTTTTGGCGGTATCGCTGGCTGAGCGCCTACCTGGGCGCGCCGATGATGATCGACAAGTGGATCGAGGGCGACCGCGGCATGACGCTGCGCGCCGATCTGCACGCCGTCAGCGCCATGATCAGCGACAGCGTGGACACGCTCTGGAAAGAGCTGCGCGCCGACCGGCACTTCGGCGAGACGAAATGGTCTGAAAAGACCATCGCGTTCGACTATACGCTGGCGAAACACATCATGTACGGCTTCCCCGGCTATTATGCCATCAACATTCAGCAGCACGCCGCCTTCATGGTTCCGATCATGAACAAAAACCTCGGCTCCTATTACATTGACCAGGCCGTGAGCTGCGGTATCCCGGGCGATATGTGCACCCTCCCGCTGACCGAAGTCGGCGTCGCCGTCGAGGGCGAATATCCCGACATCGGCAACTGCTGGCTGACCACGAACAACCCCTGCGACGCGAACATGATGGATAACCTTGTCATGTGGCGACAGCTTTCGAACGACGGCAAAAAGGCTGTGCACCCGTTCGTCACCCCGCTGATGTATGACGACCCCACCTGCAAGGAGCTCGGCGTACACGAGGTTTACGAGGCAATCGCATTCCTGGAAGAGCAGACCGGGCAGAAATTCAACTGGGAGACGTTCACCGCCGCCATCGAAGCCGTCAACCGGGTCAACCGCGAGGAGCTGGAGCGCTGGGACGTTTATGCCAAGACGGACAACGGCCCGCTCAATCCGGTTGTGCAGGGCTTCTTCCGCATTTATTTCTATCAGCAGAGCGCCAGCAAGTATTTCATCAAGGAGAGCACGAAGATCAACAAGATTTTCGCCAAATGCGTACAGAAAAACATCAAGCCCTTCCCGAACGTGCGGCACCGCGCGCTGGCATGGAGCTGCGGCTCGACCTACTACAGCTATGGCGTGCAGTGGCTGTACAATTGCTGGGGCATTCTGTGCGTCATCAACATGGACTCCCTGACCGGCCACAATATTGTGGACACCGACGACCGCGACACCATGATCAGCGACGTGGCCGACTGGTATGCCCGCACCCCGATGCGCACGCACACCGTCGGCGGCAACCGTCACCTCATGCAGATGTGGGAAACGGCAGAAAAGTTCAACTGCGACATGATCGTCATGTACGACGACATCGGCTGCAAGGGTATGGCCGGTGCGCAGGGTCTGATCGAAGAGGAGATTCACAAGCACAACGACCGCTTCCACGTTGTTTGGATGCCGCACGCGCTGATGGATCACCGCATCGTCTCCCGCGCCGACGCTCGCAAGGCCGTGAACGAGTACATGATAAACGTTCTGCACGAAGAGCCGGTTGATCCGAGTCTGGTCGATTTCGACGACACCATTGGCTGGTAACATAGGAGGTACACCAATATGAAGTGTAAATATGCACAGTTTCTGCTCAAAACGCTCGGCATCGGCAGCGGCACGCTGGCCGTGCTGTTCGCCGTCTATTACTTCAATCTGGATATGAAGCTCATGCGCTCCGTCGTCGTTCCGTTCCTCACCAAGCATTACGACAGCGTCAAGCGCGAGCATCAGATTTGACAGGGAGGGACATGAAATGGCTTTGAATAAAAACGTCACCCCCAGACCCCTGACGCCGAAGGAAAAAGAAGATCGCAAGCACGACATTTACGACAGCTTTGCAAACTACGTGGTGTTCTGCGGCAAGTGCAACAAGGTCCGCAAGACCAACATGTACATCATGCGCGCCGAGGCGTATATTGACGAGCTGCGCGCCAAAGGCGAGCGCTGCACCTGCGGCGCCGACGCATGGACGCTCGGCTACCCCATGAGCTCCACCACCGGCTTCGTAAAATACTGAAACCCCATTGAAAATCCGACCGCACCTGGAGATGCGGTCGGATTTTTTCTTACCACGGCTCACTGATTCTGGTCGGTGCAATTTTGTTTCCGTCCCGGGGAGAACGCTCGCAGGCGCGTTTCATCGCAAAATTTCTCCGGGTGCGCGGTCCGACCAAAGACCAATCCCATTTTTTGTGGGCAATTCGACCATTTGGGTGCTGAAAAAGATTGTAAATTAGCTAAAATTCAGAATCCTTGTGCGAATCCATTGACATTCGATTGACAAACCACTTTAATAGAATCAGCGGCTGTATCCAATTTACAGATTAGGGAGGAAAGAAAATGGCTGAACTGAGACCGAAAATTTTAAAGCTGGCAAGACTGATCGCAGGGGTAACCGGCATTACCACAACGATTGATGAAAACGCGCCGGAATACTATTGCATGGCAGATCTCCTGACGGATGAGGAAGCGGATGTTGCCATTGCTGCGGGATTGCGCAAGGAGCGCACCGCAGACTATCTGGCAAAAAAGGTGAAAAAGTCCCCGGAGGAATTGAAGCCCATTTTAGATAATCTGGTCTACTATGGAATTTTCCGCCGGTCATTCAACAAAGAATTGGGCGAAGATACCTACTACATGCAGATCTTTGCGCCCGGTATTCTGGAGATGATGGTAAACCAGAAGGAGCTTCTGGAGACCCATCCGGAGGTTGGCAGAGCCTTTGAGGAATACACCCGCAATCTGGCTGCCAATATGGGCGCCATGCTCCCGAACGGCTACGGCCTGATGCGTGTCGTACCCGTCGAAAGCGCCATTCAGGATCTTCCCGGCGTCAGCGATTTTGAGAAGCTCTCCTATTACTTAAATAAGTATGACCGCTTTTCCGTCTCTCCCTGCTCCTGCCGGGCCTCCCGCAGCAACCTTGGCGATGGCTGCGGACATCTGGCGGAGGACATGTGCATTCAGATGGGCAAGGGCGCGGAGCACTATATCCGCACCGGCAGAGCCAGAGAGATCACACGCGAGGAAGCGCTGGAGATCATCAAGAGAGCCGAGGACAACGGCCTCATGCACGACATGGTCAACATCGAGGAGGCGGGCGAGAGCGCCGCGATCTGCAACTGCTGCGCCTGCGCCTGCTTTGGCCTGCGCGTGGGGCTGATGTACGGCGCGAGAGACGCGATCCGCTCGAACTTCGTAGCAGAGATCGACGAGTCGAAATGTGTGGCCTGCGCCCAATGCGTGGAGGTCTGCCCCGGAAATGCATTGAAGCTCGGTCAAAAGCTTTGTTCCAGCGATTCCTTGTCTGCGGAACCTGAATATGTAAAACTTTCTGAGACCGTTTTCAAACAGCAGAGCTGGAATCCGGATTACCGTGAAAACCGCAAGGACACCTTGCCCACCGGCACCGCGCCCTGTAAAGTAGCCTGCCCTGCCCACATCCCGGTTCAGGGCTATCTGAAGCTGGCGGCGCAGGGGCGGTATACCGAGGCGCTCAAGCTCATCAAAAAGGAAAACCCGTTCCCGGCCGTATGCGGACGCATCTGCAACAAGCGCTGTGAAGCCGAATGCACCCGCGGCAGCGTGGACGAAGCCGTCGCCATCGACGAGGTCAAGCGCTTCATTGCCGACCACGACCTGCACGAAACCACCCGCTATGTGCCGCCGATGGTCAACCAGATCGGCAAGCCGTATCCGCAGAAGATCGCCGTCATCGGCGCAGGCCCGGCGGGCATGAGCTGCGCCTACTATCTGGCGGAAAAGGGCTATCCCGTGACCGTGTTCGACCGCAACCCCGTGCCCGGCGGTATGCTCACGCTCGGTATCCCCAGCTTCCGGCTGGAGAAGGACGTGCTGAACGCCGAGATCGACATTCTGCGTGAAATGGGCGTGGAATTCAAATGCGGCGTGGAGGTCGGCAAGGACGTCACCATCCAGCAGCTGCGCGACGAGGGCTACAAGGGCTTTTACGTGGCCATCGGCGCACAGAAAAGCGCGCCCATCGGCGTCCCCGGTGAAACGCTTGCAAACGTCTACGGCGGCGTGGACTTCCTGCGGGAAGTGAATCTCGGCAATCAGCCGTTCGTCGGCAAAACGTGCGCCGTCATCGGCGGCGGCAACGTGGCCATGGACGTGTGCCGCAGCGCCATCCGCCTCGGCGCGCAGGATACTTACGTACTCTACCGCCGCACGCAAAACGAGATGCCCGCCGACCCCGACGAGGTTGCGGAAGCCATGGAAGAGGGCGTGCAGTTCCGCTTCCTGAACGCGCCCGCTGAGATTCTCGGCGAGGACGGCAAAGTCACCGGCATCCGGGTCGAGATCATGGCGCTCGGCGAGCCGGACGAGAAGGGCCGCAGAAAGCCCGTCGGCACCGGCCAGTTCGAAACGCTTGCAGTCGATTCCGTCATCGGCGCGATCGGCCAGCAGATCGACTGGGGCTGTCTCGACACCGGTGCGCTCACGACCGGCAAAAAGGGCGCCGCGAACGCGGATACGCTCACCTACCAGACCGCGCAGCCCGACATTTTTGTCGGCGGCGACTGCTACACCGGCCCGAAATTCGCCATTGATGCGATTGCAGCCGGCAAGGAGGGCGCCATCTCGCTGCACCGCTTCGTGCACGAGGGGCAGACGCTCACGATGGGCCGCGACCGCCGGGAATATACCGCGCTCAACAAAAACAGCGCGCTCATCTCCGTCGGCGAGTTCGACACCGACCGCCGTCAGGTGCCCGGCTATAACAAGGCCAAGGCCAACACCTTTGCCGACGCGCGCTGCACCTTCACGGAGGAGCAGGTGCGCAAGGAGACTGCCCGCTGTCTCGGCTGCGGCGCAACCAAGGTGGACGAATACCTGTGCATCGGCTGCGGTCTGTGCACCACCAAGTGCGCGTTCGACGCCATCCATCTCAAGAAGGTGCGCGACTGGCACGCCGGTTCCTTTGAGACGATGCCGATCAAGGTGGCCGAGCACGTGGTCAAAAAGACCGGCAAGATCATCGGAAAGACGCTGAAAAAGTAACATGCACGAGCTGGGACTTTGTGATGCGCTGCTGCGCATGGTGGACAAAATCGTCGCGGAGGAAGACCTCACGGACGTGAGCAAAATCACGCTGGAGATCGGTGAGCTTTCCGGCGTGGTACCCCGGTTCATGACCGATTGCTGGGAGGCTGTGGCCGACGGCACGCGCTATGCGCAGACGGCGCTTGTGATCGAGACGGTACCGGGCGCCGCCCGGTGCGAAGACTGCGGCGTGGAATTCCGCGTCAATCTCGACGATTTGCGCTGCCCTGTCTGCCATCGAAACCGTCTGACGCCAATCTCCGGCAAGGACATGACGATCAAAGAAATCGAAGCGAATTAACACACAGCACAATCCCCCGGAACGGCTGTGAAGTGACCCCAAAAAGTTAGACAATAATTAAGAGCAAAAATTGTTCAAGCAG
>JABLYK010000016.1 GCA_018265835.1 Oscillospiraceae bacterium | reverse complement strand
TGCTTGAACAATTTTTGCTCTTAATTATTGTCTAACTTTTTGGGGTCACTTCAGCGCCGCTGTTTCTGGTGGTCATCATGCTTGGCCTGCTTGCAAGCTTTTCGTTGAACATGGGCGCCAGAAGCTGGTTTTTGCAGGTGCTGAGCAGCCTGCTGCTGGTGTTGTTCGTGATTTCGCTGTATGCGATGGTGCTGCTGTCGGTGATTCTGATGCTGGTTCGGTTTTACCGCAACCTGATGACGGACGAGGGCTATCTCATGTTTACGCTGCCCGTTCACACGAGTCAGCTCATTTTCTCCAAGCTGATCGTGTCGCTGGTCTGGTTTGTGGGGACAGCGCTGGCTGTGGTGCTGGCACTGTATCCGCTCTCGGTGAATTCGATGCTTACGGGGGAATTCAACGGCACCTCTTTGATCAAAACGGTTGTGGAAAATCTGCTCACGAGCCTTCCGGTCGATGCACACACGCGCACACTGCTGGCTGTGGAGGGCACCGGATTGACGCTGCTGTCGGTTATTTCGTTCTGTCTGATGTCCTATGCAGCGATTTCCGTGGGACAGTCATTCCGGAAAAACAAGGCGCTATTGTCGGTTGTGTTCTTCTTTGTGCTCAGTCTGGCGACGCAGGTGGTTCATCAGGTGTTTCTGACCATCATGGCCGGCAAGCTTCGCTATCGGATTATTACAAACATCTGGGCGATGCCAGAGATGCAGCAGATTCTGATCGGCTTAATCGCAATCAGCGCGCTTTTGTGCGTGGGGTACTATGCGCTGGCTCACACCATGCTCAAGCGGCGGCTGAATCTGCAATGATACAATAAAACGCCCCTGCATCCTCCAGATGCAGGGGCGTTTTTCAGATGTCGCTGTCCGGCTTGTCGCCGCCGACGTTCAGCACCACGTTAACCGCGCCGCAAGCGATGCCGCCAACCGGAAACACGATCCATCCGGGATGCCATAGCCCTTTGAGAAAACCGAGCACCAGAAAAATCGCCGTGGCGGCGAGCATAATCACGCCGCAAATGGCGCTGCTGAGCTGCTCCCGTTTGGAGACCGGCGTTTTGCCGCCGCGCGTGCGGTTGTAGGCGTCCAGATCGTATTTTTCCTTCTGAATGCCTGCGTAGATGAACACCGGCACGGCAATGGCCACGCACACGAGAAAGCCTGCCGTCAGCGCGTCGCCCCATCCGCCTGCGTCTGCCTGCTCGCCCAGCAGCACCAGCAGCATCAGACCCAACAGCAGAAAGCAAGTGGGCGCGGCAATCAGTACGGGGAAGCGGCGCTTGAACGCCTGAACTTCCGCCGCCAGGTGCTGCCCGTGAATGGTGGGATGCTCTGTCCGGAACCGGTCGTGATTGATGCCTGCAACGATATAAATTGCGACGGATACGATCAAAGCGGCAAACAGCGGAATCATGGCAAGGGGACTTTCGCTCTGCATTCTGCTTTGCAGGAACAGCATTGCGGCGACGCCAAAAATCAGCAAACCGGTCGCAAGCGCAATCAGCTTGGAAAAGCGATTGTAGGCCCGGTCGTACTCCTCCAAATCGTTTGCGCATGCGTCTTCCACGCTGCCGCGCAGCAGATCGTCCATGTTTACATGAAACAGGTCACACAGGCGCACGACCTTGTCCATCTCGGGGAACACGCCGTCCGACTCCCAACGGGAAACGGTCTGGCGCGAAACCTCCATCTGTTCCGCAAGCGCTTCTTGCGTCAGATCGTATGCCTTGCGCAGGTATTGCAGATTTTCACCAAAGCTCATAGGGTGGTTCTCCTGTCGTTAAGATGGCCCCATTGTACCGCGGGCGGCGTGTAAACGCCAGCGCATGCGTGTTGCATTTGCAGTTTTTCGCGTCGCATTTGGATTGCATCGGCTGAAAACGCCCCGTACCATAGCGGTACGGGGCGTTTTCAGGAAAGAGTAGGGAGCAGAGCCTGAAAGTACGAATAGGTCTGCGGTGCGCTTTGCAGCAGAATGTCCGGGTAAAGCACATAGTGCCGGTAGGCCTCGGCAAAGTATTCGTGCCCGGAGGAAATGCAGTGGTCGTCGATCTTTTCCTGCTGGTCGAAGGTTTCGCGCTCGGCTTCATAAATGCGCTGGAATTCCGCGCTCGCGTCCGGGTCGCCCAGCAGAATGCCCAGCGCGTGGCCGACCTCGTGCAGCAGCGCGCGCCGGATGCGGGTCTTCGAGGCGGAGATGAAGATCGTCCGCGCGCTCTCCACCGTGACGCCCGCGATGGTGTCGTAGTCATAGCCAAAGTGCGTGGCGAGTTCCTCGCTCGTGAGCACGATGCGCCAGCCGCCGTCCGCGAGCAGACGCGCCGCGTCCGGCGGAATCGCCGCCATATACGTGTCCATATAGGCGCGCAGCTCCTCCGATACGCCGCCCTCCGTCACATAGCCGAGCTGGACGGGAAGGTGCGCCGCAATCACGTCGAACGATCCGTATCCGAGTACGACTGCCAGCAGCAGCGTCAAAGCCCTGCGTTTCATATTCTGCCTCCGTTTCCGTTTGCTCTGCTTTGATGCTACCGCTGCGGCGGCGTAAAACCCGTCGCATCCCGGCGCAGCGGGAAATCTTTTTTTGGATCTGGCGTGTGTCGCTCACCCACGCACAAAAAGTCGCGTGAAAATGACAGTTTCTCCTTGACAAATGTGCATAAACGTGTAATAATGCATACGCAATCAAACATTTCCGCTGAAGCCTCTAGAATCGGCTTGCCGAGACTGGAGGGGGAGGAGACTCTGGAGAATCTCGTGTGGAGCGAGTGCCGAAGGTGCAAGGCGAAAGCTGAATCTCTCAGGCAAAAGGACAGAGCAGGCAGCCGTTTTGGAAAACGGCCGTTTGTGTGTTGTCGTTGTTCTTCGGAGCTGCTGGCCTATGGCCGGTGGCTTTTTTGTTTGGGCAAAATCGAAGATAGAGGAGAAAAAACAATGGACGCATTACTCGCAATCGTACAAAAGATCAACTTGTATCTTTCCGACTACATTTTGATCGTCCTGCTGATTGGCGCGGGGCTGTATTTCAGCATCCGCACGAAGTTCGTGCAGGTGCGCTGCTTCGGCGAAGGCTGGCGGCGTATGTTCGGCAACTTCAGTCTCAGGGGCGGCAAGCACGGCGGTGGCATGAGCTCGTTCCAGGCGCTGGCCACGGCCATTGCAGCACAGGTCGGCACCGGCAACATCGTCGGCGCCTGCGGCGCGATTCTGATCGGCGGCCCCGGCGCGATTTTCTGGATGTGGATTATCGCGTTCTTCGGCATGGCGACGATCTACGCCGAAGCGGTGCTTGCGCAGGAGACGCGCGTCGTGAAGGAGGACGGCACGGTGCTCGGCGGCCCGGTGTACTACATCAAGACCGCGTTCAAGGGCGGCTTTGGCAAGTTCCTTGCGGGCTTCTTTGCCGTGGCGATCATTCTGGCGCTCGGCTTCATGGGCGCTATGGTGCAGTCCAACTCCATCGGTGAATCCTGCCAGACCGCGTTCGGCATTCCGACGTGGGTCATGGGCTTGATTGTCGCAGCGCTTGCAGCGGTCATCTTCATCGGCGGCGTGCAGCGCATTGCCTCTGTTACGGAAAAGCTCGTTCCTGTGATGGCCTGCCTGTATATCCTCGGCGGCCTGATCGTGCTCATCGCGCGCATCAAGTACATCCCCGAGACCTTCGGTATGATCTTCAAATATGCGTTTGCACCGGATGCCATCATCGGCGGCGGCATCGGCTATGCACTTAAGACCGCGATCAGTCAGGGCGTCAAGCGCGGCCTGTTCTCCAACGAGGCCGGTATGGGCTCCACCCCGCACGCCCATGCCATGGCGCAGGTTGAAAAGCCGCACGATCAGGGCGTGGTTGCCATGATCGGCGTGTTTATTGACACGTTCGTCGTGCTCACCATGACGGCGCTCGTCGTTATCTCCACGCTTTACGCGGGCGACGGCATCCTCGCCAGCGGCGCGGCGGACGGCGTGAACAAGGCGAATATGGCGCAGCTTGCGTTCTCGGTCGTGTTTGGCGACAAGCTTGGCAGCGCGTTTGTGGCGATCTGCCTGTTGTTCTTCGCGTTCTCGACGATTATCAGCTGGAACCTGTTTGGCCGCATCAACGTGAACTACCTTTTCGGCAAGAAGGCGAACCTTGTCTACTCGATCATTGCCATCGTGTTCATCTTCCTCGGCTCCTGCCTCTCCAATGACCTCGTTTGGGAACTGACCGATATGTTCAACCAGCTCATGGTTCTGCCGAACGTGATTGCGATCGTCCCGCTTGCGGGGCTCGTCGTGGCTGCGTCGCGCAGCAGCAAAGAGCACACGCTGAAATAATCTCAGCAAAGAAGACAAGCCGGGGCGGACAGCAGTCCAACCCGGCTTGCTGCAAAAAAGCGGCGGGAAGAAGAAATTCTCCCGCCGCATAACTTGATATTACCACAAATCCGTTTGCAGTCGCTTCCGGGGCGTTCGGAGCGGCTGCTCGCTTGGGGCGAAAATGGAGCAGATTTTTTTGAAAGTTGGCGGAAATCCTCTTGACAACCATCCAATGAAATGCTATTATAATCAGGCTTTCAGAAAAATTGAAAACATGCGCGAGTGGTGGAATTGGCAGACTCGCTAGATTCAGGTTCTAGTGTCCACTCCGGACGTGCGGGTTCAAGTCCCGCCTCGCGCACCAAAAATACGGCAACCCCGTCAGGGGCTGCCGTATTTTTTATGACCGGGGCGACTCGGCGTGAAGCCGGATAGAAGGGCCCCGGGGAAGCGAAGGCTTTCCCGGGGGAAAGGAAGAATGACCAAAGCGGACGAAGCAGCACCGCTTGCGGTGTGGCGAGTCACATTTGGACATTCTGACGCCGTCCCGCCTCGCGCACCAAAAATACGGAAACCCCGTCAGGGGCTGCCGTATTTTTTATGACCGAGGCGACTCGGCATGAAGCCGGATAGAGGGACCCCGGGGAAGCGAAGGCTTTCCCGGGGGAAAGGAAGAATGAGCAAAGCGGACGAAGCAGCACCGCTTGCGGTGCGGCGAGTCACATTTGGACATTCTGACGCCGTCCCGCCTCGCGCACCAAAAATACGGAAACCCCGTCAGGGGCTGCCGTATTTTTTATGATTTTGTCAGAATCATCGCTGAAATATTGCCTTATTGTTAGAAAATTAGCTAAGTTTTTTGTGCACAAAGTACAATTATTTCGAAAATATGAAATCTGTATTATGTATTGATTGACCAAGCGCGCGTTGAATGCTATACTGTTAACAAGTTAACAAAATTGAAATTCGGGCAAACGGGGGCGTTTGCCCCCCAATTGCCGGGCGAAGGTGCCCGGCACCGGAGAAACCTGAAACAATCTGCGTGTATGAGATGAAACGGCACCGCGTGAAAAGCGGCGGAACCGTGCGGTCCAGTTCGCGGATATTTTTTTCGGAAGGGAGCGTGGTTGACCGGACTGGTTTGTTTATCCCAACGAGTCTCGGCATTGAGAAGTCATCCGCTCCGGCGTCGACCGGATCGGGCAAAAACTATTTGTAATTGAGGAGTACACTATGAAAAAAATTGTTGCAATTCTTCTTCTGGCATGTATGATGGTCGGCCTTGTGGCCTGCGGTGCTTCCGAAGCGGAATACAAGCTCGGCATGGGCGTCTCCGTCAGCACGGATTCTTCCTCGACCGGCAAGGCACAGATCGACGCGACGGCGGCGACCGTCGTGCTCGACTCGGCCGGCAAGATCGTTCTCTGCCGCATTGACTGCGCGCAGAACAAGATGGACGTCGCGGACGGCGCGGTGGAAGCAGACAAAACGTTCAAGACCAAGATGGAGCTGGGCGACGACTACGGCATGGTCGCGCACGGCAATGCGGTCGCCGAGTGGGACGCGCAGACACAGGCATTTGAGTCCTATGTCGTTGGCAAGACCGGCGAAGAAGTGAAGAACATGGAGACGACCGTCAACGAAGGCGGCCACAACGTCACCACGGACGAGACGCTGTATGCGTCCTGCTCCATTGACATCACGGCGTTCAAGGAGGCTGTGGTCAAGGCGTGCGAGGACAGCAAGGGTCAGACCTTCAAGGCCGGCAAGGAATTCAAGCTCGGTCTGGCGGCGATCTCCACTGCGGAGGAATCCAAGGCCGCTACGGACGCCGAAGAGGGCGCTGTGAAGATGTACACCGAGTTCGCGGCGACGGTCGTGGGCACGGATGGCAAGATCCTCTGCGCGATCACCGATGCGATTCAGCCGGTTCTGAAGATCAACGCGGCTGGCGAGATCACGGAAGCCACCTTCAAGGGCACGAAGCGTGAGCTGGGCGCGGACTACGGCATGGTCGCACACGGCAATGCCATTGCCGAGTGGGATGCGCAGGCACAGGCCTTTGCGGATTACACCGTCGGCAAGACGGCGGACGAGGTCAAGGGCATTGAGACGGCCGTCAACGACTCCGGCCACAATGTCACCACGGACGAGACGCTGCTGGCGTCCTGCACCATGGACATTTCCGGCATGATTGCGGTCATTGCGCAGGCTGCAACTTACGCAAGATAAATCAAAACACGGAACATAGGAGAGAAAGGTATGGAATCGGATGAAAAAGGCCAGATGCGTTTTGCTGAGTGTGCTGGCGCTGGCGCTGCTCCTTTCGGGCTGCGCCGGCACGGCGTCCAAAAATGAGCATCAGGGGAAGAGCTATTTCACATATTTCGATACCGTCTCCTATGTTTTCAGCTATGCAGGGGATTCGGCAGAACAGTTTGAACAACGTTCTGCCGAAGTTTCCGGCATTTTGGAAGAGTATCACAAGCTCTTCGACATTTACCATGAATATTCCGGCATCAACAATCTCTGTACCGTCAACCGCTTGGCGGGCGGAGAACCGGTTCCGGTCGATGAAAAGCTGATTGCGTTTCTGAACTATACCAAAGAGCTGTACGACAAAACGAACGGCGAAATGAATGTGATGCTGGGTGCGGTCTTGTCCATCTGGCACGATTGCCGGACGGCAGCGGGCGACGATCCCGCGGCGGCGCGCGTGCCGTCTGCGGAGGAGCTGGCGGCTGCGGCGGAGCATACGGACATTTCGCTGCTGGAGATCGACGAAGCGAACGGAACCGTGCGGCTGGCCGACCCGGCGGCGTCCATTGATGTGGGCGCCGTGGGGAAGGGCTACGCCACGGAACAGGCGGCGGCGCATCTGGCGGAGATCGGCGCGTACGGCTACGCGCTGAACGTGGGCGGAAACATCCGCACCGTCGGGACGAAGCCGGACGGCTCCGGCTGGATTACGGGCATCCGCGACCCGTTTGATTCGGACGGGAACTTCGCACTGAGCCTGACGCTGTCCGATACCGCGTGCGTGACCTCCGGGTCTTACGAACGGTATTACACGGTCGATGGCGTGCGCTATCACCACATCATTGACAGGGACACGCTGTTCCCGGCGGACTATTTCGCGTCGGTTACCGTGGTCACACCGGACAGCGCGCTGGCGGACACGCTCTCAACCGCGCTGTTTTGCATGTCCTATGAGGATGGGCTGGCGCTGGCCGGGCAGATGGACGGCGTCGATGTGATCTGGATTTTTTCCGACGGGGAGCTTCGCTACACGCCGGGTCTGGCCGAGTGCATCATTCAGGAATGATTTGCGGGATATTCAGTTATGAAAATGGAGGAGGCAGACGTCTGATGAGCTTCAGAAAAAACATTTCGGCACTCAAGGTGCCCCATCATAAAAACACGGCAGGTATGCACGCTGTTCGTATTTCGCCCCCAAAGGAAGTTTTGCTCCCGATGTCCATGCATTCGGGGCAGCCGGCCGTTCCGGTGGTCTCCGTTGGCGACTCTGTACGTGTGGGTCAGCTTATTGCCAGGGAGGAAGGAAAAAATTCCTCTCCGGTTCATGCGACCGTGTCCGGCACGGTGACGGCGATTGAGCCCCTCGTGCAGGATGGCGGAAAAACGGTGCTTTCCATCCGCATTGCAAGCGATGGAAAGATGGAAAAGGATCCGAATCTCGCTGCGCCGGAAGTCCATAATCTGGACGAATTTCTGGCGGCTGTCCGCAGCAGCGGGATCGTGGGACTCGGCGGAGCAGCATTTCCTTTGTGGGCGAAGCTGGACGCGGTCCGCCGCTCGCCGATCCAGACGGTTTTGATCAACGGCGCGGAGTGCGAGCCGTATATTACCAGCGACAACCGCACGATGGTGGAGCACAGCGACCTGATTGTCAAAGGCGTCGCGCTGCTGAAGGAATACATAAAGGCAGAGCAATTTATCATCGGCATCGAAACCAACAAGCCTGACGCGATTGCGGAGATGAACCGCGTGTTTGCGGACGATCCTGCCGTTGAGGTCAAGCCGCTTAAAAGCGTGTACCCGCAGGGCGCAAAGCAGGTGCTGCTGTTCAATGCGACGGGCAAGGTCGTCGCGGAGGGACAGCGGCTCGCGTCGCTGGGTGTGATTATCATCAACATCACCTCTCTGGCAAAGATGGCGCAGTTCATGGAAGACGGCATGCCGCTGGTGGACAAATGCGTTACGGTGGACGGCTCCGCAATTGCCGAGCCGAAAAACCTGATTGTACCGATCGGCACGCCGATCCGCGATCTGATCGAAGCGGCAGGCGGGCTTTCCGCTGAGCCGGGCAAGGTCATTTACGGCGGCCCGATGATGGGCAAAACAGCGCGCTCGATGGACGAGCCGATCCTCAAGGCGACCAACGCCATTGTGGTGCTCAACCGCAAGGACGCCCAGCGCGCGGAACCGACGGATTGCATCCACTGCGGGCGCTGCGTGGCAACCTGCCCGCTGAGCCTGAACCCGACCGCGTTTGCCAAAGCCATGGAGCTGGAGGACGACGCGGAGCGTCTGGCGGTGCTGCAGAAGGAGAAGGTGCAGCTTTGCATGGAGTGCGGCTGCTGCTCCTACGTCTGCCCCGCGCACAGACCCCTTGTAGAAACCAACCGGGACGCCAAGCGGTTCGTGAAAAAGAGCAAAGCCGCCGGCGCGGAGAAAAAAGAAGGGGGGAAGTAAGATGGAGAATTTGATTGTATCATCCTCTCCGCATATCCATAGCGGCGCCTCCAGCAGACGCATCATGCTGGATGTGATCATTGCGTTGCTGCCGGCTTCGGTCGCGGCCGTCGTGATCTTCGGCATGAAGGCACTCGCCATCCTCGCGGCCTGTGTCATCAGCGCGGTGCTGTCGGAGGTCCTGTTTAACCTCGCCACCCGCAGAAAGCAGACGGTCGGCGACCTCAGCGCGGTTGTGACCGGCCTGCTGCTGGGACTGAATCTCAGCACCAATGTACCGGTTTGGCAGTGTGTGATCGGCTCTGCGTTTGCCATCGTGCTGGTCAAGTGCATGTTTGGCGGACTGGGCCGCAACTTTGCAAACCCCGCCATTACCGGCCGTGTGTTCATGCTGGTCGCATTTTCCGCCGTCGCGGGCGGCGCGATGCCGGCAGTCGTGGAGCTGCAGGCATCCGCAACGCCGCTGGAGCAGCTTGCAAACGGCGTGGACCAGCTCCCCGGCCTGTGGGAGATGTTTCTGGGATTGCACGGCGGCGCGATCGGCGAAACCTGCATCGCGGCGCTGCTGCTGGGCTTTGTCTATCTGCTGATCCGCAAGGTCATCAAGTGGCACGTACCCGTGATCTTCATCGGCACGGTGTTTGTGTGCTATCTGATCGCGGCGCGTGATTTCAACTTTGCGCTGTATGAAATTCTCTCCGGCGGCCTGTTTATCGGCGCGATCTTCATGGCCACCGACTATGTGACCACGCCGATCACGGAAACGGGCAAAATGCTGTTTGCATTCGGCTGCGGTCTGCTTACGTTTATCATCCGGTATTTCTGCGCCTACCCGGAGGGCGTTTCCTTCTCGATCCTGATTATGAATATCCTCACACCGTTTATCGAGAAGTGGACCGCGAATCAACCGTTGGGAGGGTCGAAGCATGCATAACGAACGAAACGAACGCTCGAATCCGGCTCTGGTGCTGGTGATCCTCTTCGTTGCGGCTGCGCTGCTGCTGTTTTGCCTGAACTTCCTGACCGGGCCGATCATTGAGAAAAACGGCTCCGCACAGGCGTTCGCGCCGCTTTTCAGCGTCATGCCTGACGCGAAGGATTTTGAGATTCTCTACGATGTGAACGACAGCGCGGCGTCCGGGCTGAAGGATGTGCCGGAGACCGTGCAGAGCGTCTGCCGGGAGACGAGCGGCCTCGGCTATGCGCTGTGCCTGTCCACCACGCAGGGCTACACCGGCGAGCCAATCGAATTCGCCCTTGCGATCGACGCGGAGGGCAGGATTTCCGGCGTGGAAGTGACCGCGTATCCCGAAACGAAGGACTTCGGACAGGATACGTATCCGCAGAGCTTTCTGGGTCAGGACTCCACGCTTGCGAACGTCAGCCTCGTGGCGGGCGTGACGTATTCCTCTACGGCGTTCAAAAACGCGGTCAGCGACGGCTTCGCCGTGCTGGTCAACAACGGACTCATCGGCGCCGGCGTCAAGAGCGACGAGCAGGTTCTCACCGAACTGGCAGCGCAGGTGTTCACGGGACTGGCCAATTCCGCAGGCGTTGCCCAGTATGAGGAATTGGATCTGTCGGCGGGCCAGTATACCTACATGCAAAAGGGCATGAAGGCGCTGAACGGCTCTGGCTTTGCGTTCATCCTGAAGGATGGCGACAGCACGCTGCTTGCTCTCTGCAATCTCAAGGGAAGCTGCAAGCTGCTGGACGCCGAGGGGCAGGACGTGACGGAAAACGCGGATTATGCCGCCATGCTTGCGGAAGTCGCCGCCTATGCAGAGGCGAACGCGGAGCAGTTTGCCGAGAAGGACATCGCCAAGCTGAAGAGCATGACGTCCGATTCCGCGCAGATCACCGAGTTGCCGCTGGACGGCGTGTTCAGCACCGTGACCGGCGCATTCCGGATTCAGGACGGCGGCGCGCAGTATTACGGCTTCGCGGCCAGGAGCTACGGCTACAGCAACGAGGTGATGACGGTCTACTATATCCTCGATGCCAACGGCGCCATTGTCAAGATGCAGGCCGATGAGCTGATTTTCTACGCAGAATACTTCAGCGACTACACGCTCGACGAGAGCCAGTATAAGGCCGGCTTCGAAGGGCTGACCGGAGACGCGTTCACCGGCGAGCAGGCGCTGATCTCCGGCGCGACTGCCAGCTCCAACGCGGTTGCGGCCGCGACGAAGGATGCGTTTGCGGCGTATCAGATCATTCAGGCGAACGGAGGGGAAAACGGATGAACGAAAAGAAATCGGACAATCACCCGCTGCGGGTCATAGCGAGCAATCCGGTTCTGATCCTGTTTCTGGGCGCTTGCCCGGCGATGGCGCAGACGGCCAGCGTGATCTCGGCGCTCGGCATGGGCGTGGCGGTGCTTGTGGTTTTGCTGCTGTCCGGTATCGTGATCTCGGCGCTGCGCCGTGTGATTCCGGAGAAAGTGAAGCTCCCCGCGTATATCATTCTCATTGCGGCCATTGTGTCCGTGGTGCAGATGCTGATGCATGCGTTTTTGCCCAAAGTGTATCAGATGCTGGGTGTGTACCTCGCGGTAACGGCGGTGGATCTGCTCGTGTTCAGCCGCGGGGAGGAGCACGCGGCCGGACACGGCGTGCTGGACACGCTGGTCGATAGCCTTGCGACGGGCTTTGGGTTTGCGGTCGCGCTGGTTTGCATGGCTGCGGTTCGGGAACTCTTCGGCAGCGGTACGTTTGCAGGGCTGTCTGTCCCGCTGCTTGAGACGTACCATGTTCCGCTGCTCACCAAGGCGCCGGGCGGCTTTCTCGTGTTCAGCATCTTTGTCGCCATTGTGAATGCCGTTCACCCCGGCAGGGGCGGGGCGGTGCAGACCGGGCTTGCACGCGCTGCCGCCGGAATTGCCGGCAGCGCCGCGACTGAGACACAAGGAGAATGAGCGATGACTGTAAAATCTTTATGTTTGATTCTGTTGGGCGGAGTCCTTGTGAACAACTACGTGCTGCAGCAGTTTTTGGGCGTCAGCCCGTTTCTCGGCAGCGCGAAGCCGGAGACGAAGCGCGTCCGGCTCGGCCTTGCGGTGACGGTTGTGATGGTGCTCTCCGCCGCGCTCACGTGGCCGCTGCAGACCTTTGTGCTGGACCGGTTCGGCCTCGCATATTTCCAGACGCTGTTTTTCGTGGCGATCATCCTCATCGTGGTGTATCTGGTGGAGCTGGTCGTTTCCAAGGGGCTGCACCAGTCTCTGGGCGTCTATTTCCCGCTGATCGCCCTGAACAGTGCCGTGCTCGGTGTGACGGTCAACAACATCACGGACGGCTTCAATTTCGTGGAGTCGCTCGTGTCCGCGCTGGGCGCCGGCCTGGGTTTCCTGCTGGCGATGGTCGTGTTCTCTGGCCTGCAGGGTAAGATTCAGGAGAAGTATGTGCCGAAGGCGTTCCGCGGCCTGCCGATTGCGCTGCTCTCTGCCTCCATTGTTTCACTGGCGCTCTTCGCGTTCTGACGGAGCGGCAGAGACACCTGATGGCTTTTTTCGGATTGCCCCTGTTCAAACGGCGCATTTTCTGATATACTCTTCCGCAGAAAAGCGTTCGGCGCCCTCTGCGCCGGGTTTTAATCAGGAGATGATGTTTCAATGGGAATCAACCGCGCAATACTCAAGGCGGATGCACGTCAAAGACTGGGCAGATACCGCCCGAACCCCATCGTAATGGGCCTGATCGTGTTTCTGATCTCCTGGGTACTGTCGATGCTGGCAGGAAGCGTGCTCGGTATGAATGCGTTTTTGAAGCTGTTCGACATGACGCAGTATGCGAACGAAGAAGCGTTCCTGAAGGCCTACGAGTATTTTCTGTACCACTACCGGCCCAGCGGGGTCGCCATGCTTCTGGCAGCGGCGCTGTCGATCATGAACTATATGATCGGCGTGGGATTTGCCATTTACTCGCTGCATGTCAGCCGCGGGGAAAAGGCGGACTACGGCAACATTCTGGATGGGTTCGGCATCTTTTTCCGGGTGCTGTGGCTTGCCATTCTGGAAGGGATTTTTATCTTCCTGTGGAGCCTGCTGCTGTATGTGCCGGGCATCATCGCGGCGTACCGCTACCGGCAGGCGCTGTTTATCCAGCTCGACCATCCGGAGATGTCTGCGCTGCAATGCATCACAGAAAGCAAGGAAATGATGCGCGGCCACAAGGGTGAGCTGTTTGCGCTCGATCTGAGCTTCATCGGATGGATGCTGCTGCAAGGTGTCTTTGCGCCGCTGGCGGTGTGGCTCGCACCGTACCGGGAGATCACGTACGCGAATTATTACAACGCCCTGCTGGGGCCGCGCGGAACGACGCCGGGCGGCGGACCGCGAGTTTACGAGGGGCAGTTCACCGATGTTCCAGACGACGGGAACGACAACCAATAAACCAAAAATCCGGCTGAGCCGTTTGGCTCAGCCGGATTTTTTGCTATGCAAAAAACATGGCAATTTGGGGACACTGCAAAGTCGTGGGAAGGTTTATGCCCGCCAGAAACGAGGTTGAATTCCTGCAAAAATGGTGGTATATTAAAACAAAGGGTAAAAGGAGGCGATCAGAATGGTGATCTCAACAAAAGGACGCTATGCGCTGCGGATCATGCTGGATTTGGCGCAGCACAGCGAGGACGGCTTTGTGTCGCTCAAAACGGTGTCGCAGCGGCAGGAAGTGTCGCTGAAATATCTGGAGGCGATTGCTGCGGTGCTCAACCGCGCGGGGCTGGTCGTCAGCCAGCGCGGCAAGGAGGGTGGCTACCGGCTGAGCCGGCCGGCCACGGAAATCTCGGTGGCCGAGGTGCTGCACAGCGCTGAGGGCAGCCTGGCCGCGGTGTCCTGCCTGGAATCGGACGAGAGCTGCTGCGAGCGTGCCGAGCATTGCCTGACCCTTCCCATGTGGAAAAAGCTCGACGCACTCATGGACGGGTATCTTTCCGGCATTTCCATTCAGGATGTGCTGGACGGAAACGTTTGAAAAGGACACCGCCCGCCTTTCGGGCGTTCTGTTCGGGAAAATTTTTCAGGATTTCAAAATTCCTATTGACAAAGTGGGAAATGCATGGTACTATTTACCCATAAACTGATAGGAATTAAGGAGGACGGAATCATGAGAGTATATGCAGACAATGCGGCGACCACAAAGCTCAGCCCCGTGGCCAAGCAGGCAATGCTTCCGTACTTTGACGAAATTTACGGCAACCCCAGCACGCTGTACACCTTGGGTCAGCAGGCGGCAGAGCATCTGCTGGCCTGCCGGACGGAGATTGCCAACCTGATCGGCGCGGCAGACCCGAAAGAGATTCTCTTTACCTCCGGTGGCAGCGAGGCTGATAATCAGGCGATCGTTTCCGCGGCGATGAACGGCGCGCGCAAGGGAAAGAAGCATCTCATCTCCACAAAGTTTGAGCATCACGCGGTGCTGCACACGCTTGACAAGCTGAAAAAGCAGGGCTTTGAGGTGACGCTGCTGGACGTCCACGAAAACGGCGTCGTCACGGTTGAGGACGTTGCGGCGGCGATCCGGGAGGATACCGCGCTGGTGACCATTATGTTTGCGAACAACGAGATCGGCACCATCCAGCCCATCCGGGAGATCGGCGCGCTCTGCCGCGAAAAGGGCGTGACGTTCCACACGGACGCGGTGCAGGCGGTCGGCCATGTGCCGGTGAACGTGCAGGAGATGAACATCGACATGCTCTCCGTCTCCGCGCATAAGTTCCACGGCCCGCGCGGCGTCGGCTTCCTGTATGCGAAAAAGGGCATCCCGCTGACGAACATCATCGAGGGCGGGGCGCAGGAGCGCGGCAAGCGCGGTGGAACGGAGAATACCCCCGCAATCGCCGGCATGGCGGCGGCGCTGCGCGAAGCGGTTGACAACATGGACAGCAACATGGAAACCGTCACGAAAATGCGCGAGATTCTCATCAACGGCCTGCAGACGATTCCGCACGCCCATCTCAACGGCGACCGGAACCAGCGGGTTCCCGGCACGGTGAACTTCTGCTTCGAGGGCATTGAGGGCGAATCGCTGCTGCTGATGCTCGACCGGCGCGGAATCGCGGCGTCGTCTGGCAGCGCGTGTACCTCCGGCTCGCTCGACCCCAGCCACGTGCTGCTCGCGCTCGGCCTGCCACATGAGGTGGCGCACGGCTCGCTGCGGCTTTCCTTCAACGAATATAATACCGAGGAGGAGATGACCTACATCGTGGAAAACGTGAAGGAGGTCGTCGAGTACCTGCGGAATATGTCCCCGGTTTGGGACGAGCTGGAAAAGGGCGAACGCCCACATCTGATTTAAGCGGTAAGGAGGATTTTCAAATGGCTCTTTATAGTGAAAAAGTAATGGATCATTTTGAGCATCCGCGCAACGTCGGCAAGATGGAGGACGCCTCCGGAGTTGGCGAAGTCGGCAATGCCAAATGCGGCGATATCATGCGCATTTATATCAAAGTTGAGAACGACGTCATCACCGATGTGAAGTTCAACACCTTCGGCTGCGGAAGTGCCATCGCGTCTTCGTCCATGGCGACGGAGATGATTAAGGGCAAGCCCATCAGCGAGGCGTTGGAGCTGTCCAACAAGGCGGTCGTCGAGGCACTCGACGGGCTTCCGGCACAGAAGATTCACTGCTCCGTGCTGGCGGAGGAGGCGGTAAAAGCCGCCGTCAAGGACTACTATGATAAAAACGGCATCGAGTACGACCACGATCTGTTCAAAGAGGGGAACTGCGAGGCCTGTCACCTCGACTGAGGCGCATTTCCTTGCCACGCTCCGCTTTCTCCACGGTGGATTCGTTTTTTCTGTTCTCCCTCGGTCGGATAGCGGATGCGGCTTTCCAGCCTTCGAGCACGGCCTTCTCCTGTTGCTTCTCGCCGACAAGAGCAGCCTCCAGCTCGGAGCGCAGCGACGCCAGAAGCCCCTGACATTCCAATGTCAGGGGCTTCTGGCCTTGCAGAGCATGGGGTGCCGAACGGCAAACGATTACGGCTATCCAATTAAAGAAAGTTTGTATTTTTTTAGCACGACTCTGGACTTTTTGTAAATATATCGTATTTTACTAAGCTTCTGACCTTGGGCATAGAGCGAGTCGATCTCTTCGCCGTGTGCGACAGGATCGCTCTCAAAGGATTCGACCTTTTCTCGCATGGATTTAAATTGTAGGCAATAAAGCATTTTATACCATAGGTCGCTTTCTCTGGAGGTCTCACGCTGCCAGTATACTCCAAACTGTTCGTCCATTGGGGCAAACGTGATGGTGTCCATTTCTTCCGGAGTGTAAATGCCGGCGTCGATTGCCATTTGGACAATGTCTGTCCCTGGAAGGAAGTTCAAGCCGTGCAGCTGCAGCTCGTATGGGCCGTACATTTTTTTAGCCAACCAATAGCTTTCTTTTAGATCGTCGATGGTTTCAAAAGGATGTTGCAGCATAAAATCATAACTGCACCAGAATACGCCGGATTCCCGAATGATCTTTGTGGCGTTCAGAATGTCCTGCTGCGTTTCGTACCGATGGAAGATATCCCTGCGTATATGCTCAGAGCCTGACTGAATGCCCATAATGACCTCGGTCAATCCGACTTCCACAAGTTTTTTCAAAACATCCGCGTCTACCATTTTGGGATGCGTCCATATGGTAAACGGCAGGTTGATATGTTCTTTGTATTCTACTACAAACTTATCGACCCACCCCGGCTGATTTGGGAAAATCTCATCGTAAAAATGGATAAAAGCGATATGTTTGCATTGCTTCTTTGCTTCGATTAATTCTTCTATCACACTGTCTACGGAGCGGGTTCGCACGCCTTTGATCCCCTTTGGCAGCAACTTTCTGAGATTGCAGCAGCAGCAATAGGAGCAGGTAAACGGGCATCCGCGGGAGGCGATCACTTCATAACTGCGAGTGTTCAGTTGCGGATCGCCATAATGAATGGCGTCCTGGTCAATAAAACAGGCATTTTTACCGTTGACAACAGGAATACCATACCCATCAATGTCGTTGAGCAGTCCGCCTATTTCGTTGATTATGTGCTCCCCGTTCTTCAGAAAACACAGGCTCGGTATTTCCTCGTAATTTGTCCCGTTTGCAATTGCATCCGCTAACTGGCAAATTGCAGATTCTCCATCGCTGCGGATAACAAACGGTACGCCGCGATCCATGAAATACTCGGGGAACATAGTTGCAAAGGCTCCACCGCATACGATTGGGATCGAGAAGTTGTTATGAAGCATTTCCACGACCGCATTTATGGTATCCAGATACATAGAACTCATCACGGATAAGCCGATCATGTCGGGGGCATATTCCGTGATTTCGTTTTTGAGAAGCTCCAGTTCTGTTTGCGTTGTATGGCGTGGATGGAGGCTATTGAAATCTTTGAAATATACCGTATGGACAGCGTGGCCATCTCGCAATAAAGCACCTTCCAGATAACGCACGCCCAGAGCCTTTTTGTTATAGAACGCAATGAGCATTGTTTTCGCTTTTTTCATATTTTTCTCCTTTATCGCAGCAGGAAAGATTCTTTGTAATGAAAAGGTGTTCAAATCTGCATACCACACCAATTTTTCCTATTTTAGCACGATTCCAGCGGGCTGTCTATACCATTCTGACAAATTTTTTCGCCAGGCAGTGATGTGCCTGGGCACGGAAAATGGCTACGAAAAGGTTTCAAAAGTTCAGGATAGACGCTGAAATTTATGTGGGCAGGATAACCGCACGAGCGCCATGCTGGAAGCTGTGCGGCAAAAATGCCCACCTCAATCCAGCAGTTCTGCAAGATCGAAGTGGGTGTTTTGGTGATCGGTTAATAGTAAATGCTGTTTCGTCGTGGCTTGGGCCGGTAGTGGACGCCGGAAACCATGCCGAGGGCGGCAAAGGTGGCCAGCAGGGAAGATCCGCCATAGCTGAAAAACGGAAGCGTAATGCCGATGACGGGCGTGATGCCAATGCACATACCAATGTTCTCAAAGGCCTGAAACGTCAGAAACGCGGCGACACCGAAGCAGGCCAGCGAGCTGAGATTGCTGCCGGAACGGATGCCTACGATGACACAGCGAATGATGATGGTCAGCAGCAGCAGAATCACAATGATGCACGCAATCATCCCCAGTTCCTCGCCGATGACGGCGAAGATGAAGTCCGTATGCTTGCCAGCGAGCGCGCCCTGACTCTGCGTGCCGTTGCCGAGACCGGTTCCGGTGAGACGTCCGGAGGCGAGGGCGATCTTGCTTTGATGCGCCTGCCAGTTGATGCCGGTGTTCGTCGGGTCGATGGACGGATCGTACGGTGCGAGGATGCGGTTTTTCTGATAATCATGCAGAACATATTTCCAGATCAGCGGGATCATGGCCGCGATCGCGGCAAAGCCGATGGCGAACCAGTGCAGCGCAAAGCCGGCGGCAAACAGCATGACCAGAAAGATGAAGAAGAAAATCAGCGCCGAGCCAAGGTCGGACGAGACGACGAGGATCAGCCCGAAAATGAGGATGAAGTGCACCGCGAGCTGCACCGCCGAAAGCGGGGAGCTGAGATCGTGATGTTCTTTCAAATAACTGATCTGTTTTGCGAGAATGATGATAAACGTGATCTTGATGACCTCGGTCGGCTGGATGCCGATGCCGAAAAAGCGGAGCCAGCCGGTGTTGCCGGTGTTGTCGCTCACGCCGAACGGAATCAGCAGCAGCAGAAACACCACGTTGAACACGCACAGCAGCAGCCACTTGTCCGCCAGAATGTCAATGTCCAGAATCGTCATGACCACAAACGCGAAGATTCCCAGAAACAGCGACGCCGTCTGCACGATCACATATTTCGGCGAATCGTACGACGCGGTGGCGCTGGAGATCACCACGATGCCGAACACGGCGCAGAGAATGGCCATCACCAGCAAAAACATGTCCGCACGGCGGAAAAATTCCTTCGCTGCGGCGGTAATTTTCTTCATAGACGGCCTCCTTTCCGCACCCGGCGCCAGAATTCATACGTAAAAAAGATTATATCACACAAAACCGCTTTACGCAACGGCGACTTCGGTGGTATAATATTTGTTCAGAAATCAGGAGTGATGCTATGAAGATCTTTGAGACCCACAGCGAGGCGGAGACGGAGCAGGCCGGCGCGGACTTTGCCGGAACGCTGCCGGACGGCGTGGTCGTCGCCATGTACGGGGAGCTTGGCTCCGGCAAGACCGCGTTCGTGCGCGGCATGGCACGGGGCATGGGTATCCATTGCCGCGTCTCCAGCCCGACGTTCACCATCGTCAACGAGTACGAGGGCGAGCGGGAGCTGATCCATTTTGATATGTACCGCCTGCAAAGCGGCGACGAGCTGTTCGATATCGGCTGGGAGGATTATGTCAACCGAGGCTCGGTCTGCGCCGTGGAGTGGAGCGAGAATGTAGAGGATGCGTTTTACGGCGACGAGATCGTCGTCCGCTTTGAAAAAACGTCCGAGACCGGGCGGCGCATCACAATTCTGGAAGGAGGAGAGACGATATGCTGATTTTGGCGCTGGAATCGAGCGCGAAGGCGGCGTCTGTGGCACTGTGCCGCGATGGGGCGCTGCTCGCGCAGACGGTGCAGTGCAGCGGCCTGACGCACAGCCGCACGCTGCTGCCGATGGCGGAGGATCTCTTGAAAAATGCCGGCGTCTCTCTGTCCGACGTGGATGAGATTGCGGTGGCGCATGGGCCTGGCTCGTTCACGGGCGTGCGCATCGGCGTTTCGGCGGCAAAGGGTCTGGCCTGGGGCGCACAGAAGCCGGCGGTTGGCGTTTCGACGCTGGAAGCCATGGCGTGGCATGGGCTGGCCGCGGGCGAGGGCGCGCTCGTCTGCCCGGTGATGGATGCGCGGCGCAATCAGGTATATAACGCGCTGTTTGAAATTCGCGGCGGCAAGCCGGAGCGGCTTTGTGAGGATCGCGCGATCTCGCTCGACGTGCTGTGCGCCGAGCTGGGAAAAATGAAAAAATGCGCATTTCTTGTTGGCGACGGGGCCGCACTGTGTTATAATGCATGTTTAGGTAAAGAAATCCCAGCCGTTCTGGCACCGGAAAATCTGGTGCAGCAGAGCGCGTGGGGCGTGGCGATGGCCGCCGCTGGTCGGAAGCCCGGCACGGCGGACATGCTCCTGCCGGTCTATCTGCGCCTGTCGCAGGCGGAGCGGGAGCGTCAGGCGCGCCTGAGCCGGCAGACAGAGACAACGGAAAATTAGAACATTGAAGGAGAGAACGACATGAGCAATGTACATGTATTTGACCACCCGCTGATTCAGCACAAGCTGTCCATCCTCCGCGACAAGAACACCAGCGTCAAGGAGTTCCGCGAGCTCGTTTCCGAGATTGCCATGCTGATGTGCTTTGAGGCGACGCGTGACCTGCCGCTGGAGGAGGTCGAGATCGAGACGCCTGTTGCGGTGGCCAAGTGCCGGCACATTGCGGGCAAGAAGCTGGCCGTGGTGCCCATCCTCCGCGCCGGACTCGGCATGGTGGACGGCATGGTCACCATGATGCCCAACGTCAAGGTCGGCCACATCGGCCTGTTCCGCGACCCGGATACGCTGGAGCCGGTGAAGTATTACTTCAAGATGCCGCCCGACATTGCGGAGCGCGACGTGATCATTGTCGATCCCATGCTCGCCACCGGCGGCAGCGCTTCGGCGGCGGTCATGTTCCTGAAGGAAGTCGGCGTCAAGCACATCAAGCTCATGAGCATCATCGGCGCGCCGGAGGGCGTGGCGCTCATGCAGAAGGAGCACCCGGATGTGGACATTTACGTCGCCGCGCTGGATGACCATCTCAACGAGCACGGCTACATCGTTCCCGGTCTCGGCGATGCGGGCGACCGCATCTTCGGCACGAAATAACGAGTTGACACAAAGCAGCAACCGCCCGCGTCCAAAGGACGCGGGCGGTTGCTGCTGTTTCAGCTCTGTGTGGTCTGCGCGGTCTTCGCGCTGCGGCGGCGGGACTTGCCGCGGCCGCGCCTGCGTGACTGCGAGGCTTTCGTTTTGTAGTAGCTCTCCATGCTCTCTGTGGCCTGATAGGTCAGGCGCGTGGCGGACCACGTGCAATCGTCCGCTTTGCGGAACTTCAGGCGCACGAGCAGCTTGCCGTGCTCCGGGCATTCGCACATCGACATATAACGCTGGTCGCCCTGATTGACCCATTTGCTGAACGGCACCTCCGCGCCGCACAGCGGGCACGGCGGATTCACGAAGGCTTTGTCGGCAAACGCTTCCGCCTTCGTGGGGTACGAATCGGATGCCACGTGCTCGACCGGCTCCGGGCCGTCCTGCTCCGGGTGCTTTTCCTTCGGCAGACGGGTGGCGAGCTTTTTTGCCGCCTCGTCGTATCCGGCGAGACCCTCCTTCATGTTCAGGTGCGTGCATACCAGCGCGGTGTTGTATGCATCGCCGAGCGCGTCGTGCGCCACGCGGGTCTGCTCAATGGCGAAGTGCTCCATCGCAGTGGCGAGGGATTTCTGGTTGCGGTCGCCGTCGGTCTGGAGATTGTAGATGAGCTGCAGATTCACCCAGCCGGCGATCCAGTCCCAGTCCAGATCGTGGATGATGATATTCTGCTCCATGATGCCCTGATCGTCGCACCCCCAGGTGAGGAACGTGACGTCGTCGCCGCACCAGGCGCGGAACTGCTCGAACGCCTCGCGGAAGCCGACGCCGTTGGCCAGACGCTCCCGGTCGAAGCCGGTGAGCTTTTTCACCTTGTAGTGCATCCGCTTAAAATACACCGGCTTGACGTCGATCTGAAATTCATCGCCCGGCGTCATATCGTCGTTGAGCCGCACTGCGCCGATCTGGATGATCTCCCCGCGCAGATGGATCGGCAGCTTGTTGAAGACGGAGGATTTGGAACTCATCGCCTGATTCCATTCCATATCCATCACGACATAGTGCATAGAATGACCATTCCTTTCGTGTAACATTAGAAGTATAGCACACATTGGCGCAAGAATCACTCCTTTTTTTCATGAATTCACTGTTTGCCACGCAATGTCGCATATGGTATAATATAAAAATTCCATGTAAGGAGGTTCCTCCAATGAAAATTGCAGTTTTGTGCGGCGGCCTGAGCCCGGAGCGGAACGTCTCCATCTCAAGCGGCACGAAGATCGCAAGCGCGCTCACAGAGCGCGGCCATCAGGTCGTGCTGCTGGATATGTTCCTCGGCCTGGAGGATTACGACGGCGACATTGCCGGTATTTTTGAAAACCCGCCCGCGCTCGGCGGCACGAAGATCGCGGAGCTGGCTCCGGATCTGGAGCAGGTGCGCGCGCAGCGCAAGTGGAAAAGCGCCAGCCTGTTCGGCGAGCACGTGCTGGAGGTTTGCGCGATGGCGGACATCGTGTTCCTTGCGCTGCATGGCCGCACCGGCGAGGACGGACGCGTGCAGGCGGCGTTTGACCTGCTTGGCATTCCATATACGGGCAGCGGCTATCTCGGCAGCGCCATTGCGATGGATAAGGATCTGACGAAGCGGCTGGTTGCGCCACTGGGCGTACTGACCCCGGCGTGGCAGATGGTGGAGGGTTCCGGTGCGGATTTTGACCGCGCCTGCGCCGAAGCGCCGCTGCCGTGCGTCGTGAAGCCGGTTGATTCCGGCTCCAGCATCGGCGTCGCCATTGCGCATACGCGCGGAGAATTGCGCACGGCGCTGCTGGACGCGGCGCGGGAAGGCGACCGCGTGGTCGTGGAGCAGTACATACAGGGGCGCGAGGTGCAGATCGGGATTCTGGGCGGCAAGGCTCTGCCCAGCATCGAGATCGTCCCGCTGCAGGGCTTCTATGACTATAAGAACAAATATCAGCCCGGCGCGGCGAAGGAGATCACCCCAGCGCCCATCCCGGCAGAGACGGAGCAGCGGCTCGCCGAGGCGGCGCTCACCGTGTTCCGCGCACTGGGCTTGAAGGCGTATTCCCGTGCGGACTTCATCCTCGACGCGGCGGGGCAGCTCTGGTTTCTGGAGATCAACACGCTGCCCGGCATGACGCCGACGAGCTTGGTTCCGCAGGAGGCGGCGGTTGTCGGCATGAGCTACGGCGATCTGTGCGAGAAGATTATTGAAATTGCGCTGCGCAAGTGAGCGCGTGCGCAGGAGGTGGCTATGACCGGATATTGCGTATCGGATATTTCTCAAATCGTCGGCGGAACGCTGCATGGAGACGGCTCTGCCGCTGTGACGGGCGTCGTGATCGACAGCCGCGCGGTCACGGCGGGATGCCTGTTTGCAGCCCTCCCCGGCGAGCGGGTGGACGGCCATGATTACATCGCCAAGGCGTTTGACGCCGGCGCGGCCTGCTGTCTCGCCATGCGTGTTCCGGCGGGGGAGACGCGCCCTGTCATTGTCGTGCCGGATACGGCGGCCGCGCTGGAAACTCTCGCCGCAGCGTACCGCGCACAGTTTTCCATCCCGGTGCTCGGCGTGACCGGCAGCGTGGGCAAGACCACGGCGAAAGAAATGGTTGCGTCTGTGCTGTCGCAGCGGTGGAACGTGCTGAAAACGGAGAAAAATTTCAACAACCAGCTCGGCGTGCCGCTCACGCTCTTCCGTATGGAGCCGGAGCACGACGTAGCGGTGGTGGAGATGGGCGTGTCGCATTTCGGCGACATGGCGCCGCTTGCGGCCATGGTGCAGCCGACGGCAATGCTTTTTACGATCATCGGCCACGCGCATCTGGAGCATCTGAAAGACCGCGCGGGCGTTTGCCGGGAGAAGACCTCCGTGCTCGCTTCGATGCCGGCGGACGCTGTGGCGTTCTGCAACGGGGACGATGATCTGCTGCGGAATCTCGACTGCAAGCAGCGTAAGGTGACCTTCGGCCTGTCCGAGGGGTGCACGGTACGCGCGGTGGACTACCGGGAACTGGGTGCGCAGGGAGCGGAATGCACCGTCGTCTGCGGCGCGCGCCGCCTGCCGGTGCGCATCCACGCCTACGGCGAACACATGGTCTATGCTGCGCTGGAGGGTGCGGCGGTTGGGCTGGAATTCGGCTTGACGGATGAGGAGATCATCCGCGGCATCGCGGCGTATCAACCGGTCGGCAGCCGCGCAGGCATCGTGGACACCGAGCGGCTCACGATCATTGACGACTGCTACAACGCAAACCCCGACTCTATGGCGGCGGCGCTGCGCTCGCTGCACGGCTTGCAGGGCGGGCGCAAGTTGGCCATTCTCGGCGATATGAAGGAGTTGGGCGAGAATGAGCGGGAGTTGCACCGGGAAATCGGCCGTCAGGCGGCGGAGCAGGGGGTGGCGTTGCTGCTGACCTGCGGCCCGCTCGCGGCAGACATTGCGGCAGGCGCGCGTGAGACCGGCGGTGTCGAGATCCATGCCTTTGAGACGCTGGAGTCGCTGTGCGCTCAGCTCCCGGCGCTCGTGCGGACGGGGGATAGTGTGCTTGTCAAAGCGTCGCACAGTATGCAGTTTGAGAAAATTGTGGATGTGCTCAAAGCTCTGTGAAATGAAATGAAGCGACACACCGCCCGGAGCATTGCTCCGGGCGGTGTGCTTTCTGTGTCGTATGGAATCGAACGCATGTACGCGATCAGACATCTCATTTGGAAATGCAACTCAAAAATTGTAAATATTCAATAAAATTAACAGGGATTATTATGAAAAAGGTAGAAAATGAAAAAACGGATTCCCAAACAGTTCAAAATGTAGTAAAATAAAGAAAAAATAGAAAGAGGTGGTTCCAATGGGCAAATAAGTCCGCGAAATCCCGAAGGGGTTGACCCGATGGCGGCCAACCAAGGACAACGGACTTGTACGAGGAGGTTTATTATGAAAAAAGTTGTTAGCGTATTGTGCGCTGTTTGTTTGCTGATTGGTATTGTTCCGCTCAATACGATAGCGGTTGATCAAAAAGTGGAACAGCCACATGGCCGTGCGGAAGTGATTTTGGAGAACAGCAGTTTTGCGACCTGCCAAACTGCTCAGATGGTGGAAACGATTGAAACTGATTTGAAAAACCTTGCTTGCTTTGGCGCAGATCCGGATAAAGTTGAAATTAACTCAATTGAGGGTGGGAAAATTTCCTACAGCTATCCGATCACGGAGGAAGTGACCGATGTATATACTGTAACAAAAAGTGAAGATGGAACATTAATTCTGGATATTACCGAAGGGGTTCTCAGTGATAGAATTGAAATACACACGGATGGACAGATTTTTGTGAATGGAATTAGCTACGGCATCGAGCCTCACATGTCAAATGTGGACTATTCTCTTTCACAGATAGGAACAGGACCGTTTACGTACGTAGGATCATCGCAGAATCCGAATGTTCCCCTCAGTAAGAAAATAGTTAGCCATACTATTACAGCGCTGGCTAATATAATTGGTCTAAACTTGGGAATCCCAAAAGCATTTCGTAAATTGATGTCAAACGTTGCACAAAAAGTTGTGAGTGCTACTAATGCGAATAATCCGACATCAGAATCTATGTCTTTCAAACAGAGCAAATATCAAAGTGCAGATTCCATTGGAACAGATCGTTATTATCGATACAATGCAATTTGTTATACAAGCATAAATTATGGCGGTGGTGTATCTTATGAAACTTATTACCAACATTCTTATTTTACCTGAGAGCACGGTGCTTTTGCAATCAAATGCGTAAAGAGGTGATGCCTTATGTCAGAACATAGCTTCTACTTCATTCGGTTTATGTTTGTTACGGCACTGGGCCGATGCTGGTTTTATTATCTGCTGTACGCGGCGCTGGGCGTGTTACTGCGCCTTGTAATAGGCAACAAAAGAGACTTTTGGATTTTGCTGGCGGTCAGCACGATCGGCTGGTTCGTATGCGAAGTTATCGTGGATTGGGGCGCGGCTGTGGAAGGTGTGCCGCTGTTCGACTTTGCATTTACGGCAGGAGAATTTCTGTTCTGGTTTGCCGTTGGGTTTCTGCTCTGCTCGCTTGTTTGCCGGCTCGCACACCGGAAAAAATTGAGTTAGCATAAAAATGCCCCCGCATCGCCGATGCGGGGGGATGTACGAAAACTCTACTTGTGCGGCGAAGATATATGCAAGCTATGCTGTTGCACAGTAGATCGGAACAAAACGGGAGATGAATCCATCTATGCTCGGAGAATTGTTATGCATTTCGGTGATACCAATCATAATCTGCGCATTTTGCTTTGTGTACGGTCTGATCTGCTGCGTCAAATTCCATATGGAGGGGCAGACCATCGGCGAAAATAAGCAATACCGCAAAATGTTTCTGCTGGCGGGCGGCAGCCTGACGCTGTTATTTCTCCTGCCAAATCCATGGGTTTTATTGAGCATGTAACGAAATGAAGAAGCGCTGCAATCCAGAGATTGCAGCGCTTTTATGTACCTAAAACAAATATTTTATGAGTAGCAGCAGCACCACGCCGGGAAAGCCGGCGACGCCGATGACGAGGGCGTTGACCCAGTTGAAGCCGAGCGTGATGCCGACGAAGTCGCCGAAAAAATTCAGCAAAAACAGCGTCACGAAACCGAGGCCGGTGTTGATGAGCAGCTTGAACAGCAGCTTCAGCGGCCCGCGAAAGACCTTTAGCAGCAGCCAGAGCACGAAGATCGCAGCGGCGACTGCCAAAACATCGAATACGATGGAATTAGTCATAGGAAGCCCTTTCTTCTATTGTGTCAGATTCTTCAGATCGTGCACCGCGCAGTTGTACTTGGCGCGCAGCGCGTTGATTTCAAAAATGCACGCGTCCATCATCAGCGGGTCGGAGAGGTTGTCGAACCGGGTGTACGCCTGCTCCAGATCGCGCCGGATGCCGAGCATTTCCGCCGTTGCCTTTTTCACTTCCGCCTGCTGCGCCTTGCGCTGTTTTCTCTGACTGCTCATTTTGAAAAGCCTCCATTTTGCTTTTCTGTATAGTGTATTCAGAAGCGCCAGACTTTAAACAAAGCAGCAGAAATTTCTTGTGATGAACGCGTATGCGATGCACATACTAGCGAGCGGACACAGCATTCGACGCACGAAGCGCATCGGAAAAACGCGAGGACCGAACCCGGCGTGAAGCACATGGCCGGGCGACGAGGGTCCGTACCTTTTTTGCCGGCACAGGAGCTTGCGCTTCGCGCGGGAACGATCCGTTCTGCCATGTGACAGAAACCCGTTCCGTGCGAATGCGGTCAAGTGCCGGAGCATGGCAGAACAACTGAATCGTTCCGGGGCGGCGGGGGCTGTGCTTGATGCAGTCCCCGTCTATTTGTGTTCTATTTCTTTTCGACGGCCAAATTCGTCAAATGTTCGCTTGAGCGCCCGCTCGGTCAGAAAAATCACGCCCGCGAGCGGAATGCATTGCAGCAGCTCGAACACGCCTGCATACGTGCCGACGGTGGCGATGTCTTTCCCAAACAGCAGGAGCGAGAACAGCAGCGTGACCGGCAGCAAACCCAACCCCATCCGATACCAGAGCCTTCCACAGTAGCGGTGCGCAAAGTCCCACGTGTCCTGATTTTTCATTGACATCGCAGTCCGGTAACCGAACGTGGCACTGATGTTTTTCGGCGGGTTATGGAGAAACATTCGCCCGAAGCCGATCATGGTTGCAGGAACCAGAAGGTTCATGAGCGACATGAAAATCCAGAAACCGATCATGGCTGCACCTCCTCCTTGATTTGCATGACTTGATTTTTTATCGCAGGTACGATATACTAAATCAGTTACAGCTTGAATGGAAAAAACACCACATCTTGTGATACGCGAGGGAAACAATCAATGGCAAAGACCCAAACGACAGAATACGGAAACGACAGCATTTCCATGCTCAAGGGCGCGGAGCGTGTGCGCAAACGTCCGGAGGTCATCTTCGGCTCCGACGGGCTGGAGGGCTGCGAGCACGCCGTGTTTGAAATCCTTTCAAACGCCATCGACGAGGCGCGCGAGGGATTCGGCAATATTATAACAGTTTCGCGGTTTGAAGACAAGTCCATCGAGGTGGAGGACTTCGGCCGCGGCTGTCCGGTGGACTGGAACGAGGCGGAGCAGCGCTACAACTGGGAGCTGATCTTCTGCGAAATGTACGCCGGCGGCAAGTATAAAAACAACGAGGGCGAGAGCTATGAGTTTTCGCTCGGCCTGAACGGTCTGGGCGCGTGCGCGACGCAGTATGCGTCCGAGTACATGGACGTGACGATCTGGCGCGACGGGCAGAAGTACTCGCTGCACTTCCAAAAGGGCGAGATCGTCGGCGAGCTGGAGTCGCAGCCAACGGACCGGAAAAAGACCGGCACGACCATCCGCTGGCGGCCGGATCTGGAGGTGTTCACGGATATTGATGTGCCGGAGGCATATTTTCAGGATGTGCTGCACCGGCAGGCGGTCGTGAACAAGGGCGTGACGTTCCGGCTGCGCGTGCAGAAAAACGGCAAATTCGAAACGACGGAGTACCGCTACGACAACGGCATTGTGGACTATGTGGCAGAGCTGGCGGGCGACGATGCACTGACCACCCCTGCTTATATCGAGACGGAGCGGCGCGGGCGTGACCGGGCGGACAAGCCGGAGTACAAGGTGAAGATTTCTGCGGCGTTCTGCTTTTCCAACCGCGTGAACGTGCTGGAATACTACCACAATTCCTCGTGGCTGGAGCACGGCGGCGCGCCGGAGAAGGCAACGAAAAGCGCGTTTACCTCCGCCATCGACGGGTACATCAAAAAACAGGGAAAATACCAGAAAAACGAGAGCAAGATCAGCTTTCAGGATGTGCAGGACTGCCTCATCCTGGTGACAAACTGCTTTTCGACCGCCACGTCTTACGAAAACCAGACGAAGAAGGCCATCACGAACAAGTTTATTCAGGAAGCGATGACGGAATTCTTCCGAGAGCAGCTGGAAATTTACTTCATCGAGCACAAGGCCGAGGCTGACCGGATTCTGGAGCAGGTGCTCATCAACAAGCGCAGCCGCGAGCAGGCGGAAAAGGCGCGGCTGAACATCAAAAAGAAGCTGACCGGCAATGTGGATCTGGCCAACCGCGTGCAGAAATTCGTGGACTGCCGGTCGAAGGATGTGTCCCGCCGCGAAATCTACATCGTGGAGGGCGACTCCGCGCTCGGCGCGTGCAAGCTCTCGCGCGACGCAGAGTTTCAGGGCATCATGCCCGTGCGCGGGAAAATTTTGAACTGCCTGAAGGCGGACTACGTCCGCATTTTCAAAAGCGACGTGATTACCGACCTCATGCGCGTGCTTGGCTGCGGCGTGGAAGTGCAGAGCAAGCAGGCCAAGGATCTTTCGGCCTTCAATCTGGAGAACCTGCGCTGGAACAAGGTCATCATTTGCACCGACGCGGACGTGGACGGGTTCCAGATCCGCACGCTGATCCTCACGATGCTCTACCGCCTTGCGCCGACGCTCATCCGCGAGGGCTATGTCTACATTGCGGAGTCGCCGCTGTATGAGATCGAGTCGAAGGGCAAGACGTACTTCGCCTATTCCGACCGCGAAAAGGCGGAGATCGTCGAGCGTCTCAAGGGTGCGAAAGCGACCATCAACCGCTCCAAGGGCCTTGGCGAGAACGACCCGGAGATGATGTGGATGACGACGATGAACCCGGCCACGCGCAAGCTCATTCGCGTGATGCCGGAGGATGTGGAGCGCACGGCGCAGATGTTCGATTTGCTGCTGGGCGATAATCTTGCCGGACGTAAGGAGCACATTGCAGTCCACGGCAGCGAGTTCCTCGATCTGGCCGATATTTCCTGACGGGAGGAACCAACAATGGATTTGAAAACTGCAAAAACCCTGACCCTGCTGAGCATGGTCGTGTCCGTGATCTGCGCGCTGATCGGGCTTGTCGGCTATGGCCCGGAAAACCCGGTGCGCACCTACTTTGCCGTGGCCGCGATTTTGCTGATGGTGCTGTCGCTGATCTGTCTGCTGACATTCTGCCGCTGCCCGTGGTGCGGCAAGCGGATTACAAGCGGGCTGATGCAGATCAAGGTCTGCCCGCACTGCAACCGCAATCTCGAAACCGGCCTGCGGGCCAAGGGCAAGAAAAAGCGTTAAAGGATTAAACATATGCCGAGAAAAAAAGCTCAGGAACCGAAAAAAGTGAATAATCCCGACGTGGTCGGCCTGAAGGCGGAGGTGATCGCCCAGCCCATCACCGAGACGCTGGAGAAAAACTACATGCCGTATGCCATGAGCGTCATCGTCTCCCGCGCGATTCCGGAGATCGACGGCTTCAAGCCCAGCCACCGGAAGCTGCTGTACACGATGTACAAGATGAACCTGCTGAGCGGCGCTCGCACGAAATCCGCCAACATCGTCGGGCAGACGATGCGCCTGAACCCCCACGGCGACGCTGCGATCTACGAAACCATGGTGCGTCTTTCCAAAGGGTACGGCGCGCTGCTTACACCGTTTGTGGATTCGAAGGGCAACTTCGGCAAGGTTTTCTCGCGCGACATGTCCTATGCTGCGTCCCGTTATACGGAAGCGAAGCTCGCGCCCATCTGCGCGGAGCTGTTCGGCGAGATCGACAGCGACACGGTGGATTTTGTAGACAATTACGACGGCACGATGAAGGAGCCGTCGCTGCTGCCGACCACATTCCCGAATGTGCTCGTGTCGGCGAACACTGGCATCGCCGTCGGCATGGCCAGCCAGATCTGCGGCTTTAATCTGACCGAAGTGTGCGAAACGACGATCGCGTACCTGGAAAACCCGGAGCACGATCTGCTCTCCACCATGCCGGCGCCCGATTTCCCGACCGGGGGCGAGATTCTCTACGACCGCGACGAGATGGAGCGCATCTACCGCACCGGTCGCGGCGGCGTGAAGGTGCGCGCCCGCTGGCGCTTCCTGCCGAAGGAAAACATTCTTGAAATCTATGAGATTCCGTACTCCACCACCGTGGAAGCCATTATCGACAAGGTGGCGGAGCTGGTGAAGGCAGGCAAGCTGCGCGAGATCGCCGACATGCGCGACGAGACCGATCTGAGCGGCCTGAAGCTGGCCATCGACCTCAAGCGCGGAACCGACCCGGAAAAGCTCATGCAGAAGCTCTTCAAGCTCACGCCGCTGTGCGACAGCTTTGCCTGCAACTTTAACATCCTCATCGCGGGCAACCCGCGCGTCATGGGTGTTGGCGAGATTCTCGACGAGTGGACGGCGTGGCGCATGGAGTGCATCCGCCGGCGCGTCTTCTTCGAGCTGAACAAAAAGAAGGCCAAGCTGCACCTGCTGCAGGGGTTGGGCAAGATCCTGCTCGACATTGACCGCGCCATCGCCATCATCCGCCAGACAGAGCGCGAGGCCGATGTGGTTCCGAATCTGATGCAGGGCTTTGGGATCGACGAGATTCAGGCAAACTTCGTTGCCGAGATCAAGCTGCGCAACATCAACCGCGAGTACATCCTCAAGCGGCTGGAAGAGACCGAAGCGCTGGAGAAATCCATTGCCGAGCTGGAAGCGACGCTGCAGAGCAAGCGGCGCATCCGCTCCATCATCATCCGCGAGCTGCGCGAGATCATCAAAAAATATCCCGCGCCGCGCCGCACCGGGATCGTGGACGCCGGGGAAGCGGCCGCCCTGCCGGAGGAAGAGCTGGTGCCGGATTATCCGGTGCATCTGTTCCTCTCCAGAGAGGGATATTTTAAGAAAATCACGCCGCTGTCCCTGCGCATGGGCGGCGAGCAGAAATACAAGGAGTCCGACAGCCTGCGCCAGACGTTTGAGGCGAACAATCGTGGGGAACTTCTGATCTTCACCGACCGTCAACAGGTGTATAAGGCAAAGCTCTGCGACTTCAGCGACACGAAGGCGTCTGCGCTCGGCGTGTATCTGCCGGGCGTGCTCGGCATGGACGAGGGGGAGAGCGTGCTGTGTATGCTCGATCCTGGCGATTACAGCGGCGAGCTGCTGCTGGCGTTTGAAAACGGCAAGGTCGCGCGCATTCCGCTCTCGGCGTATGAGACGAAGTCGAACCGCAAGCGGCTGACCGGCGCGTATTCGGACAAAAGCCCGCTCGTGGCGGTGCTGCCCCTGCGCGAGGAGGGCGAGGTCGCCCTGTTCTCCACGGAGGGACGCGCGCTCGTGTTCAAAACGCAGGCGCTCGCGCCCAAAGCGTCGCGCACGACGCAGGGCGTCGCGGTCATGACGCTCAAGGCGAAGCACCGTGTGGAGCGCGCGGCGTTTTTGGCAGACACCCTGATTCAGAATCATTCCCGTTACCGGGCGAAAAACCTGCCGGCAGCCGGTTCGCTGCTGCGGGAAGAAGATCGCGGCGAGGAGCAGATGAGCCTGATTTGAGGAGGCAATCACGATGAAGACCCACTATTCTCTGCTTGACTGCGCAAAGCTTCTGTTTGGCTCCGCTTTGGCGGCAGTTGGGTTTCAGTTTTTCACATTCCCGAACGATATCGTGTCCGGCGGCGTGACTGGCATTGCACAGATCGTCCGCCTGCTGACCGGGCTTCCAGTCGGCGTGATGATTATCATCATGAACATCCCGCTGTTTATCATCGGGTGGAAGCGGCTCGGCGCGCGCAGTCAGATGGGCGCGCTCGCGGTTATGGTTTTGAACTCCGTGCTGATCGACCTGCTCGCCATGACGGATATCGTGGCGACGGACGAACCGCTGCTTGCGGCGGTCTACGGCGGCGTGATCAATGGCGCGGGCTACGGTCTCATCTATACCGCGGGGACGACCAGCGGCGGCACCGACATTGTGGCGAAGCTGCTCCGGCGAAAGTATCCGTATATCAATTTCGGTACGATGCAGCTTGGCCTGAACGTGGTTGTCGTGCTCACGTTTGCGATCGTGTTCCGGAAATATGACAGCTGCATGTATACGATGATCCAAATGTTCATCAGCTCCAAGGTCATCAACCTGGTGCTGTATGGCCCCGGCGTGTCTGAGGTCTGTTACATTATCAGCGACGAGGGCGTCAAGGTCAAGGACACCATCACCAAGACCATGGGGCGCGGCGTTACGTTCCTGCGCGGCGAGGGCGCATGGTCCGGCAAGGAAAAGCCCGTGATCCTCTGCGTGGTCAAGCGTCCGGAGATTGCGCAGCTGCGCAATCTGGTGCGGAGTGTGGATGAACACGCGTTTGTGATTATGTCCGAGGCCAAAGATGTGTACGGCAAGGGCTTTGAAAACATATACGGTGAGGATTGAACCCGGAAAGGAGCGCAGGCATGTTCAAACGCTTCGGATCCATGCTTCTGCTGGCGGCGTCGCTTCTGACGCTCAGCGGCTGCAACTCCCTGTTTGAACGGGAGTATCTGTCCACAGCGCCTTACGAGGAGCAGGAAACCATCCTGAATGCGGAAGACACCACGGAGATTCACAACTATGCCGAGCTGCTGCGCGCGCTCAACGCCATGGTTGCGGACTACGAGACCGAGCGTGCGCTCGTCTTCGGCGACTACAGCGGCATCATCGCCGACGATCTGTCGAGCGCCTGCTGGGAGGTGCGCAGCAATACCGCGATCGGCGCATACTGCGTGGAATCCATCACATATGAGACCGAGCAAGTCGTGGCCTATTGTGAGGCAGACGTGACGATTACGTATAAGCGCACGGCGGCAGAGGTCAAGTCTATCTACAGCGTGCAGACCCGAAACAGCATCATTGACAGCGTGGTCGATGTGCTTGAAGCGCAGCGAACCACGTTTGCGCTGCAAATCAGCACCGATGCGCTGGATGAGAGCGACGTCTCCGCGCTGGTGGAAACGTCCTGCCTGAACCACCCCCTGCTGGCGGTGGACATCCCGCGGGTAGAGATCACGATGTATACCGGCGGCACGAAGCAAAAGATTTTCGAGGTAACGCTGCGCTACTCCGCTTCGCAGAGCGAGATTTCCGACCGGCGCGCCGCGCTGGACACGAAGCTTCAGGCGTTGACGGCCACGATGGACCGTCGGGCGCAGGACGCTGCGCTGCAGGCCTGCGCGGTCACGGCGGATGCCTGCACCATGAACGGTGCGGCCGGCGGCACGGCCTACAACGCACTGGTGGAAGGTTCGACCGACAGCCGCGGTCTCGCCATGGCGTACAAAGCCGTGTGCGATGCGCTGGAGATTCCTTGCCAGGTCGTGGCGGGCCGGCTGAACAGCACAACGCATTACTGGAATATCGTGCAGATCGGCGGCAAATACTATCATCTGGATCTCGCGGGGTATTCCGGAACCGTATGGCTTCAGCGCGACAGTGACATCTGGGGCCGCTACTGGTGGGACGCGGAGAGCTATCCCGCCTGCGACTCGCAGGGCTTCTCGTGGAAGCCGGGGCAGACGCTTCAGCTGCCGGAAGAATGACCGTTTGCAGCAAATCGGCGAAAAAACACTTGACAAGTCATCTTTTTGTGGTAAAATAACGCTTGCATTCCGAAAAATGCGGGCGTAGCTCATTTGGCAGAGCGCCACCTTGCCAAGGTGGAGGTAGCGAGTTCGAATCTCGTCGCCCGCTCCAGTGAAAAGCGACTTGCATCAGCAAGTCGCTTTTTCCATGAAATTTTGATGCTTGGCTCTGCGTTTTGATCCAGAGCGTTACACAGACAAAGGAGACGTTTTTCATGAATACAGACGTTGTCATCATTGGCGCCGGGCCTGCCGGCATTTTCACTGCGCTGGAAATGATCCGCCGGGGCAGTACGAAGAAAATTATTATGGTTGAAAAAGGCCTTGCCATTGAAAACCGCCGCTGCCCGAAGGCGCAGACCGGCAAATGCATGAGCTGCAAGCCCTACTGCCACATTACCACCGGCTTTTCCGGCGCGGGCGCGTTTTCGGACGGGAAGCTGTCCCTGTCCTGCGAGGTCGGCGGCGACCTGCCGTCGCTCGTCGGCGAAACGCTTGCGCAGGAGACGATCGACTACGCCGACAGCATTTATCTGGAGTTTGGCGCGGACGAGCACGTCGAAGGTCTGGGCAACACCGAGGAGGTCAAACGGATTCGCACCCGCGCCATCCGCGCCGGGCTGCGGCTTGTGGACTGCCCGATCCGCCACCTCGGCACGGAGAAGGCGCATGACGTCTATCACGCCATCGAGGATTATCTCTTTGACCACGGCGTGGAGATGATGTTCGGCTGCCAGTGCAGCGATCTCATCATGGACGACGGCGTGTGTCTGGGCGTCGTAGTGGAGGACGGCGAGCAGTCCTATGAGATCTACGCCAAGCACACCGTGATCGCCACCGGGCGCCGCGGCGCGGACTGGCTGGAAAAAATCTGCCTCGAGCACGGTGTGGAGCACCAGCCCGGCACCGTGGACATCGGCGTGCGCGTGGAAGTGCGCAACGAGGTCATGGAGTCGGTCAACAGCATTCTGTATGAGTCCAAGCTCATCGGCTACCCGCAGCCGTTCAAAAACAAGGTGCGCACGTTCTGCCAGAACCCGGGCGGTTTCGTCTCGCAGGAAAATTACGACAACGATCTCGCGGTCGTCAACGGCCATGCGTACAAGGAGCTGAAGTCCGAGAATACGAACGTGGCCATTCTCTGCTCGCACAATTTTTCCGTGCCGTTCAACCAGCCGATTGCCTATGCGCAGAAGGTGGGCGAGCTGACGAATATGCTGGGCGCGGGGCACATCATGGTGCAGCGCTTCGGCGACATTCTCGACGGCAAGCGCACGTGGCAGAAGGAACTGAGCCAGTCCAACGTCCGGCCCACGCTGCCGGACGCCGTCGCGGGCGACATTACGTCTGCAATGCCTTACCGGTCCATGATTAATATCATCAACTTTATCAAGGCAATGGACGAGGTCGTGCCCGGCTTTGCGGCGTATGAGACGCTGCTGTATTCTCCGGAGCTGAAGTTTTACAGCAACCGCATCAAAATGGATGCCGACCTCAACACGAACGTGCGCGGCCTGCACTGCCTGGGCGACTCGTCCGGCTGGACGCGCGGCCTGATGATGGCCTCCGCCATGGGCGTGCTCATGGGGCGAAAGCTCGCCGGGGACGAATAAAGTAAGCCCAAAAGCCGCCGTGCACTCGCACGGCGGCTTTGCTGTGTTTTGCGGCTTCGACGATTGCGCAACGACGGCAATGAAGTCGGAGAATGCGTTTTATCACCCAGAATAAACTATTTACAGCGCGCCGCATGCGTTTGAAACGGCAGCGCCGCCATCCACCATTCCGCCTGTAATGATTTTTCCTTGCAGATCAGGCAGGGAGGCTGCAGTTTCACATAGGATTTGTTTTACGTCAGATGCGGTCAATTCCGGGTTTGCAGACATCATGACTGCAGAGATTCCACTCACAACAGGCGCAGCCATGGATGTTCCTGTACCGTATTCGAAACGATTTCCGGGGACGGCTGTCAGCATACTGGTTCCGGGCGCGGCAATCGTAACGGTTTGAACCCCGTAGTTGGACTCTTTATTGAGCTGGCCATTGTAGTTTAGGTTGGCAACGGTGATCACGTTATCGAGCTGATAGATGGCGGGAAGATCATAGGTACCGTCTAAAGAGATGCCGCGTCCGCTGCCGTTTCCCGCTGAAAGGATAAACAGCATATTTGACTGCTTCATTGCCTGAAAAATCTCATCGGAATTTGCGAGGCTGCCCATGCTTAAATTGCAAAGCCTTGCGCCATTGTTTTCGGCATAATGAATGGCATTTACAATGTCAGCGGCAGAGCCATGCAAATCATTGGATTCAGCGGACGCAGTCAACACAGCCAGACTCATGAGTTTGATATGATCCGTATTGGCCACTTTCGCAAGAATTCCGGCACACATGGTTCCATGTTTCTTTTGAGATGACAGGTTTTCAGAACCGGAGGGATCCAGCTCGACAAGGCTTGCACCAAAGGCAGTTTCCACATAGCCGGTTTCGCCGGGCTCGCTGGTGCTTTTGTCATTCGGATTGTTCCACAGGTTCTGCCGGATCAAATCGTGTTCCGAATCGACTCCGGTATCCAGAAGCGCAACAATGACATCTGCCGGGGCTTCCAGCGCCTGATACGTTTGCCACATCTGAAACGCGTTGATATCCACTCCTGCTTGCGGCGTTACAATGGTGTTGTTTGTGTTGGAGTCGTCTTGGATGACGAGCTTGTTTCCCACGTTATCCAGATACCAATACTGGTAAAATTCTTTTTCAGCGGATGACAGGGAGTGATAGTGAATCAACAGACAAGCTGCTATGCCGATGAGTACCACAAGGAGAAAAATGGAAAGTGAAATCAATTTCTTTTTCATTTTTACCATCCCTTACATCGTTTTCGCGTGGAAGAACCTTGGAAATCGCATATGTCTTCGACAGGACACTTATAAGCCCATCGGAATCACCCGCCTTTCCGGTTGAAACGACACGATCACGACTTCTGCTTACTTCCAAAATACCAGATTTCACCAGATTTGTAAATGATATTTCTCAAAAAAAGCATTTATTTTGTTAAATTTGGAATAGTATACAATTGTCAATATTTTGGTTTGTTTAAGATGACGGTGTCCGCCATGGGCGTGCTCTTGGGGCGAAAGCTCGCCGAAAAGGAATAATATCTCAGAACCGGCGGCGATTTGACCGCCAGTTTTTTGCTTGACAAATCGCCAGAATTCAGTAGTATAGAATTAGAAATACATACAATGGGGGGCAACATATGGACGCATTGAAAAAGGCGTATTACCGCAGCTATCAGGAAGTGTTCAACATCGGCGCGCGCTGTTTGCGTTGGCGCAAGCCGGTTGTGGTTTCCGGCGCCGGCTGCCTTGCGCAGATGCCGGACGTGCTGAAAACCTGCAAGGTCAAAAAGGCCATGGTCGTCACCGGCTCTCATGTGGTGAAGTCGCTCGGCCCAAAGCTGTTTGCAATTTTGGATGCAGCCGGGATTCCATACGAGATTTTCTGTGAGGTGGAGGCAAATCCCTCCGTCAATACGGTGGAGAAGATCGTTGCGCAGTATCGTCAGGGTGGCTGCAATGGGTTCATTGCCCTCGGCGGCGGAAGCCCGATGGATGCGGCCAAGGGCGCGGCAGCCCGCGTCGCCTGCCCGAACAAAACCTGCAATCAGATGGCGGGGATGCTGCGCGTCGGCAAGACGGTACCGCCCATCGTCGCCATTCCGACGACCTCCGGCACCGGCAGCGAGACGACGATTGCCGCTGTCATCACGGACTCGCAGACGCACCATAAATACGCCATGATGGATCTGCACCTCATGCCGCGCTATGCGGTGCTCGACCCGGAGCTGACCGTCGGCCTGCCGCCGCGCACCACGGCCACCACCGGCATGGACGCGCTGACCCATGCGATCGAGGCCTATGTGAGCTGGACTTACAACACGAAGGAGAGCCTGCGTCTGGCGGAAGAGGCTGTGCAGCTGATCTTTGCCAATCTGGAAAAAGCGTATCAGAACGGCAGCGATCTTGCCCTGCGGGAGAATATGATGATCGCCGCGTTCAAGGCGGGCTTTGCGTTCACGCGCGCGGGCGTCGGCAACGTGCATGCGATTGCGCATACGCTCGGCGGCCTTTATAACACGCCGCACGGACTGGCAAACGCGGTGATCCTGCCGATCGTACTGGAGGATTACGGCGAGGCGGTGTACCCGAAGCTGGCGCGTCTGGCGGAGATTGCCGGCGTCAAGACGACCGGCACGGAAGCGGAGAAGGCCAAGGCGCTCATTGCGGAAATTTACGCCATGAACGAACGCATGGGCATCCCCAAGGGATTTGACAACATTCAGGAGCAGGACATTCCCCAGATCATCGAATGGGCACTGGCTGAGGCCAACCCGAATTATCCGGTTCCGGTTGTATACAATGCCAAGCGCTGCCGCAAGGTCATTGAAGTGATCCGCAGCAAGTAACATACAAAGTCACAAATTCTACCCTGATGCAGATTGATTCATTCGGGGACACAAAAGGAGGCTCCATCCGTTATGGATGGAGCCTTTCGGTTTTGTGAAGTTGTCACAGTTTTCAGGAAAAACTGTACCAGACAGCGCATCCAGAACCGCCGGGAACGTGCTGCCGCCTTGTTTGTCAGGGGCGTTGTGCCTGTATCTATGAAATGATAGACTCCCTTTTTGAACGCAAATCTCACACATTTTTTCACATGTTTTTCTATTCCATACGATCATACTGCAAATCGACGGAGTTTTTGCCGGCAGCAATGATCTTAAAAGGAAGACAAGGTATTGCGCCTTGTGGTTTTTCTTCTGGAGTGGTATAATACTTTCCTACGATTTTTGCGGGAGGGAAGCGCGTTGCCGGAATTCAAAGTCGTATCGGAATATCAGCCGTCGGGCGATCAGCCGGAGGCGATTGATGCGCTGGCGGCCGGACTGGAAAACGGTCTGGAGGAGCAGGTGCTGCTGGGCGTGACCGGCTCCGGCAAAACCTACACGATGGCCAAGGTCATTGAGCGGCTGCAGCGCCCCACGCTGGTGCTGGCGCACAACAAAACGCTCGCGGCGCAGCTCTGCTCCGAGTTCCGGGAGTTTTTCCCGGAGAACGCCGTGGAGTATTTCGTGTCCTACTACGACTATTACCAGCCGGAAGCGTATATCCCGCACACGGATACGTTCATCGAAAAGGACGCATCCATCAACGACGAGATCGAGCGCCTGCGCCACTCTGCCACGTCGAGCCTGTTTGAGCGGCGCGATGTGATCGTTGTGGCGTCCGTGTCCTGCATTTACGGTCTGGGCGACCCGATCGACTATGCGAATATGGTGATTTCGCTTCGGCCGGGGCAGCGCCGCGATCCGGACGAGCTGATGCGCAAGCTCATCGACATCCGCTATGAGCGCAACGACATCGCCTTCGAGCGCAACATGTTCCGTGTGCGCGGCGATACGATTGATATTTTCCCGGCCTATGCCTCCGACCACGCAGTGCGTATCGAGTTTTTCGGCGACGAGATCGACCGCATTTCGGACATCAACGTCGTCACCGGCGCGCCGATCCGCACGCTGAACCATGTGGCGATTTATCCCGCGTCGCATTATGTGACTACGAAGGAAAAAATGGCGCGCGCCATCGAGGAAATTCGCCGTGAGTGCGACGCGCGCGTGCAATACTTTGAGGAGCGCGGCAAGCTGCTGGAGGCGCAGCGCATCCGCCAGCGCACGGATTATGACATTGAAATGATGCAGGAGCTGGGCTACTGCTCCGGCATTGAGAACTATTCGCGCATCATCAGCGAGCGCGCGCCCGGTTCCGCGCCGATGACGCTGCTGGACTATTTCCCGGACGATTTTATGCTCTTTGTGGACGAGAGCCACGTCACGCTGCCGCAGGTGCGCGCCATGTACCGGGGCGACCGCGCCCGCAAGGAGACGCTGGTGGAGTACGGCTTCCGTCTGCCGTCCGCGTTTGACAACCGGCCGCTGAAGTTTGCAGAATTTCAGTCGCGCATCCATCAGGCGGTGTATGTCTCCGCCACGCCGGGCGAGTATGAGCGCGAGCGTGCGGGGCAGATTGCCGAGCAGATCATCCGCCCGACCGGTCTGCTCGACCCGGAGATTGACGTCCGCCCGGTGGAGGGGCAGATCGACGATCTGATTGGCGAGATCAATGCCCGCATCCAAAAGCAGCAGCGGACTCTGGTGACGACGCTCACGAAAAAGATGGCGGAGGATCTGACCGCCTATCTCACGAACGCCGGCATCCGCTGCCGGTATATGCACCACGACATCGGCGCCATCGAACGCATGGAGATCATCCGGGATCTGCGCATGGGCGAGTTCGACGTGCTGGTTGGCATCAACCTCCTGCGCGAGGGGCTGGATCTGCCGGAGGTATCGCTCGTGGCGATTCTCGACGCGGATAAGGAGGGATTCCTCCGCAGCGAGACGAGCCTGATCCAGACCATCGGCCGCGCCGCGCGCAACGCCGAGGGCAAGGTTATCATGTATGCCGACAAAGAGACGGCCGCCATGCACGCGGCCATCACGGAAACGAACCGCCGCCGCGCAAAGCAGCAGGCGTATAACGAGGCGCACGGCATCCAGCCGAAGACCATCGTCAAGAGCGTGCGCGAGCTGCTGGAGATTTCCGGCTCTGTCACCGAAACAGCACGGCATGACGGCGTGAAGATGACCGAACAGGAACGCCGCACGGAGATTGCCCGGCTGGAGAAGGAAATGAAAAAAGCGGCCAAAATGCTGGAGTACGAATATGCCGCTGTGCTGCGTGACCGGCTCATCGAGCTGCGCGGTACAAGCAAATGACGGCGCGCGGCGTGATCGCGTCGCGCGATCTGCGGTATACGTGGAACCCATGGCACGGTTGCCACCGGAAAAGCGCGGGCTGCCTGCACTGCTATGTGTATCGCATGGACGAGCACCACGGGCGCGACGCCTCCGAGATTCGGAAAACCGGCGACTACACGCTGCCGGTGCGCCGCGGACGCGACGGCGCATATAAAATCCCATCCGGTGCTGCGATTGGTACCTGCTTTACCTCTGACTTTCTGCTGGAGGAGGCGGACGCGTGGCGGCCGGAGGCCTGGCGCATGATGCGCGAGCGTTCAGACTGCGATTTTCTGTTTATCACCAAGCGCATCGAGCGCTTGGCGGACGCTTTGCCGCCCGACTGGGGTGAGGGGTATGAAAACGTGACCATCTGCTGTACCTGCGAAAATCAGCAGATGGCGGACGAACGCCTGCCCATCTATCGTGCGCTGCCGATCCGCCACAAGCAGATTGTCTGCGAGCCGCTGCTCGGCCCGATCCGGTTGACGGATTGGCTGGGGCCGTGGTGCGAGGGCGTGCTTGCGGGTGGCGAATCCGGAAACGAAGCGCGCCTCTGCCGCTACGATTGGATTTTGGATTTGCGCCAGCAGTGCGTCGAAGCAGGCGTGCCGTTTACCTTCCGGCAAACCGGCGCAAACTTTGAAAAGGACGGGCGCGTCTACCGCATCCCCCGCAAGGAGCAGTTCCGGCAGACGGCGCGCGCCGGAATCAATTACCACCCAACAGGGAGGAAACCGGAATGAAACTGATGATTCTTGACGGAAACAGCATTGTCAACCGCGCGTTTTACGGCGTGCGGATGCTCAACGCGCCGGACGGCACGCCCACCAACGGTGTGTACGGCTTTTTGGCCATCCTGCAGCGCATGCTGGAGCTGGAGACGCCGGAGGCGCTGTGCGTCGCGTTCGATCTGAGCGCGCCGACATTCCGCCACAAACAGTACGACGGCTACAAGGCGCAGCGCAAGCCGATGCCGGAGGAGCTGTCCGTGCAGATGCCGCTGCTGAAGCAGACGCTTGACGCCATGGGGGTGCGCCGTCTGGAGCTGGAGGGGTATGAGGCGGACGATCTGCTCGGCACGGTCGGCAAGCGCTGCGAGAGCGCCGGGTGGGAGTGCGTCATCGTCACGGGCGATAAGGACAGCTTCCAGCTCATTACGGACACGACCCACGTCTGCCACGTCAAGACCCGCATGGGACAGACGGAGACGGTGGAATACACGCCCGGGGTGTTCCGCGCGGAGTACGGCTTTGATCCCATCCGCATGGTCGATCTGAAAGCCCTCATGGGCGACAGTTCGGACAATATCCCCGGTGTGCCGGGTATCGGAGAGAAGACGGCAAAGGATCTGATCGCGCGGTTTGATACGATTGAGGCGATCTATCAGAATTTGGATACGCTGGATGTGAAGGAGGGCGTGCGCAAGAAACTGCGCGAGGGGCGCGAGAGCGCGGAACTGTCCTTTGAGCTGGCCACGATCTGCACCGACGCACCGATTCCGTTTTCGCCGGAGGAGGCTGTCTGGAACCGCGATTTTCAACCGGAGCTGTACGGCCTGTTTCGTCGGCTCGGTTTCTTGAAATTCATTGAAAAATGGGGCTTGCAGCCCGAAAACACCACCACAGCAAACGAGACTGCCGCACTGCCGCAGCGGGATGTGACGGACGGCGTAGCGCTGCAGGCGCTCACGGAACGCCTGCTCGCCATACCTTATGTTGCGGTGTTGCCCGAAGACGGGCTGGATGCGATTGCGCTTTGCGACGGGGAGGCGTGCTATGCGCTCTCCTGGGCGCAGCTTGGCGACGGCTATAACGCGTTTTTGCGCACGCTGTTTTCCGACCGGGTGCAGAAGGTGTCGCACAACGTCAAGGATTTGATGCGTCTGTTGCTGGAGGAGGGGCTGCCGACGGACGGTTTCGTGTTCGACACGGCTCTGGCGGCGTATCTGCTCAACGCGACGGCGGCAAACTATGATCTCGCGGGGCTTGCGGCAGGCGATCTCGGCTATGAATGCCCGGACGCGCAGGCGGCGTTTGCGCTCTACCCCGTGTTGGAGCGGAAGCTTGAAGAACTTGACATGACGCGCCTGTACAACGAGATTGAACTGCCGCTGTGCGCCGTGCTGGCCGAGATGGAGCAGACCGGCTTTCTTGTGGACCGGCAGGCGCTCTACGACTTTGGTCAGAGCCTCACGTCGGGCATCGCGCAGCTCCAGCAGAGCATCTGGGAGCTGGCGGGGGAGGAATTTAACATCAACTCCCCGAAGCAGCTTGGCACGATCCTGTTCGACAAGCTTATGCTCCCGTCCGGCAAGAAAACAAAGACCGGTTGGAGCACGAACGCCGATGTGCTTGACAAGCTGCGCGGCAAACACCCGATCATTGAACAGATTCTCGACTACCGGATGCTCACCAAGCTGAAATCCACCTATGCTGATGGGCTTTTGAAGGAGATTTCCGCGGATGGACGCATTCATACCAATTTCCAAATGACCGTCACGGCGACGGGGCGGCTGTCCTCCACGGAGCCGAACCTGCAGAACATCCCCGTGCGCAGGGAGCTCGGCGGCCAGATCCGCCGGATGTTCGTCGCATCGCCCGGAAAGGTGCTCGTGGACGCAGACTACAGCCAAATCGAGCTGCGCCTGCTCGCGCACATCTCCGGTGATGAGACGATGATCCGCGCCTTTCAGGACGGGGAGGATATCCACGCCGTCACGGCCTCGCAGGTGTTCGATGTGCCGCTGCCTGAGGTCACGAGCCTGCAGCGCTCGCGCGCCAAGGCGGTCAACTTTGGCATCGTTTATGGCATTTCGGCCTTTTCGCTCGCGCAGGACATCGGCGTGTTTCAAAACGAGGCCAAGGCGTATATGGACAGCTACTTTGCCAAGTACCACGGCGTGCGCGAGTATATGAAGCGCATCGTCGAGCAGGCGAAGCACGACGGCTATGTCACCACGCTCTTCGGCCGCCGGCGCGAACTGCCGGAGCTGAAGGCGTCGAACTTCAACGTGCGCAGCTTCGGCGAGCGTGTGGCGCTGAATATGCCCATTCAGGGCACGGCGGCAGACGTCATCAAGGCCGCCATGGTACACGTGGCGCAGCGCATGAAGGCAGAAGGGCTGCAGGCGCGGCTGCTGCTGCAGGTGCACGACGAGCTGATCGTGGAGTGCCCGGAGCAGGAGGCCGAGCATGTGCGCGCGCTGCTGGTCGAGGAGATGGAGCATGTGGTCGCATACAGCGTGCCGCTGGACGTGGACGCCAAGACCGGCGCGAGCTGGGCGGAGGCACATTGATGGATTATACGATTCTGGACGCGGCCGCGCGCCATCTGCCGCAGGTGGAGCGGCTGGAGCAGGTCTGCTTTTCCGTCCCCTGGACGGAAGCGCAGCTTCGCGCGCAGCTCCCGGATGACCGGCATGTGTTCCTTGTGGCCGAGCGCGGCGGCGAAGTGCTGGGCTATGTGGGCCTGATGTATGTGCTCGACGAGGGCTACATCTCCAATGTAGCCGTGTCGCCGGATTGCCGGCGGCAGGGAATCGGCGCCGCGCTGATTGCAGAGCTGATCCGGCGTGCCGGGCAGCTGGAGCTGGCATTTTTGACCCTGGAGGCGCGCGCGTCCAATGCGCCGGCCATACGGCTCTATGAGAAAATGGGCTTCCAGCAGGTGGGCAGGCGAAAAAACTATTATCAAAGGCCGGAAGAGGACGCGATCCTGATGACATTATTCTTGAACGGAGGCAAAACGGAATGATTATTCTGGCAGTGGAATCCTCCTGCGACGAAACGGCGGTTGCCGTCGTGCGCGACGGGCGGGAGGTATTGACCGATCAGGTGTTTTCACAGGCGGACCTGCACGCGGTGTATGGCGGCGTGGTACCGGAGATTGCCTCGCGCTCGCATGTGGAGGTCATCTCCCAGCTCGCGGATCGCGCGCTGGAGGCAGCCCACATTACGCGTGCAGACATTGACGCAGTTGCCGTTACCTGCGCGCCGGGACTGATCGGGGCGCTGCTCGTGGGCGTCAATTTTGCAAAATCCGCCGCTATGGCGCTGGGAGTGCCGCTGATTCCGGTGCACCACGTGCGCGGCCATATCGCGGCGAACTACATTGCCTACCCCGATTTGGAGCCGCCGTTTTTGTGTCTTGCCATCTCTGGCGGCAACACGCTCATCTGTGATGTGCGCGGATATACGGATCTGAGCATTCTTGGCGCAACGCGCGACGATGCGGCAGGGGAGTGCTTCGACAAGACTGCCCGCGTTCTGGGCCTGCCGTATCCCGGCGGCAAACCGATCGACGAACTGTCCCGGACCGGCGACGACCAAAAATACGCGCTGCCGATCGGCCACGTGGACGGGAATCCGTATGATATGAGCTTTTCCGGCCTGAAAACGGCGGTCATCAATCTGGCGCATACGGCCGAGCAGAAAGGGGAGCCCCTGGACAAGCCGTCCTTGGCTGCGTCGTTCTGCCGCGCGGTGAGCGAGAGTCTGGTCCCACGCACGCTTCAGGCGGCGAAGGAGCTTGGCTACCGGAAGCTCGCTGTTGCCGGCGGCGTTGCGGCCAATTCCCGCATTCGCGGCGATTTTGAGCGCGCCTGCACAAAAGCGGGAATCAAACTGTACATTCCGCCGATGAAGCTCTGCGGCGACAACGCGGCGATGATCGGCTGTCAGGCTTATTATGAATATCTGGACGGCGCGCGCGCCGGGAGCGATTTGAACGCATGGGCCAATCTGGAGATTGCAGAGGTTGACTTCCATGGGTGTGCATGACGGGCATCGTGAGCGGATGAAAAAGCGCTTCGTGGCGCACGGGCTGGACAATTTCGACGACCACAGTGTGCTGGAGCTGCTTTTGTTTTACGTGATTCCCCGAAAAGATACAAACGAGCTGGCGCACCGGCTGATTGCGCATTTTGGGTCGCTTTCGGCAGTGTTCGAGGCACGGTATGAGGACCTGATGCGCGTGGAGGGCGTTGGGGAAAACGTGGCGGTGCTGCTCAAGCTCATTCCGCAGGTCAGCCGCCGCTATCAGATTTCCAAAACGGCGGACGAGCGTATCATCCAAACGAGTGAGGACGCGGGACACTATCTGATTCCGCGGTATCTCTATGCACGGGAAGAGATCGTCTATCTCCTGTGTCTGGATTCCAAGGGACGCCTGATCAGCCAAAAGGAGCTTGGCCGCGGCTCACTCAATGAAGTCGATGTGTCCATCCGCACGATCGTGGAGACTGCGCTGGCGGGAAATGCCGCGTCGGTCATTCTCAGCCACAATCACGTGGATGGCTATGCCATCCCGTCGCGGGAGGATGAACTGACGACTTATCGGATTCGAGATGCGCTTTCGCTCGTAGGAATCACGCTCGCCGATCATATCATCGTTTGTGGCGATGATTTCGTGTCTTTTGCAGATAGCGGATTGCTGGGCAACTGAACCGGACGAATTTCATGCAGGAACTCGGACAGAGTTCCTGCATTTTCGTTGTCAAGCCTGAATTTTACAGTTCCTTTTCTGAATAAGATGCAATTATGTAAACGAATTTTGAATTTTCAGTTTGAACAAAATGCGTTTCAAGGATTTCAAATTACATACAAATATGAAAAAACAACTTGATATTCAAGGAAAAATCAAGTGTTGAAAAGTCTGTTGAGAATGTTTATAACTCATTGAAAAACTTTTCAGTCAAAAAATTATGTCTTCTGAATGTCACATCTTTGTAAGAAAAATATTATTTGTGGCGCCGGAAAAGCGCTGAAAAATAAAGCATCTTTTCGGGCTTCGGTTACAGTGCAAATTTTGAACAAGCGACGAAAGAAGAGCAAATTCGACAAAAGCATACGATCGGACACATTTTTTCATGCAATAATACAAATGGTAATCAAGAAGAATTTTTGTTGACTTTCTGCCGCTGCTGTGCTAGAATATGCAAGCTGTGAGAAATATGCTAGTGTAGCTCAGCCGGTAGAGCAGCTGATTCGTAATCAGCAGGTCGTGTGTTCGAGTCACATCACTAGCTCCA
>JABLYK010000059.1 GCA_018265835.1 Oscillospiraceae bacterium | reverse complement strand
CGTTGGCTACCGCCCACTGCATCCCCGCCAGCGCCCAGGAGGACACGCTGCCCGCATCCGGGAAGCGGCTCAGGCTCGCGCTGCCGGTCGCCCCACCGCCGTAGACGTTCGTATACCGCAGGAAAACGGTGGCGAGCTGCTCGCGGGTGATGGGGCTGTCCGGATCGAAGCGGTTCCCGCCGACGCCGTCCACGATCTTGTTATAGCTCGCCCATGCGACGGCGGCGTAGTAGTAGCTGCCCGGCTCCACGTCATAGAACGGGACGTAATAGAGGGAATAGTCCGTGTCCACGTCGGTCATGCGGTAGAGCATGGTGACGAGCTGGGCGCGGGTCGTCGTGCCGGTGGGGGCAACCTGCCCGTTGCCCATGCCGTTCATGATGCCGTTTTTCAGACAGTAGTCCAACCCCTCGTGCGACCAGAAGCCGGGGCTGGGCATATCGGTGAACCCATAGCCGGGGCAGGACGGGCCGCCGGTGCAGGCCGTGGCCGGGAGCACCTCGGTGTACGAATCGCCGCAGCGCGTGCACGTATAGGTCACGTGACCCGCCTTCGTGGCGGTGGCGGGGACGCGCTCCGTCTCGACATAGTCATGGCCGAGCGCGGCGGTCGCATCCGTGCGGTCGCCGGTCTCCGCGCCGCAGGTTTTGCAGACGTGCTTCGTATAGCCCGCCTCCGTGCACGTCGGCGCGACGACGACCGCTTCCGGCGCATGGCCGGTGGCGGGGATGACGTCCGTCTTCGTTGCGCCGCAGCCGGTGCAGGTGAACGTGCCCTGCCCGTCCGTTGTGCAGGTGGGCGCGGTGATGGTTTCCGTCAGCACATAGTTGTGGCCGGTCGGTGCGGTGTAGTCCGTGCGCTTTGTCACGTCCTCATACCCGCAGTCCTTGCAGACATATTTGGTATAGCCAACCGCTGTGCACGCCGGCGCAACGACGATCGGCTGCAGATCGTGCGGGCGCATATCCGTCACGTCGCGGTGCAGCACCTCGCCGCAGTGGTCGCAGGTGTAGACGGTGTAGCCCTGCTCGGTGCAGGTGGGCGCAACGGTCTCGCCCTTCGTGAGCGTGCAGCCGTCCGCGTCGTGACGGCAGAGATTCCACGCCTCGGCGTTGTAGCCGTTCCACAGGCCGTCGGCGACGACCCATGTGGCGTTGCCGCTGGGATAGTGAATGCAGATCACCGGCTTGACGAAGCTCGCGCCGGTCTCGCCCGCCGCCGTGACGGCAGGCGCATCGCCGTAGCAGTAGGCGTCCGTCAGCGCGGTGCAGAGCGCAAACGCGTTGCTGCCGACCGTCTGCGGCTGCGCGCCTGCGCGCAGGAACAGCTCCGTCAGCGCCGTGCAGCCGGAAAAGGCCGCATCGCCGATGGCCGTAACGCTGCCGGGCACGTCCAGCGCGGTCAGTGCTTCGCAGCCGAGGAAGGCGCTGGCGCCGATCGTCTGTAAGCCCTCCGGCAGCGTCAGCTCCGCCAACTTGGAGCAGCCGGAAAACGCCGCGTCGCCGATGGCGGTGAGCGTGCCGGGCAGCTCGATGCGCTCCAGCAGGATGCACAGCGTGAACGCGTTCGCGCCGATCTCCGTGGTGGCCGGGGCGAGCGTCACATCGGTCAGCCCGCACGCGCTGAAGCAGTCCTCCGGCACGGCGGTGATCGCGTCGGGCAGCACGATGGACGTGAGCAGCTCACAGGAGCTGAACGCGCCCGTGCCGAGCGTCTGCAGCCCCTCCGGCAGCGCGACGCTGTGGAGCAGCTTGCAGCCGCTGAATGCATAGTTGCCGACGGCGGTGACCGTCGCCGGGATGGGAGCCTCCGGCAGCAGATTGCAGCCATAGAACGCTCGATCGCCGATGGCAGTGAGCGTGCCGTTGCAGGTCACGGAGCGCAGCGATTCGCAGTTGGAGAAGCAGCCCGCCGGCACGGCAGTGACCGTCGCGGGCAGGGTGGCGCTCGCAAGCTTGTCGCAGTTTGCAAAGGCGTAGGAGCCGATGGCCTGCACCGTTTCGGGCACGGTGACGTGCGTCAGCCCGTCGCACCCGGCGAAGGCGTGCGAGCCGAGCGTCTGCACGCCGGCGGTCAGCGTCAGGCTCGTAAAGCCGTCGCACGCAGCCATGGCGTAGTCGCCGATGTCGGCCAGCGTCTCCGGCAGCGCCGGGAACGCCAGCTTGTTGCACGCGGCGAGCGCGTAGCGCGGCAGCGCCGTCAGCCCGGCGGGGAGCTGCACCCCGGTCAGCTCCGGCAGCGCGAAGAAGGCGAATTCGCCGATGTCCGCAACGGTGTCGGCGATCTCGACGCACTGGATGCCGGTGGTCTTGATGACCCCGAGGAGGTTGAGACTCACAATGTTTTTGAGGTTCCACCACGGCGGCAGCACGCCGGAGACAAAGTCGAAATCCTCCATCGCGCCGCTGCCGGTGATCGTCAGCACGCCGTCTTCGACGCTCCAGTGGAGGTTGTTGCCCTCCGCGCCGAAATCGCCGGACGTCTCCGTCGTCGCGGCGGCGGCGAGGATGGCGTTCAAGTCCAGATTCTCCAGATCCAGCTCGTCGCGCAGCTCGGAGTCAAAATACTTGTCCAACGCGGACTTCACCGCGTTGCGGATCGCGTCGTCGATCCACGAGGCCGATGCGTTCGTCGTCAGCCCCGCGAACAGGGTCACGACCATGCACACAGCCAGCAGCAGAGATAACAGTCGTTTCTTCATCATGAACCTCCCAAATTTCCCACCCGCGCGCGGGCAGGAATACTTTTCAAAAAGTGCGTTTTTTCATCGGCCCGGCTTGCGCCGGTGCAAGCTCCGTCCCCCGCATCCCCGCGGCGCAACCCAACGCAGTGGTTGCGACGCGCTTGCGCGTCCCCTCATCAGTCACCTTCGGTGACAGCTTCCCCCAGAGGGGGAAGCCTTGGGTGAGCGCGTTACGCACCCCGCGTCCCCCAGACGCAAGCTTGACTTGCGGCTGGGTAAGGAAGAATGAAGAAGCGAACATGGAGTTTTCGGCTTCAGCCGGAAACGGAATGCAGCGCGTTCATTCTGACTATACCATGCATTTCCTGCGCTTTCAAACCCCATGTGAAGCGCGGAAGAAAAATTGTGGAATTGTTACATTTTTGAAACAAATTTTTGTAGATTTTTTCTCTTTGAAACCGGCCGCGCGGCGGTGCGCACCGCTTGCAAAAAAGCGGAAGGTCTTGTATACTGACTTTGTATCCGATGTTGGTACGTTTCACATTATTTTAATGGTACGCTGCTAAGGTACTGTGGAAACGCTGTGCAACAATCAAGCCCCGCGCGGGTAGAGAAGGAGAATGCATATGAAGAAACGAATGTTGTCGCTGCTTCTGGTGCTGGCGATGGCCGTGTCGCTGGTCTCCGGCCTGAGCATGAACGCCTCGGCGGACGACCTCATTGCCGACTGGATTCAGCGGGAGGGCGTCATCGGCGAAGTCGTAAAAACGTTTTTCCCCGGAACGCCAAGCGATAAAGACAATGAGCACATTGTCTATCGCGGCAATTGCGGCGATACCAGCAGCGGGCAGGCTGACTACCGCGTCCAGTTTGCCATTTACGAGGTCACGAACCCCACCGTCATCGGGGACGAACACCTGAAGGAGATCTTTGGCGACATCGGCTATGATCCCGACCTGCAGTACTATGGCGTCTGGATCTACGGCAACGGCGACATGGCGAACTATGACCACATCACCAACAAATCGCCGTGGAGCGGCGCCATCACCCTGACGAAGGGCACGCACGCAGGCGAGACGGTGAACCTGGAGGAGCGGCTGGTCGTGGCCTACGTCGAGGGCGCGAACGCGGAGAACAAGTTCGCCACCGGCGTCACCTCGGTCGGCGAGGACGCGTTCTGGGGGCAGGACTATCTGACCGCCGTGTTTCTGGGCAACTCCGTCACCAAGATCAAGGCGCGGGCGTTTGAGTCCACGGAGCTGCTCGCCGCGATCAACATGCCGAGCAACCTCAACGAGATTCAAAAGCGCGCGTTCTACGGCTGCGACAAGCTGACCTTCCTGCGCGCCGGCAACACGAAAATCACGGAAATCGGCGAGCGCGCGTTCTTCGGCAACACGCTGCTGGCGGACGTGGAGCTGCCGTACTCGATCAGGACGATCGGCCCCTACGCCTTTGCGTGGTGCCGCATCCTCGGCACGAAAAACCTCGTGCTGCCGAACGGCCTGAAAACGATCGGCGAGGGTGCGTTCGCCTTCTGCACGCACTTTTCGAAGCTGAATATCCCCACCAGCATCACGAACATCGGCCCCTATGCGTTCCTCGGCGCATACGACCTTTCCAAGCTGACCTTCACGGCGGGCGGCACGCAGCCGCTCACGATCGGCGCGGGCGCGTTTACCGCGAACTATGAGCTCACGGAAGTCAACTTTGACGACCGCGTGCAGAGCATCGGCGTGTCCGCCTTCGGCGCGTGCGAGAAGCTGGCGCGGGTGTCGTTCGGCACCGGTATCAACCGCCTTGGCGAGCGCGCGTTCACGAGCATGATGAGCGACGCGTACACCGCGCTGGATATCATTGCCGAGATCGTCGGCTTCGGCGATCCGTCGGGCGATCTCGATAAGCTCCTCCAGTCCAGGGACAAGATTACCCCGCTGGAGCACGCCGCGTTCCGCGGCAACCCGTGCGGCGTGATCGCGGCGGACGATGCGGCGCGCACCTTCCCGGCCGACTGCCTGATCCACTATCCGGAGGGCAACAGCCAGTGGCTCGCCGCCGTCACGAAGGACGGCAAGTGGCAGGGCTACCAGACCGACTATTGCTGGACGGGGCACTTCCACGAATTCGAGGAGACGGTCACCAGCGAGGCGACCTGCACGCAGGACGGCAACACGCACCGCGCCTGCACCGTGTACGGCTGCGGCTATGAGGACGACGTGCCCATCGCGGCGCTCGGCCACAATTACCACCTCTACAACTCCTTCGACGCCACCTGCACGGAGGGCGGCGGCACGTTTGAACAGTGCTCGCGCTGCGGCGACATCATCCAGACCGAGGAGACCGAACCGCTCGGCCATGACGAGCTGTTGTGCACGCACGTCAAGCCGACGTGCACGGAGGATGGCTATGTGCGCGGCGCGTGCGCGCGCTGCGGCGAGCCGATTGACTATGTCGTCCCCGCCACCGGGCACAACATCCCCAACTACACGGTCATCCGCGAGGCCACCTGCGCCGAAACCGGTCTGGTGAGCGGCCGCTGCGCCGACTGCGGCAAGGTCGTCGAACAGGTGACCCCCACCACGGACCACACGCTCGTGACGCAGCCGGCCGTCGCGGCCACCTGCACGACCGCCGGCAAGACGGCGGGCAGCTACTGCTCCGTGTGCGGCACGGTGGTGCACAAGCAGGAGACCGTCCCGGCCTTCGGCCATGACTATGCCGAGACGGAGCGCGTCCCCGCTACCGCTTCTGCGGCGGGACACGTGACCTACACCTGCAAGCGCTGCGGCGATTCGTACACCGAGGTGCTCCCGGCCACGGCCTGCACCGGCGGCCCGTCCTGCCCCGGCTATGGGTTCACCGATATGCCCAGCCCCGGCTTCTGGTCGCACGAGGGGTTGGACTACTGTCTGAAAAACGGCATCATGAACGGCATGGGCAACGGGCAGGTTGCCCCCACCGGCACGACGACCCGCGCCCAGCTCGTCACCATGCTCTACCGCATGTCCGGTGCGCCGGCGGGTCAGGTCATCGGCAGCGGCTACGTGGAGTACAGCAAGCTCCTCAGCCCGTTTACCGACACGCCGCGCGATCAGTATTACTTCAACGCGGTCATGTGGGCGTATTATAACAAAATCGTGGACGGCGTGGGCGAGAACCGCTTCGATCCGAACAGCCCCATCACCCGCGAGCAGCTCGCCACCATCTTCCTGCGGTATACGAACGTCTACGGCGGCGGAGCGACCGGCAGCGCGAGCCTGAGCCGCTTCCCGGACGCGGGCAGCGTGTCCTCCTGGGCGCTGGCGGGGATGCAGTGGGCGGTAGCCAACGGCATCGTCAACGGCTCTGCCGAGAGTGGCGTTGATTATCTCCGCCCGCAGGGCGCCGCCGCGCGCGAGCAGGTGGCGACGATGGTCATGCGCTATGATCGGAACATCCTGCAAAAATAACGCAGCTACAAAGATAGCCCGGGCAAGCCTTTGGCTTGCCCGGGCTTTTTGCGCCGTTTCATGGAACGTCTGTTTCGGCACCGCCTGCATCCACATACATCGCTTCACACAGTTGCTGCGCTTCTATCAGAAGACGAATGGCGTTTTCCGATGCGCGCATCAGCTGAAGGTACATTTCCTTGTAATCGACGTGCCTGTCGAACGCGGAGTCATCCATATCCGCACCTCCAATTAAACATATTTCAGATATATTTTATATCTATATTCTGCATCATACCACATAACTTCCCTAAAATAAACACAAAATAAATTTGTTTTGGGGTGATTATATGGCTATAAAAAGTCTTTCCATTCGAATTGATGAGGAAATGCTGAATAAGCTCCATGTGGTGGCGGATTACGAGGGGCGCTCGGCAAACAGTCAGATTCTGATTTTAATCCGGGATTGCATTGCGCAATATGAGGCAGCCCACGGCGCCATCGGCCGGGACTGACAGCAGCAAGACACAGCTTTGCTTTTTCGACAGGTTAAGCCCGGGCAAGCCAATCGGCTTGCCCGGACTTTTTGCGTGGCGCGTCCAAAGCCTTCCCCTTGAGGGGAAGGTGGCCGCCCGCAGGGCGGTCGGATGAGGTGTCCCTTCGTAGGGGACGATGCACTCCCAGAGCACTTTGTCGCCGCCGTTGGCGGCTCGGGCGCCCACATCGTCCCGGGGAACTGTTACCCCATTTCTTTCCCTCGTGGGAAAGAAACGCGGTAACGCCGCAAAGAAAGCACGAAAGTGCGTCGGAAGAAAGCGCTGGTGACGAGACTTCGGCGCACATAAATGTGCGACAAAGTCTCGTCGGGCTTATTGCCTACGTTCGGACGCACGTTTTTGGTGCGTATCGCACCGGATGCCGTATCATCCACCGCACCAGAATGTCGAAGCTTCTTCCGCGGCGCGCGAACCGCTTGCGTTCGCGCCAGACGACAGCCAGCGTTGGTCGCAGGGATGCGTGGTGGCCCTATAGTGCCAAGGCAATTTCATCTCCAAGGTTGGTCGCTGGGGGATTCCAAAGGGGGGCCCACATCCCCCTTTGGTGTGCTCTTTCTTTCAGGCTCCACCCGGTTTCTTTCTGCACAAGCAGAAAGAAATGGGGTGGATTACTCAGCCACGATGCGCATTGCAGTGCGGCATTCCCCTCATCAGTCAGCGTCGAAACGGGCGCGTTCCGCTCCGTCGCCGCGCAAGCGCGCCGTCTCCGCATCCACTTCCCCGTTTCTCCTTCACAAATCCGAAACATTGTTTCGGATTTGAAAGGAAGAATGAAGAAGCAGATATGGAGTTTTCGGCTTCAGCCGGAAACGAAATCCAGACCCCATAGCCCCGGCGCGCGGCAGCAAACGAACGCGGCGTTGACATATACCAAGTGGTCAGCTATAATGATGTCGCACCAGAGCAACCGGCGGCAACCGCTGGCCGCAATCCGATTCCGGGGTGGTATGAAGATGGAACACGATCAGAAGCATATCAAAATTCATGTCCTGCACTGCGGAACGATCCGTTTGCAGGAGCGCCTTGCCTATTCGGGGAAGGGCGCGTCGAACAGGCGGATCCGGCTTCCGGTCAGCGCCTATCTGGTTGAGCACCCCGTCCATGGGAATCTGCTGATCGAAGCGGGCCTGTCCGCGGACTGCCGTGCGCTGTTTTCGCCGCATCTCAACTGGTTTTATGACCCCCATGTCGGGAAGGGGCAGACGGCGGTGGAGCAGCTTGCGGAAATGGGGCTGCGGCCGGAGGATATCGACCTTTTGATGATTACCCACAACGACGCTGACCACACTTGCGCGATCAAGGATTTTGCGGGCAGGGCAAAGCGGATCGTGATGCCGGAGCTGGAGTATTTTTATTCGTGCCGCAGTGTCTTTCGCGTGCGTCAGTCGTGGAAGACCTATATTCCGTATGAAGGTCTGATTGAGCGGCCCTCTTACTACGGAACGCCGCTTGGCCCCGCCTGCAGGGGCTTTGACCTTTTCGGAGATGACAGCGTTTTGTGCCTGCTCACCCCCGGCCATACGGAGGGGCAGATGATGGTGATGCTCAACAAAGCGCCCTCGGCGCGATTTACCGAGGCGGGAGCGGGCAACTACGGCGGCCCCTATGTGATTTTCGCCGCCGATGCGGCCATATCGCACCGCAACATTGACGATCTGGTCGTCCCCGGATTTGGCTTCAACCGGCATTTGCAGCGGGAGGCTCTGAAGTGGCTCAAGGAGCGGAAGGCCGACCCGAACTGCAAGGCGATTTTCTGCTCGCACGACCCGGACATCCAACCGCAGACCATTGAAATATGAGATAAACCAAAAAGTCCTGACCGGAGGTCAGGACTTTTTTGGTTGCGGATGATGCGGCACACGCCTTGGTAACGCAGGCGCGTGATTGTGGCAAGGCTCGTGCCGCACCCAAAGCCTTCCCCCGGAGGGGGAAGGTGGCACGCGCTTGTAAACCAAATCCGAAACGCCGTTTCGGATTTGAAAGGAAGAACGGAGAAGCGGATGCGCCGCTTTCGCCATTCGGCGGAAGCAGAGCGGAGCGCGTCCGTTCTGACGCCCGGATGAGGTGAGGTGGTTTCACACCTCGGCTGCGCATCGGGCTGGAACTCCCCTCATCAGTCGGCTGGCGCCGACAGCTTCCCCCAGAGGGGGAAGCCTTGGGCAGGTGCGTTACGCACCCCCGCGTCCCCCAGACGCAAGCTTGACTTGCGGCTGGGAAAGGAAGAATGACAGTGCCGGTCAATCCCGTACCGCAAGCGGTACGGGATGACCTTGCGCTGTCATTTTGACGCCGGGAAGGTGGCACGCGAAGCGTGACGGATGAGGTGTCCGGATGCGTCCCCTCATCAGTCGCAACGTCAGAACGGGCGCGCTACATTCCGCCGCCGCGTAAACGCGCCGTCTCCATATCCGCTTCCGCGTTCTTCCTTTCAAATTCGAAACTCGGTTTCGAATTTGGTTATGGAGAGACAGC
>JABLYK010000015.1 GCA_018265835.1 Oscillospiraceae bacterium | reverse complement strand
GTGTAGGTGGAACCTACGTCGCATCCGCCAAAATATTTCATTTTATGTTTCCTCCCAATAATTAAACGTTATATTCGTATTTCGGAGTATTGATATCGTACGGAGTCTTGGTCATATCGTTGCGATCCATGTTGTCATAGTGCTTTTTGAGGAAAGGCTCGACAACGTAGAACAGCAGCTTGCCGTCGAGGTCAAAGAAGAAAACCGCAAACAGAGCAGCATTCACGCCAAAGGCAGCGATAAGGGCTTTGAGAATTTTAGCTTTCATGATGGTTCCTCCTTTATTACCAGATCATAGAGTCGTCGAACTCAACGAGCGTCGGATCCAGCGGCTCTTCGTGCATGACGGTGGTCATGTAGTCGTTGATGAGACGGCGGATTTCCATTCTGGAAACGGTGCGGCTGTCGGGCAGCGCGTGCGGCATCCAGATCGCGTGGATGTTTCTCTCACGGAACTCATCCTCGAACAGACCATGCACACCCTGCATGCCCTTGCACTGCAGCTGGTCGTACATCATGACCATATCGCAGTTGAACTTCTCCATGTTGTCCCACAGCTCGAAGATGTGGTGCAGACCGCCGACGGCCATGCGGCGCATCGGAGCCCACATATGATACTGCGCGCAGTCTTCGAGGCAGTGCTCGTAAGAATCGGTGCGGATCGTCATAGCGAACATCAGAGAGTCCATGTTGATGATCACGTTCAGACCCCAGCAGTTGTAAGCCCAAGTGCACCAGTTGGAGTAGTACAGCGGCGCGCAGGACCAAGCAATGACTCTGTGGCGGGTCTTCGGGAAGGTGTTGATCTTGTTCTTGACGCACTTCTCCATGATCTTGCGAACCTTCTTGTCGCAGAAGTGCCAGATTTCCAGATCGCCGTACTGGGAGGAGTAGATGCGATACAGTGCCTGCGCGACGCCGTTCACCGGATAGTAGTTCGTCTTTGCAGCGACTTCCCACTTTTCGAACTCGAACTCGGTGATCTCGTTCTGACGCGTAAGGCCCTTGACCATGTTGTCCCAGTTAAAGGGAACGCCGGTCTGCTCTTCGATGAACTTCCAGCACTGTTCAATTTCGTTCATGCAGTTTTTCTTGACCAGCGGATCGTCAAACAGCATCGGCATGCCAAGCGCGAACAGCGGCTTGTTGGAGAACCAGTCCTGCAGAATCGCGGTGCCGACGGAGCCGTCGCAGGCTTCGTTGCAGGTGACGAGGTACGGGGAATAATCCGGCATATCGTCGAGGACGTACAGGCCGGCCTCAGCCTGGCACATCGGGCACGGGTCACCCGGCAGACCGATGGACTGCACAGCGTCGATGTAGTTGTGCACCGTGTGGCTGTTGACGTGGCAGGTGACGAAATAGGGGATCATCTCCAGCGGGCAGTACTGATATTCGCCATCAGCGGTCCAGGGGTAGAACATGCCGCCCCAAACGGTCTCCTTGCAGGCCATGGTGTGGTAATAGAGATCGTTTTTCTTGCCGCCGTGCAGTCTGGTATCAGCGGAGAACATGCGCATGAACTGGGTGATCGTCGCGTTGACCATGCCGCGATAATGCCATGCGGAGGCCTTCAGCGCTTCGCCGCGCATACCTTCCATGCCGCGGTCAAACCAGTGCAGAACGGGCAGGTAGGTCTGGCCGACCCAGCGGTATCTCCAGACGCCTTTGGCGAAGTTGATGACGCCGCCGTACTTCATGACGTCGGCCACCATGTGGATGTAGTTGTACAGCCAGATGTTGTAGAAGTAGTACATGGTGTCCTTGACGCCACGCCACTCTCTGTGCTTATACAGACCGGTCTTGTCAATGTAGAGATCGCCCAGACGGCGCTCCTCGTGCGGTTTGCCGTACCAGAAATCACGGGCAAGCTTCTTGATATCGTACTTCATTATTTGCCCTCCTGAATCTTCTTGATTTCGATGCTTTCGACGAAGGCCTGGAAGCGCGTACGCAGCTGGCCGGAGGCGCCGTTGATGTATTCTTTTTCGATGGAGCAGACGGGGATGCCAAAGTCGCGGGGCATGACTACGGTATCAATCGTGCGCTCATAGCTCCAGTATTCGCAGAACTTCATGGACTCAACGATCAGGCCGTCCGCCTTGTACTCCTTAACGAGGTCGGCGAGATACTGCTTTCTGGCGCGCATCTCATCCTGCGGCATGAAGCGTGCGCACTGGCTGGTCTTCAGATAGTGGCGCGCAATGGCTTCCAGGGGGGACTGGCCGTCCGCAACAACGATCTCTTCACGGCCGGGGAGGGAGCCGTAGCAGTGACGGTCGGCAACGACGAGCGCGCCGCAGCCTTCGATCAGCTTGGTGAATTCGGGATCGTCGTTTTCAGAACCGGAGAGAACCACTTTGCAGCGGAAGGTCGGGTTCTTATCCGGCTTGCGGGTCTTCATTTCCTTAGCAGTCTCACGCAGCATGGGGAGAATGAGGTACTTCGGGCATACCAGCGTGCAGAGCTGGATGATCTGGAATTCATAGCCGGTGATGGTCGGGACGTCGAGCTTGCGGTAATTGCCGATCTCCGTGATGAGACGGCACACTTCGTTGTGCTGCTCGATGGCCTGCATGAGCGCCTCGTCGGAGGTGTCGATGCCGAGCTTCTCGTGCAGCGGATCCAGAACATGTGCCTGAAGCTGTCTGGTGTAGTGATCGACACTGTTTTCGTCCTTCTTGAACGGAACGTCTGTGAAGCTTACGAAGAAATCGGGGTTCTGGATGACGTCCATGTAACCCAGATGCTCCTGGAAACGGCAGGTGACAGTGCAGGTTTCCGTTGCCATCTGTGCGTCGAGGAAATTGTAGCCGCCTTCGAGCGCGCGCTCGAACAGGCTACGGCCGTAGTGGCAGGTGCGGCCGGACATGTAGTATGTAGCGATATCCGGAGAGGTGCATTTCGGTGCTCTCAGACGAACCGAGAAGCAGCCGGGCAGGTCCAGCAACACTTCCGGCATGAAGTAGCAGGTGTAACCCAGCGCCTTCTTGCCTTCCGCCTTTGCCTGGCGAACCAACTCGTTGTTGGCTTCCTGCAAAAGGTTTTCAAATGCGATCAGGTGTTTCAAGTCTCTCATGTGCAAGCCCCCTTAGTTTTTTTCGCATTCAACAACTAACTCGCAGGTATGAACAGATATATTGTATCAATGTATCCATTCATACAATTTGAGATTAGCAGATCTACTGTTAAATGTCAAACAAAATGTACGTTTTTGAACCAGAAATTTTGTTGAAATTGAGGCGAAAATAATGTTTATTCACACATTGAATTGTAAATGTTGAATAACAATCATTCGATGAATCGAATGACGGAGCGAAATCTGGAACGACTATATTTGACATTTTGCGCAGGAAGGAATAGTATGCAGATAAAAGAAACCGGAGGTGCCCATTATGAATTTTGACGCTGTTGTGTCCTATCTGCGTGAACTCAACTTTGTTACGATGGTACTGCGCTTTCTGGTGGCGGGGCTGTGCGGCGCGGTGATCGGCTACAGCCGCGGCAGGCTGCAGCGGCCGGCAGGCTTTCGCACGCATGTGCTGGTCTGTGTCGGCGCGGCGTCAACGGTCATTGTCGGCCAGTTTTGCGTCAATGAGCTGGGGATTAATGGGGATGCGCTGCGCGTGCCGGCGCAGGTCATCAGCGGCATCGGCTTTCTGGGCGCAGGCAGCATCCTTGTCACCGGAAAGTACCGCAACCATATCACCGGGCTGACGACGGCGGCGGGACTCTGGGCTTCGGCGTGCATGGGCCTTGCGGCGGGTGCCGGATATTATGAATGTGCCATTATGATGTGCGTGGTGATCTACGTAGCGCTGGTTCCGCTGTTCAAGCTGGATACGAACTATGTCAAAACGCTGCACAGCATGACGCTGTATGTGGAGGTCGATGCCAATGCGCGCCTGAGCGGAGCGATGTGTGCGCTGAATGCGGGCGGCATGCTGCTCAATACCATCGAACCATTCGGCAGCAGCGGCGGAGATTATACCAGCTATAAGATTGAGGTGGAGCTGCTCGACCGCAATCTGCAGCCCGAACAGGCGCTGGAGCGGATCCGCAGCATTGAGATGGTGCAGTTTGCGCAGCGGATTGAAACATAAAAATAACAACAAAAAGGCACAGAACTTAAGTTCCGTGCCTTTTTGTTGTTATTGAGGACAAAATGAAAAAGAAATTGCTCTGCTTCTTGTATGGTACTATACCAAACAGATATTACGGAAAAAAGAAGAGAAGTATTTCAAAAGTATTAAGTTGTGCGTTAATCCAGAAAGAGTCCCCAGTTGACCGTGTCCTCCGGTTCGGGAGTAAACGGGCGAAACGCGGCGAACGGCAGGGCTGAGACCGATTCGCCCTGCTGCCGCACGCTTGCGGTATCCAGATCAAATCGCCGCAAGAGCGTCTGCACGGCGTCCGGACGCTGTGGTTCCGGTACAAGCAGCTCCTTGACGAGAAGGGTTCCTTCTTCCACCTCCGCAATGGCGCAGCCATCCCCCAGCGCCAACAGCGCGCCGTCTGCTGCATGGCTGTATTCTGCCTGCAGCGCCAAAAACGCGCCGGACAGGGCGACATGCGGCGTATGGGCGAGACGGAGTTCCCGCAGCCTGCCGTATTCTGTGGGACCGACAGGACGAAGCGCAAGGTCGGGATGGGCCTGCATTGCGCGCTGCACGACCGTTTCGCTTCCGGTTCCGGTCGCAGACGCGCCCATCACATCCCGATACCAGGCGTAAAGCCCCGGCTCGGCCGGACGCGTGTAGAGCAGAACGCCCTGCGCATCCGCCATTTGCGCGAAGTGCTGCATGAGCCGGGACGCATAGCCGTGGCCGCGCTCCGGCTCCGGCGTTGCTGCGGCGTAGACGTATGCGCACGGACGCGAATGCCCACCGGACACCAGCCGGTTTCCGGTCAGCAGATAGGCGGCGGAGCAGAGTTCTGCGCCGCGGCTTACGACCCAGCCGGAGGACTCCGGCGGAAAGTGGGAAAAAAACGACTGAATCAACTCCGGCGGATCGCCGAACACGGCTTCCCACAGCGTCTGCAGCGCAGAACGGTCGGCTTCTGCCGCGCGGCGAATGACAGCGTCAGCCATGGGTATACACCTCCGGACAGTCGGCGAGGATTTGCCGCTGCAGCGATTTCAAATCCACGAACGTTTCCGGCCGTTTGGTGACGTCACGCAGCAGGGCGGATGGGTGATAGATGGCCATACAGCGCCGTCCGCTGACGGAAAACCACTGCCCGTGCTCGCGCGTGATGCGGAAATCCGGCTTGATGAGCGCGGTTGCGGCGATGCGTCCGAGACAGACGATGATGCATGGATTCACCAGCGCGATCTGCCGCTGCAGCCACTCCGAGCAGCAGTCTTGTTCGACGTACATCGGGTCGCGGTTTTTTGGCGGTCTGCATTTGACGATGTTGGCGATGTACACCTTGGTGCGGTCCAACTGGATCATCTCCAGCATGTCGTCCAGCAGTTTCCCGGCCGGGCCGACGAACGGGACACCCTGCAGGTCTTCCTGCTCGCCGGGGCCTTCGCCGATAAGCATGACGCGGGCATTCTCTGCGCCTGTGCCGAACACCAGATTTTTGCGCGTCTCGCCCAGCGAACAGCGGCGGCACTGCGCGCACTCGCGTTTCAATTCATTCCAGGAATCCGCCATCGGGAACCCCTCCTTGGTCAATCAAATGGATCAATGTTGCTTTCTCGTTGTCCTCCGGATGCCGCCAGACGTGGCACAGCAACGCGTCCAGCGCACGCCCGACGTCTGCACCCTGCAATCCGAGCTGCTGCAAATCGCGCCCGGATACTGCAAGCTGGCGCAGCGAACAGCAGTCTCCGCGCTGGAAGATCTGCTGTACGGCGCCTGCGTCAGCGCTGCCGTCCACGGCGGAGAGAACCGCTGCGGCGGCTTCGGTGGCTGCCACACCGCGCCGCGCAATGGCCGCTTTCCATGTCAGCTCTGTACGCGGCTGTATGCTTCGCAGCGCAACACAGTCACGGCAGGCCTGCGCGGTTTTGTTGTCCAGACGCAGCGAGGTGAGAAAAGACAATGGATCCCCCGCTTCTGCCAGCAGCAGTGCAAGTGCCATCCAGCGCTGCTGCCGCTCCGGCGGAACCGCACAGAGCGCGTTCCAGCGCACCGAAATTACCCCGGAAATATGCTGCCGCAGCAAGCCCATTTCCTGCATCATGCCGAGCAATTGGGGGGCGGGGGAGAGCAGCGTTTTTTCCAGCTCGTCCCGCACACGCTCTGCCGCAAGCGCCGCTGTCAGCGGCGCGCACGTGCGGATGGCGGCTTCGGTTTCCGGCTCAATGCGAAAGCCGAGCTGCGCAGAGAACCGAACCGCCCGGAGCATACGCAGTGCGTCCTCTTGAAACCGCCGCTCCGGCTCACCGACGGCGCGGAGAAGGCTTGCGGCCAGATCTGCCTGTCCATCGAATGGATCTTCCAGCGCGCCGCTTGCGGACAGCGCCATGGCGTTGACGGTGAAATCCCGCCGCGCGAGATCGGCGACCAGATCGGAGACAAACCGGACGCTGTCCGGATGCCGGTGATCAGAATAGGCGCCCTCGGAACGAAACGTGGTGACTTCCACCGAAATCCCGCCGCTGCGTACGGTCACGGTCCCATGACGGAACCCGGTGGCGACGCTGTTCGGAAAGAGCTCCAGCGTTTCTTCCGGCGTGGCGGCGGTGCATATGTCCCAGTCGTGCGGCATCTTGCCCAGCAGCCCGTCCCGCACGCAGCCGCCGACCAGATAGGCGGCGAAGCCGCGGCGCTGAAGCGTTTCCAGGATTGCAGAAACAGGCGTCGGAATTGATAGAAAATGCATATTTATCCCTCATATTCAAGGAACCTGCGGGAATACAGGCGAAGAAAACCATTATAAATTCAAATCTTTGCTATTGTAAAGCGGGTGCAAACGTATTATAATACTGAATCATTCAAATAACAACTCATAACCGCATTTCGGCGGTTGAGCCAATCTCAAATGATTTGGGAGCATCTGTATGGATTTTGAACAATATCTCGTTCCCGGGAAAAAGGGCCTGCTCATCGGCATTGGCGGTGTGTCCATGTCGCCGCTGGCGGAAGTGCTGCATGACGCGGGACTCGTCATTGTGGGCTCTGACATGAGCGAAAGCAATAATACGCTGCTTCTGCGCGAAAAGGGCATTTCCATCCACATCGGCCACGATGCGTCCAATGTGGAGGATGACATCGACTTTGTCGTTCGCACTGCTGCAGTACACGACGAAAACCCGGAGATCGGAGAAGCGCACCGGCGCAATATCCCGGTTTTTGAGCGCACGCAGGCGTGGGGCGCAATCATGAGAGCCTACCCGAACGCGCTGTGCATTGCCGGCACGCACGGCAAAACGACGACGACCTCTATGTGTACCCATATCATGATGGCGGCTGAGCGGGATCCAACCGTTATGATCGGCGGTACGCTGCCGCTGCTCCATGCGGGGCATAGGGTCGGACGCGGGGACACCATTATTATGGAGTCCTGCGAGTATTACAACTCTTTTTTGGCGCTGAACCCGACTGTCGCAATTATTTTGAACATTGAGGCGGATCATCTGGACTTCTTCAAGGATCTTGAGGACATCAAGCATTCGTTCCGCCAGTTTGCCGCGCGCGTACCGGAAAGCGGCACGATTGTTGCGAATTATGATGACGAAAATACAATGGACGCGCTGCGCCCGCTGAACAGGCCGATGATCACCTTCGGCTTCAGCCGTCAGGCAGACGTGCATCCCGATCACATTGTGCGCCGCGGCGCGCAGTCTGAGTTTGATATTATCTATCGCGGGAAAGGATTCACCCGCGTGACGATTCACGTACCGGGTGATCATAACATCCGCAACGCGCTTGCCGCAACAGCCGCGACAATCTCTCTCGGCATTGGGCCGACGGCGGTGAAATACGGTCTCGCTGGATTCCAGGGCGCTGGGCGCCGCTTTGAATTTAAGGGGAAGTACAACGGCGCGGATCTTTATGACGACTATGCGCATCACCCGAGTGAGCTGTGCGCGGTTCTCGATGCAGTCGAGTCGCTCAATTACCAGCGCACGATTGTCGTATTTCAGCCGCACACGTACAGCCGTACCGCTGCGCTGTTCGACCATTTTGTGGAGCAGCTCCGCCGCCCGACGATTACGTATCTGGCGGAAATCTACGCGGCGCGGGAAAAGAACACCATCGGTATTTCCTCCGCCGATCTGGCAAAGAAAATTCCGGGGGCGAAATTCTATCCGACCTTTGCGGAGATCGAAGCTGACTTGACAGAGGTTGCCCGGCCCGGAGACATCATCCTCACGATCGGCGCAGGCGACGTGTTCCGCATCGGTGAGCATCTGCTGAACGAAACATAAATAACCGGAGTATGTGACGCCCCGGCTGCAGCTTTGCCTGCGGCCGGGGCGTTTTTCAGGCGGAAACTCCGCCGTTCTCTCGAAAAGAGTTCTGCTGCGACAGCGCGGAATGACAGTTTTCATAACAGTGAAATCATATAATTTATGTAAACTGGCTTTGGAGGGAACGGTATGGATGTCAGAAGCACGTGGGATGGCGCGCAGCAGATGGCTTTAGAGGGGCCGGCACGGCTGACGAAGGCGGCGAACGCGCCGCGCTGGGTCGGGCTGCTGCTTAGTTTTGCGCTGGGGATGATCCTTGCAACGGTGCGTGTGGGGAATGCCCCGGCACCGTTTGGTCTGGCGCTTCTGGCGACGATGGGCTACGGCGCGGGAGGCGCGCTGTGCCTGCTCGGGAATCTGGCCGGCTATTTTGCGGCGTTCGGCGTCACGGCGGGGACGCAAATGTCCGCCGGCTGTGTGTTGGTGTTCACAACGGCGTATTTTTTGCGCCGGAACTGGATTGTGCAGTCCAAATGGTATCCGTCTGTGCTGGCGATGGCTGCCTATGCGCTGACACGGCTGACAATCTATGCCCTCACGGGTGGGATCACGCTGTATGTGCTCTCGCGCGTAGCGTTGTATTTGCTGTTGTGCGGCGGAACGGCTTACGCATTCGGCGATGTCTTTGATACGACAGATCCGCGCACGGTCAATTCGGAGATCTGCCGCAACGTGTCGATCGTGCTGCTGCTGGCGTGCATCCTGATGGGGATCAGCAATCTGGTGTTGTTTGGCTCCGTCTCTGTCGGCCGCATCCTCTCGCTGCTGATCCTCCTGATGCTCAGCGCCACGGGCGGGCCGCTCAACGGAGCGGCAGCAGGAACGATCCTGGGCGCAGCGATGGACGTCGCCGCAGGGGGCGGTGCGTTTCTGGTGGCGGCCTATGCGCTCTCCGGGCTGGTTTCAGGTCTGTTTTGCAAGCACCGCAAGGTGCTGTTTCTGGTTGTGTTTGCAGCCGTACATGCGTTAACGGTGCTTTGTCTGCCGTCAAATGAGCTGCGCGCCGCGTCTATGATCGAGGTGCTCGGCGCGTCCGGGGTGTATCTGATGCTGCCGCAGCGATTTGTGGTGACGGTCGGCTCGTTCATCCAGCCGCTGCGCGCCGGACGCGGGGAATCGGGGCTGCGCCACTATGTCGCGGAGCGGGTCGGCGGCATGTCCTATGCCTACCGGGAGCTGTTCGAAGTTGCGCATGGGGCAGCGGTGTCCGAGGAAAACGACGCGGACATTGCAAAAGTGTTTGACCGCGCGGCGGACCGCGTTTGCGCCCACTGCGCGCTGCGGCAGGAGTGCTGGACGCGCTCAGCGTCAGATACGCTGTCCGTTTTGAACGATGCATCCCGCAAGATGCAGGAGCGTGGGCGGCTGCAGACGGCAGATTTTCCGGCCTATTTCCGCGAGCGCTGTCTGTACCTGCATGAGCTCACGGAGGTCGTCAACGGGGAGCTTCGCCTGCGCGCCTACCGCATGCGAATGCACAAACTGATGCAGGAAAACCGCAACCTGCTCTGGGAGCAGTACCGCGATTTTGCGGACGTGCTCGCGGATTCTGCCAGAGCGCTCAACAGCTGCTATGGCGCGGACCCGCTCGCGGAACGACGGCTGATCCGCTATCTGCGCTCGCTCGGTGTGGAGGCGGACGCGGCGGTGTTCCGTGACCATCGCGGGCGGCTGCGCGTGGCGATTGAGAGTAAGTTTCTCAAGCCGCTGCTGGATGAGCCGGACTATCTGGACGGATTGTCCAAGGTACTCGGCGTGCGCCTGTGCATGCCGGAGCAGCAGGCGGCGGAAAACAGTCTCGTGCTGCTGGAGGCGGAGCCGCTGGCTGCCTCGGTTGGCATCGCTGCCGTGCGTAAGAAGGGCGAGACCGTGTCCGGCGACCGGGGTACATATTTTAAGACCGATTCCGGCGAACTGTGCGTCATTCTCTCTGACGGCATGGGAACCGGCGAAGCTGCAGCCGACGGCAGCATCGGCACGATCGGCATTCTGGAGAAGTTCCTCCGCTCCGGCGTGGATCCGTCAGTTGCCATGAAGCTGCTCAACTCTGCAATGCTGCTGCGCGACGGAGAGAATTGGGGCTATGCCACAGTGGACTTGATGTGCATTGATCTTTTTTCCGGGGAGGCGAGCTTCTACAAATATGGCGCAGCGCCGTCCTATGTCAAAAGCGGCGGCGTCATTCGTAAGATCCGCAACATCTCTTTCGCTGCCGGACTGAAATACGAGGCGGGGAAAACCCCGGATGTGATGCGTATGCGCCTGAAGCCCGGCAGCGTCGCCGTCATTGCCAGCGACGGCGTGGTCTCCGACGGCAAGGACCTGTGGCTGCGCAATCTGCTGGAGCAGGCGGACGACACGGATATGAAAGAGCTGGCGAGTCAGGTGGTGCAGTCTGCCGTGCGGGAATATGGCCGCAACGACGACATGACGGCGCTGGCGATCAAAGTCGAGGTGAGAACATAACGTGAAACGGCGAAAGCAGGCGAACAAAGCTGTGGCATGTAAGCGCAGCTGGCGTCGCTTTTCCCCCAAAGCCTCGCCGCCGCGCCCGGCGGAACGGAGCGAGCCGGAAATTGTTAAGGGTACGTCCCGGCGCGTTGTGGTGGTGCGTCCGGAACCGGAAACACTCTTTGAAGAGATCATCTACATCGTGCGCGACGATGCGCTGGTGCAGCCCGGCGTTTCTGAGCAGGAGGTTTTGCGGCAGGCGGCGAACGCCGTGCAGTCGCACATGAAGCAGGTTCCGCAACCAAAACAGCGCCGGTCGCGCTTGACGGCGGCGCTGCTGTGGCTCTCCGGCGTTGCGCTCACGCTGGCGGTCGGGATCGGCGTCTATTGGTATTTAATAATATAAGATATAAGTGACAGCGGCCCGGAGGTGCACTCCGGGCCGCTGTTTGCATGGCCGGTGTGTTTTACACAGTCTTTCTTCTTCAAAATTTGTTGTATTCTGCCGGGGAAGGTGTTAAAATAAAGCGTCAAATTTCGTCCATGGAGGTTTTCTTATGAGCACGATTCGGGACATTACGCTTGCGGAGTCCGGCGAGCGGAAAATTCGCTGGGTGGAAGCCCACATGCCGGTGCTGCGCGATATTGGGCGCGACTTTGCGCAAAACCGCCCGTTTGACGGACTGAAAATTGCGCTTTCCGTCCATTTGGAAGCCAAGACGGCCTATCTTTGCCGCGTGCTGGAGATGGGCGGCGCGGAAATGCATGTGACCGGCTCCAATCCGCTGTCCACGCAGGACGACGTTGCGGCGGCGCTGGCGGCGCGCGGCATGGATGTGCACGCGGTGTATGGCTGCTCGGCGGAGGATTATGAGGCGCATTTGCGCAGTGTACTCGCGTTCGGCCCGAATATCATCATTGACGACGGCGGCGATCTGGTGCATATGATGCATACGGAGTTTACTGACCGGATCCCCGATGTCATCGGCGGCTGCGAGGAGACGACTACCGGCATCCACCGTCTGCGCGCCATGGATCGCGCCGGGACGCTGCGTTTTCCGATGATTATGGTGAACGACGCGGACTGCAAGCATTTGTTTGACAACCGCTACGGCACGGGTCAGTCCGTGTGGGACGGCATCATGCGTACGACGAACCTTGTGGTCGCGGGCAAATACGTTGTGGTTTCCGGCTACGGCTGGTGCGGCAAGGGCGTTGCGCTACGCGCAAAGGGACTGGGCGCCAAGGTCGTCGTGACAGAGGTCGATCCCGTGCGCGCGCTGGAAGCGGTCATGGACGGCTACGAGGTCATGCCGATGGCGGACGCGGCCAGAATTGGTGACATTTTTGTTTCCGTTACGGGCTGTAAGGACATCATCACACTGGAGCACTTCGACCTCATGAAGGATGGCGCGATTCTCAGCAACGCCGGACATTTCAACGTAGAGATCGACATGGAAGCGTTGGAACGCTGCGCGGATGAAACGTACGAAGCACGGCACAATATTGATGCGTACAAGCTGCCGAACGGCCGGACGATCTATGTGATCGCACAGGGACGGCTCGTGAATCTCGCGGCGGCCGACGGCCATCCGGCGGAGATCATGGACATGAGCTTCGCGGTGCAGGCGATGAGCGCAGCGTATCTCGCGCGCACGAAGGGCACGCTGCAGCCGGGTGTCGTGTCTGTTCCGGCGGAGATCGACCATGACATTGCGCTGCGGAAGCTGCGCGCCATGGGCGTGTCGATCGACAGTCTGAGCTGCAGCCAGAAAAAGTACATGAACAGCTAAATGGTCCCGAACAGTCTCGGAAAGGAGGGCGAAAACGGTGGACAGTATTGATTACGAAACGATACACGACGAGCTTTTTGCGCTCCTGGAGCAGCGGAAGATCAAGGAATTGCGGCAGACGCTGGCGGAGATGAACGAGTTTGATATCTCGGAGTTTCTCGGCGAGATCTGGGAGGAGGACACCCAGCGCATGGCGATGGTGTTCCGTCTGCTGAGCAAGGAGATCGCAGCGGCTGTTTTTGCGAATCTCGAAGTCGAGGAACAGGAGACGATCATCAACTCCATCACCGATACCGAGCTGACCGGCATCATTGAAGAGCTGTACGTGGACGATGCGGTCGATATGATGGAGGAACTGCCGGCGAACGTCGTCAAGCGTGTCATGCGTACCGCGACGCCGGAAACGCGAAACCTCATCAACCAGTATTTAAAATACCCCGAAAACTCGGCGGGCAGCATCATGACCGCAGAGTTTGTCGATCTGAAAAAGTATATGAGCGTGCGCGAGGCGTTCGCTCGCATCCGCAAGATCGGGGAAGACAAAGAGACGATTTATGTCTGCTATGTCACGTCCGCCAAGCGCAAGCTGGAGGGCGTCATCACCGTCAAAAAGCTGCTGCTGTCGGACGATGACACCATTCTGGAAGATATCATGGACCGGAATGTCATCTATGCCACGACAACGGACGACCAGGAAGATGTCAGCGAGCAGATTTCTGACTATGACCTGATTGCGATCCCGGTGGTGGACAAAGAGGGCTGTCTGGTCGGCATCGTCACGGTTGACGACGTCATCGACGTCATGGAGCAGGAAGCTACGGAAGACATCGAAAAGATGGCCGGTATCACGCCGTCTGATAAGCCGTATGCCCGCACCAGAGCGGTGGATATCTGGAAAAACCGCATTCCATGGCTGATGTTTTTGATGCTCTCGGCCACATTCACCGGGATGATTATGACGCATTTCGAGGATGCGCTGGCGACGCAGGTTGTGCTGGCGTCGTTCATCCCGATGCTGATGGGAACCGGCGGCAACTCTGGCAGCCAAGCGTCTACGGCGGTCATACGAAGTTTGTCGCTCGGTGATATTGAACCGTCGGACGTATTGAAGGTCATCTGGAAGGAGCTGCGCGTTGCGTTTTTGTGCGGCGTGTCGCTGGCGGCTGTGAATTTTGTGAAAATGCTGCTGGTTGACAAAATGCTCCTCGGCAATGACGCCGTTACACTCGTGGTAGCGGCGACGGTCAGCCTCACAATTGTGTTCGTCGTCATGTTTGCGAAGGTGGTTGGCAGCACGCTGCCGATTGTCGCGGAGAAGATCGGTGTGGACCCTGCCGTTATGGCAAGTCCGCTCATCTCGACGATCACGGACGCGGTATCGCTTTTGATTTATTTTACGATCGCAAAAACGCTGCTTCATTTTTAGTGACGGCCTCAAAATCCCGGCGCAGAAATCTGCGCCGGGATTTTGCATAGAATTTGTGTCCAAGCAGCATACTAGGGATGATTCATGCAAAAGGAGGCAAACCATTGAAAAAAGCACTGCTTTGTATTCTGTCGCTGTCTATGCTGCTGAGCGTGCTGACTGCGTGCTCGAAAGAAAACGGCATGGTGACCGATACGACGCCGCCCACCGTCACAGACCCGGTCACAGATCACAATCAAAACGATGGCAACATTCTGGATGATGTGCTGCCGGATGAGACCGCACCTGTCACGCAGTCGCCTGTACCGGATGCTAACCCGAAAGGCGGCAATGAGAACACAGTCACCCCGTAAAAACCAAGCCGCAGATGCGCTCTGCGGCTCGTTTTTTTGCCCATCTGCCTTAAAAATTACAAAATTTCTACAAAAAGATAAAAATAACTTCGGGAAATCGCTTGAATATTGCGGTAACGTTGATTATAATAAGGTGACATAATGTGCGGGTTTCTCCCGCTTTGAACACCATGCTTTTGAGGTTGCCTGTATGAAGAAACATTTGTTTACCGTTTTGACCCTGGCGCTGGCGCTTGCGCTGCTGGCTGGATCGGCCTTGGCGGCGGGGGATATCTATGTCAATGATTCGGAGGGCGTTTTGTCCGGAGCGCTGGCGGACGCCTATGCCATTGGCGCCGACGAGAGCGTGGTGCAGATCGGCTCCAAGCAAACCTATGCGATGACTGCCAGCGGCGTTGCGCCGGTGGGAGAGAGCAGCAGCGGTTATGATGATGTTCCGGTCGATCTGAAAACGGTGCGTGTGGGGCTGTTTTATGGCGCCTCTGCGCTCTCTGAGGCGCGGCTGGAAAACGACGTAGGTTCCGGCTATCAGTTTGGCTACTACGATTCCAATCGTGCGTTTCACGCTGTGGGTTCGACTGCGGAGACCCTAATCGCCATGGTGCCGGATCTCAATGTATCTGTGAGCGCCGGGACGATCGGCCGCTATCACATTCGCCTTTCGCAGACGTATGCCAGCTTTGACGCGGCCAAGTCCGCAGCGGATGCAAAGGGCGGTTTTCCGGCGTATTATAATGGTACTTATTACGCTATGATCGGCAGCTATGAAACGCAGGAGGCTGCGCAGAGCGCGCTGTCTGCGGGCGGATACGGCGGTACGGTGTATACCGGTACTGACCGCTGCGTCACCGTTACCAAGGCAGACACTACGCAGATCCTGTTTGAGTTTGACTGCGGATCAACCTATTCGCTTGCCGTGGCGCCGGTGTCCAATTCCGGCAAGGCGGTCACGTGGTGCAAAGGCTACCAGTATTACGGCGATTTCCAGTATACTCGCCTGACCAGCGGCGTGCTGACGGTTGTGAATTTTGTGAATCTGGAGGATTACGTCAAAGGCGTCGTTCCGAATGAGATGTCCGCTTCGTGGCCGCTGGAGGCGCTGAAGGCGCAGGCCGTCTGCGCGCGTACCTACGTTGCTGCCAACCAGAACAAGTATCGTCAATATGGTTTTGACATGACGAATGACACCTATTGCCAGGTTTATAAAGGCCTGAGCGGTGCGAATGCAACGACTGACCGTGCTGTGGATGAGACAGCGGGCCTGTTTGTGCGCTATGAGGGCAAGCTCTGCTCCGTGGCGTATTTTGCGGCGGATGGCGGAGCGACGGAGGATTCCGAAAACGTCTGGTCGGATACGGTGATTCCGTATCTGCGCGGCGTGAAAGACCCCTATGAGGCGGACATTGATTTTTACTGCAAGAGCTGGAGCGTGACGGTGCCAAGGTCGCAGACGGGGGATATCTCGGTGACGAATACGCCGATTGGGAATATTATGACCGTCACGGCAAATGGGCAGACTTACAGTAAGGATAACGTACGCACATTCCTGAAAAATGTCGGAGTGAAATATACCAGCCGGCATTTCACCGTTACATACAATGCGTCGGACGATACCTACACCATCAGCGGCGGCGGGTATGGCCACAACCTTGGCATGAGCCAGTGGGGCGCGTATTCCATGGCGAAGGTTCATAATATGTCCTGCAACGACATCATTCGTTTTTACTTTACCGGAGCATATGTTGGATGAAAAAATCTGATTTTTATTTTGATCTGCCGGAGGAACTGATCGCGCAGACGCCGCTGGAGCGGCGCGATACGTCGCGCCTTCTGAAGCTGGATCGTGTGACCGGCGCAATCGAGCACCGTCATTTTTACGACCTTCCTGAATATCTGAACGCGGGCGACTGCCTTGTTTTGAACGACTCGCGGGTACTCCCGGCGCGGCTGCTCGGCAAGCGCAGCACTGGCGGGAGCGTGGAGGTTGTGCTGCTGCGCGACCTTGGCGACGGGAAGTGGGAGTGCCTCACGCGTCCGGGCCGCAAGACGCGCCCGGGCGCGGAGCTGACCTTTGGCGAAGGCGCGCTTACCGCCACGGTGGTGGATGCGATTGAAGACGGAAACAAGATCCTGCAATTTCATTATGAGGGCATTTTTCTGGAGCTGCTCGAACGACTCGGGAAGATGCCGCTGCCGCCGTATATCAAAGAGGAACTGGAGGATGGCGAGCGATATCAGACGGTCTATTCCAGAGCACTTGGCAGTGCGGCTGCGCCGACGGCAGGGCTGCATTTTACGCAGGAGCTGCTGGAGCAAATTGCTGCCAAAGGCGTGCGCGTTTGCTACGTGACGCTGCATGTTGGCCTGGGAACCTTCCGCCCGGTCAAGGAGGAAAACATTCAGGATCACGCCATGCACTCTGAATTTTGCATGGTGCCGGAAGAGACGGCGCAGATCATCAACGAAACGAAGGCTGCCGGCGGCCGCGTCGTTGCGGTCGGCACCACTTCGTGCCGCACGCTGGAGAGCTTTGCGGAGCCGGACGGCACCATGCGCGCCAGATCCGGATGGACGAATATTTTTATTTACCCCGGCTACCAATTTCGCTGCATCGACGCGCTCGTGACGAATTTCCACCTGCCGGAGAGCACGCTCATCATGCTGGTCTCCGCACTGGCTGGGCGCGAAAACATTCTGCACGCCTATGAGGTTGCCGTGGCGGAAAAGTATCGCTTTTTCTCCTTTGGGGACGCGATGTTCATTAGCTGACGAAAGGTTTAAACGACGATGTTTCAATTGCTATGCCAGGATGGCCGCGCCAGACGCGGCACGTTCACGACGCCGCACGGTACGGTGCAGACCCCGGTTTTTATGAATGTCGGTACGCAGGCCGCCATCAAAGGCGCGCTGTCTGCGGAAGATTTGGAGCAGATTCACTGTCAGGTGGAATTGTCCAATACCTATCATCTGCATGTTCGCCCCGGCGACGAGCTGATCCGGGACTTGGGCGGGCTGCACAAGTTCATGACATGGAACGGTCCGATCCTGACGGACAGCGGCGGGTTCCAGATTTTTTCGCTGGCGCAGCTTCGGAAAATCAAAGAAGAGGGCGTCTCCTTCAACAGCCATGTGGACGGGCGGCATATCTTCATGGGGCCGGAGGAGAGCATGCGCATTCAGGCAAACCTCGGCTCCGATGTTGCCATGGCATTTGATGAGTGCATCAAGATTCCGTCGCCCTATGCGTATGTAAAGGCGTCCTGCGAGCGGACACACCGCTGGCTGGTTCGCTGCAAAACGGCGCTGGACGACTATAACAGCAGAGAAGACGCCGTCAATCCCGGGCAGGTGCTATTCGGCATCAACCAGGGCGCGGTGTTTCCGGATTTGCGCGCCGCGCACATGGACAAGATTGCGGAGCTCGATCTGGCCGGTTATGCAATCGGCGGGCTTGCAGTTGGCGAGAGCACGCAGGAGATGTACGACACCATTGAAATTGTTGAGGAGCACATGCCGAAGGACAAGCCGCGCTATCTGATGGGCGTCGGCACGCCGGGGAATATCATTGAGGGTGTTGCACGCGGCGTGGATTTTTTCGACTGCGTCATGCCGGCGCGCAACGGCCGGCATGGACATCTGTTCACATGGTCCGGCATCATCAATATCAAAAACGAAAAGTATGTGCGCGATGAGCAGCCGATCGACCCCATGTGTGATTGTCCGGTTTGCCGCCGTTATACACGCGCATATCTCCGGCACCTGTTGAAAGCAGAGGAAATGCTGGCTATGCGTCTGGCGGTCATGCACAATCTCTATTTTTACAACACGCTGATGGAGCGAATCCGCGCTGCCATTGAAGCAGGGGAGTACGACGCGTTCCGTCGGGAATTTTCCACAAAGCTGGACACAAGGATTTGATTGAAATTGTCTTGCAATCGTGGATTAAAGACGGTATAATAAATCATCATGCTTTTTGAAAGGGGTATGGCTAATGAACGGCAGCGGATATTCATCCATTATTCTGCTTGTCTTGATGATCGTGATTTTCTATGTTTTCCTGATGCTCCCGGAAAACAAAAAGAAAAAGAAACTCAACGAGATGCGCGCAAATCTGAAAACGGGCGACGAGATCGTTACCATCGGCGGCCTGATGGGCAAAGTCGTGCACGTAACGGACGACACTGTGACGTTCGAGACCGGTGAAGATCAGGTTCGAATTCAGGTGACCAAGTGGGCGATTTCTACAAATGTCCGTGCGGAAGCGCAGGCACAGAAAGAAGCACAGGAAAAGAGAGCAAGCGGCGGCCTGTTCGGCAAAAAGAAAAAGGAACAGGACGACGACAAAAAATCCGGACCTGAGGTATGACCTTTGCGTCATGAATGATCCCCTGCAAAAATAAGATGTACCAATCTTATTTTTGCAGGGGGTTTTTATTTTTGAAAACGGAATGGAAGATGGAAACGCGACTTGGCCGGACAGCGCTGGCCGTGGTCGTTGGCGCGGCGTCAGCACTCGCAATCCTGTGGCTGATTGCGTGGGCGGTGGCACGGGAATCGCTGCCGGATGTGTACCTCTTGGAATATGCGGGCGCGGCGCTGTTTTTGGGGGCGCTTGTTGCCGGTGCGTGTGTGCCGGCGGCAGGGGGGAGGCGGCTCCGAAACGGAATTGCCGTCGGAGGCGCACTTGCGGTGATTTTGATTTTGAGTAAACTTCTTGCAGAGCAGGAGGATGTTTTTGGAATTCAAACGTGGATCAGCGTGATTTTGTGCCTTGCCGGCGGAATGGCCGGTTCGTGCATTTTTCATAAAAAGTTACAAAGAACTTCCAAAAACCGAAAACACAAGCAAAGGAGAAAATAACAACCTGTAATCATCACTAAAGTTTACATAATAATAGCTCGATAACCAAGATGTAGTGAGAACGAGTGAAAGATAACCTAGATGTTGTTTGATACCACGGAAGTCCAAAGGGATCGTTTTTGGGCCGGTAGCGCAGTTTACATAATGTTGTTTACATAATATCTTAGCATAATTAACAAAAATGAACAAAATCTGACGAAACACTTGATTATTGAAAGAAGTTGTATTATATTATGTCTACAATGCATTATGTCAATTGTGTTTTTATGGCGCACCGCTTCATATGCTTGAATTGGTGATGCATTGTGAAACAAAAAAAGCGAATCAAACGCCTCCGTACACGCCCGAAACAAGCCTTGAATTTTCCACCTGTACTTTTGACCGGAATGGCACTCGGTTTTGTAATAGGCTGCTGTGTTGGGGCGAACTTTGCCGCTTCGGCACAGGTTGATCCGGTGCTTGCGGCTTTGCAGGAGAATGGAGGTTCCGGTATTGCGTCCGGCAACTTTCTTTCTGCTCTGTGCGTGTACAGCGCATATGGTTTTGTGTTTTTGCTGCTGTCCACGACGTACATAGGTTTTTTTCTGATTCCGGTGGCATTTGGGATCAAGGGCTTCATGTCCGCTTGTACGGTCGCCGCGTTTTTGGAATCCGGTGCGGAGCATGCCTTTTTGCTCGCCGGGATTGCCGTGGGACTGCCGGGATTGTTTCTGATTCCGGCGCTGCTGATCCTCGGCGTTTTGTGCGCGGTGCTATCCTACCGGCTGTTTCGGCAAAAGCAGGGATGCCCGCCCGCCGGCCCGCCGGAAAACCACTCGCGTGAGTTGGCGGCTGTTTTTGTGCTGCTGTCGTTTGCCGCCGCTGCTGAATGCTACGCTGTGCCGTACTTGGCAAAGCTGGTTTTATCATCTTGATTTTTACGGAAAGGGGGAAGTCACTTGAAGGACGCGGATTGTCTTGAAATATTCGAAACCTATTTGCGGGACGTGAAGAAGGCCTCCAAGAACACACTCTCCTCTTATTTAAGAGATGTTCGGCAGCTTGGCGACTACCTGTCTACGCACACGGACGCCTCGCTGGATACGGCGGAAGAGGAGGAGCTGTGCGACTACATTGCATGGATGCGCTCCAACGGGAAGTCGGTTGCAACTGTGTCCCGCGCGATCGCTTCTCTGAAAAATTTTTATACTTTTATGTTAAACAACGGCTACGTCGAGCATAATCCGACGGGCAAGCTCGTGCCGGACAAGACGACGCAGAAGCTGCCGCAGATCCTCACGAGCAAGGAAGTGGAGTTGCTGCTTGAACAGCCGGAATGTGTGGACATGAAAGGCTACCGGGACCGCGCCATGCTGGAGTTGCTGTACGCGACCGGCATCCGCGTGAGTGAGCTGATCTCACTGAACATCACGGATGTGAACCTTTCGGCCGGCGTCATCCGCTGCCAGAGCCGGGACAAAACGCGTGTGATCCCCCTGTATCCTGCTGCGGTGCGTGCGCTGACGGAGTACATCAACTTCATCCGACCGCAGATGATCGCGGCGCCGGATGAGCAATCGCTGTTCGTGAATGTCAGCGGCGAACGCATGTCGCGCCAGGGCTTCTGGAAGATCATCAAGTCTTATCAGATGAAAGCGGGCATCGAAAAGACGATCACGCCGCACACGCTGCGCCACTCGTTTGCGGCGCATCTGCTGGAAAACGGCGCGGATATCCACGCGATTCAGGAAATGCTCGGTCACGCTGATATTTCCTCCACGCAGGTATATTCGCATCTGGTGAAGAAACAGCTGAAGGATGTTTACAACAAGGCGCATCCTCGCGCCTGACCCGAATTTTCGAACGCCCCGGTTTTTGCCGGGGCGTTTTTGGTTGCCTTGCCGCGCCGATTATGGTAAGATTGCCATGGAAGTGATGCATATGCGAATTTTGGGCGTTGACCCCGGGATTGCGACGGTCGGCTTCGGCGTGCTGGATTCGGAGAAGAACCGGCAGAGGCTCGTCTCCTGCGGTGTCATCACCACGCCGGCCAAGACGCAGCTCTCCAGTCGGCTGGATCAGATTTTTCGGGATTTGAACGATCTCATCACGCAGTTTTCTCCGGATGTGATGGCGGTGGAGGAACTGTTTTTTAATACAAATATCACAACCGGCATCGCTGTTGCACACGGCCGGGGGGTCATTCTCCTGTCTGGCTATCAGGCGGGACTGCCGATTTATGAATACACGCCGCTTCAGGTGAAGCAGGCGGTAGTCGGGTATGGCCGCGCGGAGAAAAAGCAGGTGATGGACATGGTTCGCCGGCTGCTGAATTTGCAGGCTGTTCCGCGGCCGGACGATGCGGCGGACGCCGTCGCCATTGCGCTCTGCCACGCCAGAAGCGCCACATCTTTGATGCAGCAGGAAGCGAGGTTTGACCCATGCTCTACCACATAGAAGGAACTGTGACCGATTTTGAAACCAATCTCGTCGTGATCGACTGCGGCGGAATCGGCTATGCGCTCAACGCCAGCCTGAACACCATCAGCGGCATAAAACTCGGCGAGCGCGCAAAGCTGTATGCCTATGAATATATCCGCGAGGACGCGCACGACCTGTTCGGATTCCTGACCAAAGGGGAGAAGCGCTGTTTTGAAATGCTCATCGGCATTTCCGGCGTTGGGCCGAAGGCCGCAATCTCCATTCTCTCGTCCAACACGCCGGAATCACTGGCGCTGGCCGTTCTCAACGGTGATGTGAAAGCACTGACCTGCGCGCCCGGGATCGGCAAGAAAATCGCGCAGCGCATTATTTTGGAGCTGAAGGACAAGCTGGCAAAAGAAACTGCGTCTTCCGATTTTGGCGGCGTTATGCCGGGCGTCCCGGCGCAGGCGGAAGAAAGCTCTGCGCGCTCGGATGCGATCGCTGCGCTGGCAGTGCTTGGCTACAGTATGCCGGAGATCAATGCGGCGCTGCGCACGCTGCAAACGGATGAGATGACTGTGGAGCAGATCGTGAAAGCGGCGCTGCGCGCCATGATTCAGTGAGCGGGAGGGAGCGGAAATGAGCATCAGTTTTTCGGATGACGGGCAGGAGAAGATCGTTACATCGACTACCATCCTCCCGGAAGATACCGGCGAAGGCTCGCTGCGCCCGCGCCTGCTGCGGGAGTATATCGGGCAGGAAAAAGCAAAGGATAACCTGCAGGTGTTCATTGACGCGGCACGGATGCGAGCTGAGCCGCTCGACCACGTGCTGCTCTACGGCCCGCCGGGGCTTGGAAAAACCACCATGGCGGCGGTGATTGCAAACGAGATGGGCGTGAATATGCGCATCACCTCCGGCCCGACGATTGAAAAGGCGGGCGACCTCGCCGCGCTGCTGACCAATCTGCAGGAGAATGACATTCTCTTTGTGGATGAGATTCACCGGCTCAACCGCGCGGTGGAGGAGATCCTCTATCCGGCCATGGAAGATTATGCGATTGACATCATCATCGGCAAAGGCCCGTCGGCAAACTCCATCCGGCTCGATCTGCCGAAGTTTACGCTGATCGGCGCGACGACGCGTGCCGGCCAGTTGACTGCACCGCTGCGCGACCGCTTCGGTGTAAATCTCCGTCTGGAGCTGTATACGCAGGAAGAACTGCAGCGGATCGTGGAGCGAAGCGCGGGCATTCTGGGGATCGAAATCGACGGCGACGGCGCCAGAGAGATCGCCTCGCGCTCCCGCGGCACGCCGCGCATTGCGAACCGCCTGCTCAAGCGCGTGCGTGACTATGCGCAGGTGCGTGCTGACGGGGTGATCACCAGGGACGTTGCCAACGACGCGCTGCTGCGTCTGGAGGTTGACCAGCTCGGCCTGGACGCGACCGACCGCCGGATGCTGCGCAGCATCATCGACCTCTACCACGGCGGCCCTGTCGGGCTGGATACGCTGGCTGCGACGATTGGGGAAGAGTCTGTTACGCTGGAAGACGTATATGAACCATATCTCTTACAGCAGGGATTTCTGATACGCACGCCGCGGGGCCGCTGTGTCACACGAAAGGCGTATGAACACCTCGGTTTAGAGTATCTCGGACAACAACAGCTCGAAATCTAAGAAAAAATTTATACAAAATAGAAAAATCTATTGACTTTTCAATGGTTTTCGATATAATTTACTCGTAGAAGTTTTAGGGATTCGCAGAGGTATGACAGACTATTCCATTCTTTCCGATCAGGAACTGCAAGCATGTGCCGCAGCGGGAGATCCCGATGCGGAAGAAGCGCTCGCCGAGCGGTATGTTCGTTCTGTACGCATTTGTGCAAGGCCGCTTTTTCTGGCTGGCGGGGACAGTGAAGATCTGATTCAGGAGGGAATGCTGGGGCTGTTATCGGCCATCCGGCAATACGATCCGTCTGCGAACGTCCCGTTTAAAACGTATGCGGAGCTGTGCATCAACCGGCGCTTATACAGCGCGGTGAAGTCGGCAGCCCGCCTGAAGCATCTGCCGTTGAACAACGGCGTCCCGTTAGACAGCATCCTCTCAGAAGAATCCCAGCCGCAGGCGACGAGCTACCCAGAGGCGAATCGGCGCATTACGGAAGAGCAGGTTCTGGCCAGAGAGAGTGAAAAGGAACTGCATTCCGCATTTTCACAGTACTTGTCAGGCTTTGAGGCAAAGGTGTTGCAGCTATATTTATCCGGACTGTCTTATGCGGAGATGGCTGCGCAGACCCACAAGTCTGAAAAGTCCATTGACAACGCTGTACAGCGTATTCGCCGCAAGCTGGCGCGGCTCCCAAATTTCAGCGACTTCAGCGTGAGCTGATCGCAATATTAGCCGAAAGGCAAGTTTTTTCAAAAGAGAGGATTCAAAATGTTCGAAGACAAGACTTTGAAGTGCAAAGAGTGCGGCGCGGAATTCGTTTTCACCGCTGGTGAACAGGAGTTCTATGCAGAGCGTGGCTTCCAGAACGAGCCGCAGCGCTGCAAGGCCTGCCGTGACGCCCGCAAGAACGCGGCGCGCGGTCCCCGTGAGTTCTTTACCGCGACCTGCGCAGCCTGCGGCGGCGAGGCGAAGGTTCCCTTTGAGCCCAAGTCTGACCGTCCGGTCTACTGCAGCGAGTGCTTTGCGAAGATGAGAGGGCAGGCATAATTTTTGCCGTATCATTTCAAAATGATTGGGACGCCCAAAAGCGTCCCAATCATTTTCTGCTGAAAAACCATTTCTAAGGAGGTCATGATCATGTTTGAAATTACGAAAGATACGATGATTTGCGACATTCTGGAGTATGCTCCGGAATCCATGCCGATGTTCCAGAACCTCGGTATGCACTGCCTCGGCTGCGCGATGTCCAGCGCCGAAACGCTGGAGCAGGCCTGCATCGCCCATGACGTCGATCCCGACGTGTTTGTGGACGAGCTGAAAACCTATCTGGCCAGCCTGTAAGCAGTGGAGCAGAACGGAAAAGCCGGTTTCGTACCGGCTTTTCCGTTTATCTGGATGTATGGAAACGATCAGATTATCCAACCGGCTGCAGGCGGTGGCGTCGCGGATTGCGCCGTGTGGTACGGTTGCCGACGTAGGCACCGATCACGGGTATCTGCCAGTGTGGCTGCTGCAAACGCACACGGCGCAGCGTGTGATCGCGTCGGATATCCATGCGGGGCCGCTTGAGCGCGCCCGGCGTTCTGCGGCGGAGCATTTCCTGGAAAATGCGATTCGGTTTGAGTTGTGCGACGGCCTGCAGTTTGCGGGAGCCGATGCGGCCGATACCGTTGTCATAGCGGGTATGGGCGGTGAGACGATCATCGCCATCCTTGATGCAGCGCCGTGGACGCGGCAGGGAAGACGTCTGGTTTTGCAGCCGCAGAGCAAGATTCGGGAGCTGACGGATTGGCTGCAGGATAACGGCTATATGCTGGCGGATGCGCAGCTTTGCCTAGATGCAGGAAAGCTGTATTTGATTTTGGATGTGCGCGGTGCTGCCCCGCAGGAACGAATGACGGCGGAGACACTGCTTTTGCGCCGCCGGGATCCGCTGCTGCCGCAGTACCTTACAGAACAGGATGCCCGGCTTCGCAGGGCGATTGCCGGCATGGAGCGCGCGGAGCGGCAGGAAGTTGTGGCAGAGCTCCGGCGGGCGAAGCAGGCCTTGGAGGAAATTGCGCGATACGAGGAGGTCATAAAAGCATGGTGACGGTACAGGATGTGTTTGCGTTTTTGGACGCGCAGGCGCCGGTGCGCTATCAGATGGATTTTGACAATGCCGGCTTTTTGGCTGGAAATCCGCAATCAACCGTGCAGCAAATTCTTGTAACGCTGGATATTACAGACGACGTGATCGAGGAAGCTGTCGAAGCCGGCGCGCAGCTCATCGTATCGCACCATCCGTTGATTTTCAAACCGCTCAAGCGCGTGACGGCGGACGATTTGACTGGACGCAAAATTCTGCGCATGGCGGCAAACGGCCTGTCCGCCGTCTGTATGCACACCAACCTGGACATTGCCGAAGGCGGCGTGAACGACGCGCTGATGGCGGCGCTGGATGCAGAAGTGACCGGGATTCTGGAGCCGGCTGGGACGGATGACAACGGCTGTCCGCTCGGGTGCGGACGCGTCGGTCTGCTCCGGGAAGCGACGGAATTCCCTACGTTTTTGCGGTTCACAGCGGCTCGCCTGCACGCAAATGGCCTGCGGTACTGCGCTTCCGGCCGGCCGGTCAAGCGTCTGGCTGTCTGCGGCGGCTCCGGCGGGGATCTGTTGGAGCTGGCACAAGCGCTCGGCTGCGACACGCTCGTGACGGCGGACATCAAATATGACCGATTCCTGGCGGCGAAGGAACTGGGAATGAACCTCATCGACGCCGACCATTTCTGCACGGAGAATGTGGTCATCCGACCGCTGGCAGAGAGGCTGCGTGTGCAGTTTCCGGAACTGACCGTCACAGTCAGCCGGCGGCATACGCAGACGGCGCAATTTTATATGCCATGACGATCAGGCGGATGCTGGTAACAGCATCCGCTTCGGCTTGTCAAAAAATCTCGTAGAGTTTCGCCGCCGGAGCGGCGAAAGAAAATCCAATCATTTTCTCCGGCGACATGTGCGGCGGAGAAAATACTGCTCGGCCTGCAAACGTGCGAGCTGTCCGCTTCCAGCGGACAGCGAGTGCGCTGCAGTCAGGCCGCTGTCCCCTTTGCCAAAAAAGCTTTGCTTTTTTGACAGTCTCAGGCGGATGCTGGTAACAGCATCCGCTTTTGGCATATCCCTGTCCGTTTCTTCATAAGGTTCTACTAAAACTGGTGAAGAGAGGGCGACTGAATGGACAATACTTCTATTTACGCAGACATTGCTGCCCGCACGGACGGGAATATCTATATCGGCGTCGTCGGTCCGGTTCGCACCGGAAAGTCTACATTCATCAAGCGCTTTATGGAGACGCTTGTGATTCCGAACATTGAGAATGTATACGTCCGCGAGCGGACCAAGGATGAACTGCCGCAAAGCGGATCCGGCCGCACGATCATGACGGCGGAGCCGAAGTTTGTGCCGGAGGAAGCTGTCTCCGTGGAGCTGGAAGCGGGCGTCAGCGCGTCCGTGCGGCTGATCGACAGCGTCGGCTTTATGATTCCAGGCGCGACCGGACAATATGAGGACGGCAGCGAGCGTATGGTGACGACACCGTGGTTCGACCATGAGGTGACGATGAGCGAGGCGGCGGAGCAGGGGACACGAAAGGTCATCGGCGACCACTCGACGATCGGAATTGTGGTGACGACGGACGGCAGTATCACGGAGATCCCGCGTGAAGACTATCTCTCCGCTGAGGAGCGCGTCATTTCCGAGCTGAAAGCCATTGACAAACCGTTTTTAATCCTGCTGAACTCCCGCACGCCGGAATCACAGGAAACAAAAGCGCTGGCACGGGAGCTGCAAAGTCGCTATGACGCCGCGTGTATGCCGGTGAACTGTCAGGAGCTGAACGAACAGGATATCTCCGCAATCCTGAAAGCGGTGTTGCTGGAGTTTTCCATTACAGAGGTCGGCTTTCAGATGCCAGAGTGGATGGATGTGCTGCCGGTGACGAACGAGGTGAAAACGCAGCTGTTCGGTATTCTCTCCGAGCAGATGAACGCCCTGCACCGGCTGCGCGATGCGCGCCCGATTGCGGAGGCGCTGAGCGAGAATGACATGATCGCCTCTGCCCGCGTGGCGTCGCTCGCAGTCGATTCCGGCCGGGTGCTGTATGTGCTGGAATTTCCGCGCGCGTTGTATTACAGCATCATCAGCCGCCAGTCCGGGTTGGAGATCCACAACGATGGCGAGCTGATTTCTGTCCTGACGGAGATGAGCGTCATGAAAAAGGATTACGACCATATCCGCGGTGCGCTGGAGGATGTTCGCACCAAGGGCTACGGCGTGGTGATGCCGACGGCGGAGGAGATGCACCTGGAGGAGCCGGAGATTGTCCGGCAGGGCGGACGGTACGGCGTGCGGCTCAAGGCAAGCGCTTCGTCGATCCATATGCTCAAGGCAAACATCGAGACGGAGGTCTCGCCGGAGCTGGGAGGGGAGAGCGCTTCAAGCGAAATTCTGGGTTTCCTCCTGCAAGGATTCGACGGGGATGTGAACCAGATCTGGGAGTCCAATATCTTTGGAAAATCTCTCTATACCATTGCGGCCGAGGGCTTGGAGGCGAAAATCCGCAGCATGCCGGAGAAAGCGGCCTGCAAGCTGCAGGAGACGCTCCAGCGCATTATCAACGACGGCAGCGGAACGCTCATCTGCATAATCTTATAAAATTATACGGCATTTTTCCGACCATTTTGTGTAGGGTAGAAATTGAAATTTTTTCTTCGATCGGTTATAATTTTGACAGGAGAACTTACATCAGAGAAGAAGGAGCGTTATCTATGAAGGCTATTTCCAAGATTGCGGCATCGGTCAGCCCGTCAGCCACACTGGCTGTTAATGCCCTGGCAAAAAAGATGAGAGCAGAGGGGAAAGACGTAATTGGTTTCGGCACAGGAGAGCCAGATTTTGCGACACCGGATCGCATCTGCTACGCAGGAATCCGGGCTATTTGCAACGGACAGACCAAATATACCCCGGCAGCGGGTACCATTTCTCTGAGAAAGGCCATCTGTGAGCGCCTGAAGGCGGATTATAACCTTGCATATGATGAAACACAGGTTGTTGTGGCCAGCGGTGCGAAGCACAGCGTGTATCTGGCGTTGGCGGTGCTGGTTGACCCGGGCGATGAGGTCATTCTCCCGGCGCCATACTGGGTCAGTTACTATGAGATGATTCGCCTTGTGGGCGGTACGCCGGTCGTTGTGACGGCGGGCGAGGATCAAAATTTCAAGATCACTGCGGAACAGCTCGAAGCGGCCATTACCGAAAAGACGAAGGCCGTGATGATCAACAATCCCTCGAACCCGACGGGTGCGATCTACACGAAGGAAGAGCTGCGGGCGCTGGCGGATGTTTGCGTCCGGCACGATCTCTTCATCATTGCCGACGAAATCTACGACAAGCTCATTTATGACGGCGCGAGCTTTACGAGCATCCCCACACTGGGCGAGGAGATTAAAGCACACACGATCCTGATCAATGGCGTCTCCAAGACGTACTCCATGACCGGCTGGCGTGTGGGCTACGCAGCTGCGGAAAAACCGATTGCCAGCGCAATGTCGAGCTATGCGAGCCATTCCACTGGCGCACCGGCCACGATGGCGCAGGATGCTGCGCAGGAGGCGTTGGAAGGCCCGCAGGACGAGGTAGAAACGATGCGTCAGGTGTTTGAGCAGCGCCGTAACTACCTTGTCAGCCGTATGAATTCCATGGACGGCGTGAGCTGCCTAGTGCCGAATGGCGCGTTCTACGTGATGATGAACCTTGAACAGCTTTTCGGCAAGACCATCGACGGGGAATTGATAGAAACCGCCGACGATTTTGCGCGGCTGTTCCTTGAAAAGAGCATGGTCGCCGTCGTCTCCTGTACAGCCTTCGGCGCACCGAGCTTCGTTCGCTGGAGCTATGCCACTTCTATGGAGAATATTCAGAAGGGCATGGACCGTCTGGAGCAATTTCTCGCAAAGGTCAAGGAACAGAACTGATAGAATTATAGAAAAAACAGAGACGTCGTCTGGCGTCTCTGTTTTTATCTCAATCTTTTTTCGAGTTCCAGTTGAAAGGCCTTCGGGGCATCCATGTTTACAAGATGGCCGACGTTCTTACGCGAAATCGAATAGGAATAAGCAAGATTTCAAAAGAAATAGGCAAGTAATCATCGGCTCTTTCTGACATAATCGGTTTGCATAGGATAAGATTTACGCGAACATCAGAAATGATATACGATATGCTTTCATTATACTGTACCAAACCGGAACTTTCAATCATTTCAATTTGATTGGCTAGACCGTTCCCCCACGTTGACGGGGGAGAGAAACAACGGTATAATGGATTCCAATGCACCTGCATATAGTTTCAATAGAGGTGAGGACTTTGCAGATGCATTTTTTCTGGAAGCGGATATTGTTTTTCCTGTTCGCCATGGCGCTCATTGCAGGCTTTTGCTGCGTTTCGGTGGTCTATCTGTCCGATGCGCAGGAGACGGCGGCGATGACGGACCAGAAATGTACGCTGATCCTTGACGCCGGGCACGGCGGGGAGGACGGCGGCGCCGTTTCCGCAAACGGCATGATTGAGGCGGAAGTGAATCTGCAGATCGCGCAGCGTCTGCGTGCGCTGGCAGAGCTTGCGGGCATGCCGGTTGTGATGACGCGCACCTCCGCCGATATCGCGTATCCGGATTCCGCGACGACGACGGCGCAGCGGAAGGTTGCCGACCAAAAGCAGCGCGTGGAGCAGATAAACGCAGTTTCCAACGCCGTTTTAATCAGCATCCATCAGAACTTTTTCCCCAGCGCATCCCCGCGCGGCTCACAGGTGCTGTATGCTGCGACAGAGGGCAGCGATGCGCTCGGCGCGATGATGCACGAGAATCTGAACGCCTATCTCAATCCGGAAAACCGGCGCGTAGCCGCGCCCATTTCCGAGAAAATCTATTTAATGCGCAATGTTCATTGTCCAGCGGTGCTGGTGGAGTGCGGCTTTCTGTCCAATCCGGACGAGGCTGCTCGCCTGGCCGATCCCGGCTATCAAACCAAGCTGGCGGCGGTGATTTTTGCGTCCTACTTACAGTACTGGCAGACGCTGCCGCAGACAGGAAGGATCATATGAAAGCCAAGACCGTTTTTTATTGCTCGGAGTGCGGAAACGAAACCGCAAAGTGGATGGGGCAGTGCCCCGCGTGCGGCGCGTGGAACACGCTGACCGAGGCGCCCAAAGAGCCAAAATCCAACGTCGGCAGCAAAGCCAGAAAAATCACGGCGCCAAAGCTGCTTTCCGAGCTGGATGTGCAGGAAGAGCTTCGATTTTCCACAGGAATCCGGGAATTTGACCGCGTACTCGGCGGCGGCGCTGTGCGTGGCTCGCTTGTTCTGGTGGGCGGCGCGCCCGGTATTGGCAAATCGACGCTGCTGCTGCAGCTCTGCGGTAAAATCGGCGCGCAGGAGCGGATTTTATATGTCTCCGGCGAAGAGAGCCAACGCCAGCTTAAAATGCGCGCACAGCGCCTTGAAGTCGATCAGGGGAGTATCTACGTGCTGGCGGAGACAGACCTTGGCACTGTGCTTGCCGCCGTTGATGAACTGCAGCCAACGGTTCTGATCGTGGATTCGATCCAGACCATGTTTGATGCGGAGACTTCTGCAACGCCGGGCAGCATCAGTCAGGTGCGAGAATGTACCATGCGCATCATGCGCTCGGCCAAGGACAGCGGCTACACGGCGTTCGTGGTAGGGCACGTCAACAAGGAAGGCAGCATTGCCGGGCCAAAGGTTTTGGAGCACATGGTGGACTGCGTCCTGTATTTTGAGGGCGACCAGAGTCTGGCATACCGCATCTTGCGTGCTGCAAAGAATCGTTTTGGTTCGACCAACGAAATCGGCGTTTTTGAAATGATTGACAGCGGATTGAAAGAGGTTGCCAATCCGTCGGAAATGTTGCTGTCAGGCCGCCCGGCGAATGCGCCGGGGACATGCGTGGTCAGCGTCATGGAGGGCACCAGGCCGGTGCTGGCGGAGATTCAGGCGCTCGTGACGCCGTCCGGCTACAGCGGTGCTCGACGTAACGCCAATGGCGTGGATTACAACCGCGCCATGCTGCTGATGGCGGTGCTGGAAAAGCGTGCGGGCCTGGTGCTGTCTGGCTGCGATGCGTATATCAACGTGGTCGGCGGCTTACAGTTGGATGAAACAGCGGCTGATCTGGCGATTGTGCTGGCACTGGCATCAAGCTTTAAGGATTTGCCCGTGGGTTCAGATTTGGCGGCAGTTGGAGAAATCGGACTGTCCGGCGAGGTGCGTTCGGTGAATCATCTGAACCAGCGTCTGTCGGAGATTGCGCGGCTGGGATTCCGGCGGTGTGTCATCCCGGCGCACGTCCGCGACGATGTGCAGCAGTACAAGCAACTGGAGACGATTCCGGTTCGCAGTGTCCGCGAAGCGCTGCGCGCTGTGTTCGGATCCTAGACGGAAATGCACCTGCGAGGAATTTCTCTATCACAAAGGAGGAACTTGAAACATGGATACGGAGCATATCATTTTTGCTGACCCGGTTCAGATCGGCAAAGAAGATAAATTCCACTTTGAGATTGACAGCGAGTGTGTGGGCTGTGGGGCGTGTGTAAAAGTATGCCCGACCGGGGCGATTGAGAAGCGGTTTGAATCGTATGCCATCGATCCGCAGAAGTGCATCGACTGCGGCACTTGTTCTGTAGTTTGCCCGGTGGGCGCGGCTCACGCTGCGGCTGGGGTGCGGAAAAGCATCTCAATCGAGAGCGTGGATTGGAGCAAATGCTATTTCAACCCAGGTTGTGCGCTGAGCCTTTATAAGCCGGAACTTCCGCAGCTCATGTGGGATCTTTTGCGGGAACACTTCGCGGATGTGAAATTACATACGCGCTGCTGCAGCCACGACCCATGCTTGGAGCCGGGGGCTGTCATTATTAACAACTGTGCAGGCTGTGATCGTCGTTTTCGCTCTCTATATCAAGGGATCAATACAATTTCTTATTGGGAGGTCATAGACAGCATCGCCGGGCTGAAACTGCCGGATCACAGCGGATTGACGGTATCCATTCACGATTCCTGCGGCTACCGGCATAAGCCACAGGTTCACAAGGCGGTGAGAAGCCTTTTGAGAAAAATGAACATAGCGATTGAAGAATCGGAATTCAGCGGTACAGAATCAATCTGCTGCGGAGACAATTTCTACGGCAGCGTTCCCAATGAGCAGGTAGAAAGCCGCATTCGTATTCGGGCGGAACAGTTCCCACAGGATGATGTGGTGGTCTATTGTATCGGCTGTATTCGGGCGATGGAATCTGGCGGAAAACGACCGCGCTATCTGCCTGATCTGCTCTTTGGAAGAGACACGGAATCCATGCCGGATACACTGGATGAATATCATTCAAAACTAAAGGGCTATATTGAAGCGCATTAAAAATAAGTGCGGTTGCGTTTGTCAAAGGCCGATATGGAAAAACGGCTCCCCTAAATTCGGCAAAATTTTTATTTTGCCGAATTTTATGTGCATTTTGTCAATGGACACGCCGGATCCCCTTTTGGTATAATGCGTACGAAACGAGGTGGCTTTCGTGGATCGTTCCGACGCGCCGCAGATTTTGCGGGACTTTTTGATTTATCACGAAACCATTCGCGGTCACTCAAAAGCGACTGTGGATGAATATTATTTAGACCTCCGGACGTTTTTCCGGTTTCTGAAGTTGTCGCGTGGTCTTGTGCCGCGCACTGCGGAATTTGAGGAAATATCCATTTCAGATGTTGACGTGCCGTTTGTTGCTGCTGTAACCCTGACCGAGGTCTATGATTTTCTGGCGTATCTTGCCCGCGACCGCATCAAACAACCCAATTGTCAGGAACCCGAATATGGTTTGTCCGCTGCATCGCGCGCGCGGAAAATTGCGGCAATCCGCAGCTTTTTTAAATATCTTACGGTCAAAGCCAAGGTGTTGAACGAAAACCCGGTGCAGGACTTGGATTCGCCCAAAATTCCCAAAACACTCCCCCGCTATCTCACACTCGAGGAAAGCCAGCGCCTGCTGTCGGTCGTGGAAGGGAAAAACAGGGAACGAGATTATTGCATTCTTTGTATTTTTCTCAACTGTGGGTTGAGAATTTCGGAGATCGTTGGCCTGAATGTCTCGGACTATCGCGGCGAAAGTCTCCGGGTAGTCGGCAAGGGCAACAAGGAGCGCACGGTTTATCTGAACGACGCCTGCAGGAATGCAATCGACCGGTATTTGGAGGTGCGCAAGCTCCTTGCACCGCCCCGTGTGACGGCAATGTTTCTCTCCAACCGGCGTGCGCGTATCAGCTGCGACAGCATTCAGGTAATGGTGAAAAAGAATCTCACGAAAGCGGGACTGGATGCCAGCCTCTACTCCGCCCACAAGCTGCGGCACACAGCGGCGACGCTGATGCTGCAAAACGGCGTGGACGTGCGCACACTGCAGGAGGTACTGGGGCACGAAAATCTGAACACGACGCAGATCTACACGCATATTGACAATGCGGAGCTGCGCACTGCGGCGGATGCCAATCCCCTGAGCAGCTTCTCCCCTTCGCTTTCACATGACGATTCGGACGAGCCTTGAGATTCAAACAGCACGCAGACCGATGCATTTGTGATTACTCACAAGCGCATCGGTCTGCGTGTTGTTGATAAAGGATTAGGATTTGAAATTTGGCAGATAGTCTTTTGCACGGCGGTGCGGCTTATTGAAGCCGTAGGCCCGGATGGCCAGCAAAAGCGTACCCAGCGTGGCGGCACCGTCGAGCACAACGGCGAACCAAACCGTGCAGTAGCCGAGAATGGCCAGTACGACCAGGAGCGCTTTGACTGCGGCGGCAATAATGAGGTGCTCCCGGCACAGCGTGTTGACCCATGCTGCGGTCTCCATCGCATCCGGGACGAGCTGTAGGTCACCGTCGAGAATCAGGATATCGGCGTCGAACTGGCCGTTGTTTTCTTCGGAAATCATGCAAGCGTCCACGTTTGCGGGCGAATGCTCCGAATGGGAGACACAGCCACGATCTACGTACAGCAGAGATTCGCCTTCGGGCAGTGCAGACTGAATATCATACAAAATCTGCGCTTTTTCCTCCGGCGTACACTTGCAGTAGAGCTGCTCTGCTTTCAGCGATTTCGCGATTTTGGAGACCGACTCGTTCTGCGCGCTGCTGAACAGGGTCACAGAGCGGACCCCCATGGCGCGCAAATCCTTGACGGCGGGCTTGGCGTCGGTATTGGCGACCTCCTGAAGCAGAATCTTCCCCGCGTAACGGTCGGCGATGGCAACATAAACGACGTATGCCTCGGCAAGATCCTCGTCCGGAATCGAGATTCCCTTGAGAATCATCAGCTCACGGGTGCCGACGCAAATGCGGAGATTTTGAATGTACACTTCTGTGCCGCATTCGGGAATGTCCAGCGCACGGTCAATCAGCTCCGGCGCCAGCGGCCCATTGTAAGCGGCGAGAATGGCCCGCGCCGTGCGGCTGTGAGAGCGGCACTCAGCGTGCGCGGCGAGCTTCAGCAGCAGCTCCGGCGAGAGATGGTCCGATTTGATTGACGCCAGCTTTGGCAGATCGCCGGAGGCGGCGCCGCGATCGTCGAGCGCGACGGAGCGGACGCGCAGCAGCTTGCGCATGGCGCGGCAGCTCCGGAACAGCACGTGATTGGTATAGGCGCCGTTCACAGCGCAGTACCACGTCAGCGGAACGGCCGCGAGCAGCGAAAGCGGGCTTGCAATGACGAGCACACACAGCGCACTGCGGATGGCAACTGCCGCCGTAGACTCCTTCAGCCAGAGCTGTACGGCGAATACGATCACAGCCAGAACGATGCCGGCTGGCAGCAGATAAGCGATCCATTTGGGGGCGGCAAATTCAGCGGAGGATTGGATCTCCCCGCCTGTAGCATCCGCCAAAGTCTGGATGGTGCGATCCGTGACGTAACCGATCAACAGGGTGACAATCCGGTACAGAATCATGAACGCAGCGGCGTCCACCGGCGCGCCGGCGGCAATGACGGCAATCATGCAGACCGAGAGCCAAACGGCGCTGCGCTGCGGTTTTCCGCCCAGAATGCACAAAACAGCGGCCGCCAGATAGTCATAGCCCGCAACGAGCGCAGACAAAATGAGCAGAATGTACCAGAGCACACCGCCGGCGGTGAAAAACAGTCCGCAGGCCATCAGCACGGTTGCAATAGCCAGACGGATGAGCAGGGACTTCCCCGCTCCGCTGTCCCGAAACAGGTTGAGCGTCTTCCAGTCGTATTCCGGCAGATCGGCGGCAAAGCACGTCGCCGCTGCGCGCTTCAAGGTGTCACGGATGTTCATTTGCGGAACCTCCTTTGGGTAGAAACCGGTTGATTTCAGGCCTTACCGTCGCAGCCGAGCACATTGATGATCTTGTGCTTGACGAGCTCCTTGATGTTGGCGCGCGCCGGGCCAAGATATTTTCTGGGGTCGAATTCATTGGGATGTTCGGCAAAATACTTGCGAATGGTGCCGGTCATGGCCAGACGCAGGTCGGAGTCGATGTTGATCTTGCAGACAGCGAGTCTTGCAGCCTGACGGAGCTGATCTTCCGGCACGCCGATCGCACCGGGCATCGCACCGCCGTTTTCGTTGATCATCTGTACATATTCCTGCGGAACGGAAGAAGAACCGTGCAGCACGATCGGGAAGCCGGGCAGACGCTCAGAAACCTCTTCCAGAATGTCGAAGCGGAGCTGCGGCTTCGTGCCGGGCTTGAACTTATATGCGCCGTGGCTGGTGCCGATGGCGATGGCCAGAGAGTCACAGCCGGTTCTTTCCACAAATTCCTGCACATCCTCCGGGCGGGTGTAGGAGGAATCCTCGGCGCTGACGTGAACGTCGTCCTCAATGCCGGCAAGCGTGCCAAGCTCCGCCTCGACGACGGCGCCGTGTGCGTGCGCGTATTCCACGACCTGACGGGTCAGGGCGATGTTTTCCTCAAACGGCTTGGAGGATGCGTCGATCATGACGGATGAAAAGCCGTCGTCCACGCAGGATTTGCACAGCTCGAACGAATCGCCGTGGTCCAGATGCAGGCAGATCGGAAGGCCGGTTTCGATGACCGCGGCTTCCACGAGCTTGACCAGATACGTGCGGTTTGCATATTTTCTCGCGCCAGAGGAAACCTGCAGAATCACAGGCGCGTTGCACTCCTTTGCGGCCTCCGTGATGCCCTGAATGATCTCCATATTATTGACGTTGAAAGCACCGATGGCGTAACCGCCCTGATAGGCCTTTTCAAACATTTCCTTCGATGTTACAATGGACATTGACAATTCAACTTCCTTTCATATATTATAGTACGTGGCTGCCAAAACCCACTTTTCTTGGGTCATCAATATATTTTACACAATTTTTGTGATAATATCAATAGCAGAATCCCATATCATTTTTGGAGGCGGACGATTATGGCAAACGAATTGAAAGGTGCATGCATCATTGGACAGTCGGGCGGGCCGACCGCGGTCATCAACGCCAGCGCTTACGGCGTGATCAAGACGGCGCTGGAGTCGGAGGCGATCACCAGAGTGTATGGTGCCGCGCACGGCATCAAGGGCGTGCTGGAGGATAAGCTGTATGACATGAATCAGGAGGACCCGTATGAGCTGAGTTTGCTGCTGCATACCCCCTCTTCCGAGCTGGGTTCCTGCCGGTATAAAATGAAGGATCCGGAACAGGACGACACGGATTATCAGCGGATTCTGGAGATTTTCAAAAAATACAATGTTCGCTATTTCTTCTATAACGGCGGCAACGACTCCATGGATACCTGCGATAAGATCAGCCGGTTCATGGCCAAGAGCGGCTGGGAGTGCCGCGTGATGGGCGTGCCGAAAACGATTGACAATGACCTTTACGGCACGGACCACTGCCCCGGCTTTGCCAGCGCAGCAAAGTATATCGCGACGTCCTGCATGGAGGTTTCCAAGGACTGCACCGTATATGACACCGGCATGATTACGATCATCGAGATCATGGGACGCCACGCCGGCTGGCTGGCCGCCAGCGCCGCTGTTGCGACCAAGTTTGGCGCAGGCCCGGATCTCGTCTATCTGCCGGAGGTCGATTTTGATCTGGACGCATTTTTTGCCGATGTAGAGCGCATCTATGCGGAAAAGGGCAAAGTGCTCGTAGCGGTGTCCGAGGGAATCCATTACGCCGACGGCAGCTTTGTCTCCGAAGCGAAGACCTCTGCAACAGACGGATTCGGCCATGCGCAGCTCGGTGGACTGGCTTCTCTGCTGGCAGAAATGGTAAAGAAGCGCACCGGCGCAAAGGTGCGCGGCATTGAGCTGTCCCTGCTGCAGCGCTGCGGCGCGCATCTTGCGTCCCAGACGGATGTGGACGAGGCGTTCAACGCTGGTAAGGTGGCTGTGGAGGCGGCAGTCGGCGGTGAGACCGGCAAAATGGTTGCATTCGAGCGCGAGACGGTGGATGGTCAGTATCACTGCGCGACAAAGCTCATTCCGCTTACGGCGGTTGCAAACTATGAGAAGAAGGTTCCCATGGAGTGGATCACACCGGAGCACAATCAGGTCACGGACGACTTGATTGATTACGTGCTGCCGCTGATCCAGGGCGAGCCAAAGCTGCCGCTGGAGCACTCCATGCCGCGGTATGCGAGACTGAAAAAAATTGTGGCTGAGTAACGATACAGCAGCAGGAGCCGGCGGACAACAACGCCGGCTCCTCTGCGGTCATGTCATTCATTCTGAAAGGAGATTTCCACATTGATCACGGTTGAAGACCTGTCGCTGCAATATGGCGGCTCTCCCCTGTTTTCCAAGGTAAATCTGCAATTTACCGCCGGAAACTGCTATGGTATCATCGGCGCAAACGGCGCCGGAAAATCCACGTTTCTGAAAATTCTTTCCGGTGTGCTGGAGCCGACCTCCGGCCACGTCTATCTTGACCCGAAGGCAAGAATGTCCGTCCTGAAGCAGGATCAGACGATGTATGACGCCTACACGGTGATGGACACCGTCATTATGGGCAACCAGCGGCTGTACGACTGCGGCAAGGAGAAGGACGCGATCTATGCCAAGGAGGAGATGACGGACGAGGACGGCATGCGCGCTTCCGAACTGGAGGAGGAGTTTGCCGAACTCGGCGGCTGGGAGGCTGAGTCCGATGCGTCCCGCATCCTGCAGGGGTTGGGCGTCTCGCCGGACGATCACGAGACGCTGATGTCCGATATGGATCCGCGCCTGAAGGTGAAGGTTTTGTTGGCGCAGGCGCTGTTCGGCCATCCGGACATCATCCTGCTCGACGAGCCGACGAACAACCTCGATCTGGCCAGCGTCGTCTGGCTGGAGGACTTTCTGATGGACTATGACGGCACGGTGCTTGTCGTGTCGCATGACCGCTATTTCCTCAATAACGTCTGCACGCACATCGTCGATATCGACTACGGCAAGATCAAGATGTATGTCGGCAACTATGATTTCTGGTATGAGTCCAGCCAGCTCATGCAAAAGCTCGTCAAGGATCAGAACAAGCGCGCTGAACAGAAGATTCAGGAGCTGCAAAACTTCATTGCGCGCTTTTCCGCAAACAAGTCCAAGTCCCGGCAGGCGACCTCCCGCCGGAAACTGCTGGAAAAAATTTCGGTCGAAGAAATGCCTGCCTCCAGCCGCCGCTACCCGTGGGTCGGCTTCAAAGCTGAGCGCGAACCGGGCAAGGATCGCCTGTTTGTTACGGATGTGAGCAAGACGGTGGATGGCGTAAAGCTGCTCAATCACGTGAGCTTCATTGTCGGCAAGGAGGATAAGATCGCCATCATCGGCAAGAATGAGCTTGCTGTGACGATGCTGTTCAAGATCCTCATGGGCGATGAAGAACCGGACGCGGGAACGGTCAAGTGGGGAGTCTCCACAACACAGGCCTACTTCCCCAAGGATCACAGCAGCTATTTCGACGGCTGCGAATATGACCTGATTGACTGGATGCGGCAATTTTCCACCGACAAGCGTGAGAGCTATCTGCGCACGTTCCTTGGCCGGATGCTGTTTTCCGGCGACGATGTGTATAAAAAGGTCTCCGTGCTTTCCGGCGGTGAGAAGGTGCGCTGTATGCTGTCCAAGATGATGCTCAGCGGCGCAAACTTCCTCGTGTTCGACCAGCCGACGAACCACCTCGATCTGGAGAGCATTGCGGCGCTCAACAACGGCATGGACGCTTTCCCCTACAACATCATTTTCACCAGCCACGACCACCAGCTTACGCAGACGGTCGCCAACCGAATCATCGAGATCACGGAGGAAGGTATCATAGACCGCACCTGCACCTACGACGAATACATGCACATTGCGGAGGCGCAGCAGAATATCTGATCTAGGAGTTTTCCATGGAAATGCTTGCAAAAAATCAACTGCATACCGCTGAGATCACGGGATATGCTGCCGACGGTGCCGGCGTTTGTCATATCGGCGGCCGGGCGGTGTTTGTGAAAAACACCATTGTTGGCGAGACGTGGGAGATCCGCATCTTAAAGGTGACGGCTTCGGCAGTGTACGGCAAGGCGGAGCGCTGCATTACGCCGTCGCCGAACCGGCAGCGTCCTCCCTGCCCTGTTTTTCGCAAATGCGGCGGCTGCAGCCTGCTGCATATGACGTATGACGAAGAGCTGCGCATGAAGCTTGGCCGCGTGAACGACGCGATCCGACGCATCGGCGGTCTGGATTTTGCGGTGCAGCACATCGTGGGCATGGAAGCGCCGGCGCATTACCGCAACAAGGCCATTTATGCAGTCGGTATGCAGAACGGCGCCCCGGTCAAGGGCTTTTACCGTGCGTCGAGCCACGACGTTACGCCGGTGGATGCCTGCCTGCTGCAGCAGCCGCTGGCCGACCGGGCGGCGGACGCCGTCTGCCGGTGGATGCAGGAAAACGGCGCCGCGCCCTATGATGAGGCGACCGGAAAAGGCACGGTGCGCCATCTGTTCACGCGCTGCGCGGTACACACGGCAGACGCGGTACTCTGCATTGTCTCTGCGCGTGGATTTGGCGCGAAAACCGAGAATTTGGTTGCATATGTGCGGGTGCAGTGCCCGGAACTGACCGGCATTGTGTTGAATGTGAACAAGCAAAAAGGTAATGTTGTGCTTGCTGACGATTTTTATACGCTCTGGGGCAAGGCGGAACTGGCAGACGTTTTGTGCGGGCTGACGTTTACGCTCTCGCCGCAGGCGTTTTATCAGGTGAATCCCACGCAGGCAGAGCGGCTATACGAGCGCGCGGTGCAGTATGCGGTTGCATCGCCGGAGGATACGGTTCTGGATTTGTATTGCGGTGCGGGCACGATCAGCCTGTGTCTGGCACAGCGTGCGGCACACGTCATTGGTGCGGAGATTGTGCCGGCGGCGGTGCAGAACGCAGCGGAAAACGCAGCGAATAATGGGATCAAAAACGCGGAATTTTTGTGTGCAGACGCGGGAGAAGCGGCAGAGCAACTCGCCGCGCGAGGACTGAGGCCGGACTGCGTTGTGGTCGATCCGCCGCGCAAGGGCATGTACCCGGAGGCGATCGACGCCATCGTTTCCATGCAACCGCAGCGCATCGTCTATGTCTCCTGCGATCCGGGAACCTTGGCACGGGATCTGAAGCTGCTGCACGCGCGCGGCTATGCGCCGACCGCTGCCGAGGCGGTGGACATGTTCCCGCATACACCACATGTGGAGACGGTAATCCAGATGACGAGAAACGGACAGACAAAACAAATTGAGATGAGGTAATCGTCATGACGAATGAAAATTGTCCTTGCAAAAAGAAAAAATGAGAACGTCATGGGAACTGTGAAGCATGCAGGGCACACCATGCGGAATTAAAACGGAAACGTCCGGTTGCCTGTGAAAAGAAGAAATGAACAGTTCTGGTTTGTGTGAGCAGTAAAGTGTAAAAAATCACTTGCAATGCGGACTGGCTTGTGATATAGTACCACTGTTATATGTGGTGAAATATCCCCTAGTATGAAAGGATTGAATAGAATGTCGATTCCGACTTTGATTTTGACCATCCTCCAGCTGTTGTCCGGCCTTGCGGTGACTGTGATCGTTCTGATGCAGTCCGGCAAAAGTTCCGGCCTGTCCGGCGCGATCGCGGGCGGCGCGGATACGTTTATGTCCAAGGGCAAAGCCAAGACGCTGGACGCCAAGCTCGCCAAGATGACGAAGTGGTTCAGCCTTGTGTTTGTGGTTCTGACGCTGGCTTTGACGGTCATTATGTAAGATTGATACGATAAAAACGCGCTTTCCAATTCGGAAAGCGCGTTTTTTGACGTTTAATCCGGGTATTCGGCACGTGCGCCGCCGATCAGTTTGGGACGGGTTCTGGCAGCGTTTACGGGAGCCTCCCCTATGGTTTTGACAGCCAGACGCAGCGGAACGGCCACGTGCTTCAGATGCATCCCGATCATGGTGTTGCCGATGTCGAGTCCCGCGTCGGCGCGGACAAATTCCACAGCGACCGGGTCGTTCATGGCTTCGTACACAGCGGTTGCAAATGATCCGCCGGCCTTCGGACGCGGGCGGACGCAAACGATCTCATAGCCGAATTTTTCGGCGGTTTCCCGCTCCACGATCAGAGCGCGATTGAGGTGCTCGCAGCACTGAGCTGCGAGATACAGCCCATGTTCCTGAATCGTGGGCAAAACCACATCGACCACGGCCTGCGCCGCCTCCGGCATCGAACCTTTTCCGATTTTCTGCCCCATGATCTCACTGGAGGAGCAGCCAATTACGACCAGCTGGCCGGGTTTGAGCTGCGCGGCATCTAAAAGCTCCAGTATGGCAGCCTTTGCGGCTGCGCGGATTTCATCATACATTGCAATCCATCTCCAAAATTTAAGATATGATATTTATGATAGCACGTCTGAGAAGGTTTGACAATCGTCTGCGAAGCGTGTATCATACAATTCAGCAAAAAGAAATGAGGTGTTTTGCTTGAAACGATATCTGGCAATTTTGCTCGCATTGGCATTGATTCTGTGCAGTGGCTGCGGCGGACCGAAGTCTGAGAAGCCGTCTGTGTCCAATAACAAGACCGACGCAAAAAATCAGACCTATTATGCGCCGCTGACTGGCGAGCTTCTGGATGAGGAGCCGGCGAATACGCGTCCATACGCTGTTATGATTAACAATATCATTTACGCGCAGCCGCAAGTCGGCGTTGGCAGCGCGGATATGATTTATGAAATTCCCGCTGAGGGGGGCATCACCCGTATGATGGCGATCTTCAGCGATCTCTCCGATCTGGAAGCCGTCGGCAGCATCCGTAGCCTGCGCCCCTACTATCTGAGCGTCGCGTTGTCTTATGACGCGATTGTGATCCATGGCGGCGGAAGCGAGCAGGCGTACAGCGATGTAAAGACTTACAACGCCGACAATTTTGACGGCGTGCGCGATGCCAAGGCCTCTTCTGCGATTTTCTACCGCGACTCCAGCCGTGGTCAGCACGGGTCTGAGCACACCCTGTTCTTCCATGGCACGAAGGTCGCGGATCTGGTGCAGGAGTATGGCTTCCGCACGGAACACAACAGCGGCTATAAGACCGGTCTGACTTTCTCGGACGACGCCGTATCGCAGTGCACAGGAGATGCGGCCACCATCCAGGTGACGTTCAATACATCCAAATCGACACAGTTTACGTATCAGTCAGATTCCGGCAAGTATACCGCTGTGCAGTATAATGACGATTATAAAGACGGTGCGACAGGTGAAAAAGTTGCTTTCAGCAACGTTCTGGTGCTGTCTGCGGCAATGTCCACGGTGGACAGTTACGGCCGTCTCGCGGTTGAATTGACCGGCAGCGGTGACGGCTATCTCGCCTGCGGTGGTAAATATGTGCCGATCAAGTGGTCGCGCAGCAGCATCAACGACTGCTTTACCTACACGCTTGCGGACGGCACGCCGCTGAATCTTGCGCGCGGCACCACATACGTCGGCGTGGTGCCGACAAACGGCGGCTCGGCCACGTTTGCCTGATTGCGCCCCAGCAAAAAAATCCTCCCGTATTTTCATACGAGAGGATTTTTTTGCATCCCATGCAACCAAATTCGATTTTTTACGGGATATAGATACAGAGGCGCCAATTGTACGAAAGGGGGATACGGATGCAGGACGAGGATATTGTTGCGCTGTACTGGCAGCGGGAGGAAGCCGCCATCCGGGAAACGGAACAGAAATACGGACACTACCTTATGAAGATCGCCTATAACATTCTCGCGGATGTGGAAGACAGTCAGGAGAGCGTGAACGACACCTATCTGAAAGCATGGGACTCCATGCCGCCGCATTGGCCGGGCGTGCTGTCCACCTATCTGGGGAAAATCACACGGCAACTATCCATTGACATTTTCCGAAAGCGCAACAGCGAAAAGCGAAAAACGTCGGCCTATGCCGTCTCCCTTTCTGAGCTGGAGGAATGCGTTTCCGGCGGCGACACCACGGGCGAAAGCGTGGATCTGCATCTGCTGGCGGAGACGATCAGCGCATACCTTCGCACGACATCTCCGGAGGCACGAAACACATTTATCGTCCGGTATTATTTCATGGACTCGCTGCGGGAGGTGGCGGACTATTGTGGCATGCGGGAATCAAAGGTCAAAAGTCTGCTGTACCGCACGCGGATGGGGTTAAAAACCTACTTGGAAAAGGAGGGATTTGTATTATGAAAGCAGAAAAATTCAGCGATGCGATTGGGATGCTGGATGAGGATTTGATTGCGGAAGCGGAACAAACCAGAAAGAAGCACAAAAGCAAACGGCGGCTGTGGATCCGCTGCGTTGCGGCAGCTGCCTGCCTGTGTGTTGTACTGGCCTGTATTTTCGGAAAAAGTGGTCCGGGTGGCAGTACTTATGCGCTTGCAGAGGCGGAATATCCGGAAATGGCGCCCTATCCGAACGAAACGGACTATGGCGAACTCGATAACGAGGCGTTTTCCGAGGCGTATGACGCGTGGCTGGCATCGCGGCGGGCACAGCAAGACCAGCCGGACGGATATGCCGACGGTTTGAATGGCTTCTTTACGGCAACGATGCGGCAGTTCCTGTCCGGCGCAGAGACGGAAAATCACGTCTATTCCCCGCTGAATGTCTACATGGCGCTGAGCATGCTGGCCGAAATTACGGATGGAAACACCCGGCAGCAGATTCTGAATCTGCTGGGCGAAACGCAAATTGAGCCGCTTCGGGAGCGGGTATCCGCGCTGTGGAATGCAAATTATTGCAAGGACGGCGCTGTGACCAGCGTTCTGGCCAATTCGCTTTGGATGAATGAAACTGTGAATTTCAAGCAGTCCACGCTGAACCGACTGGCCAAAACCTATTATGTATCTTCCTATCGGGGCGAGATGGGCTCGGCGGAGTTCACAAAGGCGTTGCAGGACTGGCTGAATGAGCAGACGGGCGGCTTGCTGCAGGAGCAGGCATCTGATATGAAATTGGATCGCCAGACGATTCTGGCGCTGGCGTCTACGATCTATTTTCAGGCGAAGTGGAGTGAACAATTTTCGGAATCTGCGACGGAAGCTGGGACCTTCCATGCAGCCAGCGGCGACGTGACCTGTGATTTCATGCATCGGAGCAGCAGCAAACATTACTTTTGGGGCGACGGCTTTTCCGCTGTGGCGCAGGGACTGGATGAGAGCGGAAGCATGTGGCTCATTCTGCCGGACGAAGGCGTTTCGGTCGGGGATCTGCTGTCGGACAGCGCGGTCATGGAGTTGGTTTCAACCGGAAATCAACTGGATGGCGGATGGGCAAACAAAAAGTTCTTAACCGTCAATTTGGCGATGCCGAAATTTGACGTTGTTTCCGATGTCGATTTGAAAGACGGACTCAAAGAATTGGGTGTGACAGATGTGTTTGACGATGTGGCTGCCGATTTTTCTCCCCTTACGCCGGATGTGAATGGCATTGGCCTGGATTCCGTCAGACATGCCGCGCGGGTAATGGTGGATGAAGAAGGCTGTACTGCGGCGGCGTATACGGTCATGCAGAAGTGTGGGGCGGCAATGCCGCCAGAGGATGAAGTGGATTTTGTGCTGGATCGCCCGTTTCTTTTTGTCATCACCGGCGCGGACGGCCTGCCGCTGTTTGCCGGCGTTGTGAATCAGCCTGTATAAAATCAAAAGAACGCCTGTGCTATGTACAGGCGTTCTTTTGATTTTAATCCCAGTCTTTCCATACGTCCGGGCAATAGCCGACGGTGGCTTTTTTTCCGTTACGGACGATGGGGGTTTTCAGTAGCTCCGGCATTTCCAGCAGCTTTTCCAGCTTGTCGGCGTCGTAGGCCAGATATTGCAGCAGCGGATAATCCGCGGCCTTCGGGTCGGCGAGCGCGTCCAGCCCAACCGCGTTTTTTACGCTTGTAAGCTCGCCGCGGCTCATGCCGTACCGGAGCAGGTCAATATATTGATATTTGATCCTGCGCTCTTTAAAATACCGTTCTGCCTTTTTGGTGTCGAAGCACTTGGATTTACCCCAGATCTGAATGTTCATAGCGTCTCTCCCCAGCTCCGGTCAGACTTCAATGATGACCGGCAGAATCATGGGGCTGCGCCGCGTCGTTTTGTAGAGGTAGCCTGAAATGTTGGATTTGATGCGGCCCTTGATGGCGGACCACTCCGTGATGTGCTGGCGCTCGCAGCTATCCATACTTTCGTTGACAACGCGCTTCAGCTCGTCGATCAGTTTTTCCGCCTCTTTCACATAGACAAAGCCGCGGGTAATGATCTCCGGCTGGGCGATGGGCTTTCCGTCGTCGGCAGAAAGCGTGACGATCGCCATGACGACGCCGTCCTCGGCCAGATGCCGCCGGTCGCGCAACACGGCGCTTCCGACGTCGCCGACGCCGGTTCCGTCGATATATACGTCGCCTGCTGGTACGCTGGAGGTTGATTTGATGCTGCGTTTGGTAAGCTCGATGACTTTTCCGTTTTCGGAAATCACCACGTTTTTCGGCTCGACGCCCATCAATTTTGCGATCTCGGCGTGCTTGCAGAGCATCCGGTATTCACCGTGTACAGGGATGAAATACTGCGGCTTGGTCAGCGCAAGCATCATTTTCAGCTCTTCCTGACAGGCGTGACCGGAGACATGCAGCGGCGTGTTGCGGTCATAAATGACCTCTGCGCCCTTCTGGAACAGCTCGTCAATGACCTTGCTGATGGTCGTCTCATTGCCCGGAATGGCCGAGGCGGAGATGATCACGCGGTCACCTGCGTTGATGGAGACTTGCCGGTGCTCGGAAAACGCCATGCGATAGAGCGCCGACATGGTTTCGCCCTGACTGCCGGTGCAGATGACGACGGTTTTGTTCTTCGGAAGGCTCCCGATATGCGCCATGTCTACCATGACGCCCTCCGGAATGTCCACATAGTCCAGTTCGGTTGCGACGCGCATGACGTTTTCCATGCTGCGCCCCGTGATACCGACCTTCCGCTTGTACTTCGCAGCGACGTTGATGATCTGCTGCAGGCGGTGAACGTTGGAGGCAAAAGTGGTAACGATGATGCGCTTGTCACAGTTTTTAAAAAGCTCGTCGAAGCAGTCCCCCACCCGGCTTTCCGACGCGGAATAGCCCGGACGCTCCACGTTTGTGGAATCGGACAGCAGCGCCAGAACGCCCTCGTTTCCGAGCTGGCCGAGACGCGGCAGGTCGATCATGCCGCCCTGTATGGGGGTGATGTCAATTTTGAAGTCGCCGGTTTGGATGATGGTGCCGATCGGGGTCTTGATCGCCAGCGCCACCGCGTCGGCGATGCTGTGGTTGACGTGGATGAACTCAACCTCGAAGCAGCCGAGCTTGAACCGGTCGCCCGGATTTTTGGTGAAAATCTGCGTGTGATACAGCAGATCGTGCTCCTCCAGCTTCAGCTCAATGATGGCAGCGGTCAGCGGTGCGGTGTAGATGGGAATGTCCAGCTCACGCAGCACGTACGGGATCGCGCCGATGTGATCTTCATGCCCGTGCGTAATAATCATGCCACGGATGTGATCCCGGTTGCTCTTCAGATACGTGATGTCGGGAATGACCATATCTACGCCATAGAGACTCTGATCCGGGAAGCCCATGCCGCAGTCAACCAGAATGATGTCTTTTCCATACTCGTAGACGGTCAGGTTTTTGCCGATCTCACCCAGACCGCCGAGCGGAATGATTTTCAGTTTTGATGCCATTGAATTCTCCTTTAGCGTCTCCGGCAGATGACCGGGGACGGATTATTTTTTGGTGTTCCTAGCATCGCTTGACAAGAGCATGCACGGTTTTGACGGGCAGAAAAACGCCCATGCCGCTTCAAAGCCCTTGACAATACAGCAAGTATTCCCTGCGGGCTTTTCATTGCCTGAACATTTTTCTGCTCCGGCAAAACTGCGAGCACCTGACGGCAATGGATTTATGAGCGATTTTTGGTTTTTGAGATGCAGATGGGCTGACGCCCATCAAAGCGAAAAGACCGAAAAGCGCCGGAAAGACACGCCGTCAGGCGTGTATCCCCTTGTCAAGCGATGCTACCATTGTATGTAGGGAAATGCCTGAGTTCAGTATTGCCGGAAACGGCCGGGACTAAACCTCACATTTCAATGCGGCCGGAAAGCGCACGCAGAAGCGTGGCGTCGTCCGCAAATTCCAGATTTGAGCCGACCGGAATTCCGTAGGCCAGTCGCGTGACCTTTACCTCGAACGGCTTGAGGAGACGGGAAATATAGGTTGCCGTCGTCTCCCCTTCCGTATCCGGGTTGGTCGCCATAATGACCTCGGAAATGCCGCCGCCGGCTACCCGCTTGACAAGCTCCTGAATGCGGATATCGTCCGGCCCAATGTGATTCATCGGCGAAAGCACGCCGTGCAGGACGTGATACACACCGTTGTATTCCCGGCTCCGCTCGAAGGACAGCACGTCACGTGGCTCAGCAACAACGCAGATGGTGCTCCGGTCGCGCTTTGGAGAGTCACAGATCGGGCAGATCTCACTGTCCGTCAGGTTTTGGCACACTGAGCAGCAGTGAATGCTGCGCTTGGCGTCCACGATCGCGGCGGCGAAGCTGAGCGCATCCTCCTCCGGCAGCGCGAGGACATGGAACGCCAGCCGCTGGGCGCTCTTTTTGCCGATGCCGGGCAGCGAGGCAAATTTATCAATCAGAATTTCGAGAGCGTTTGGGAAAAAAGACATGTTGGAACCCTACCTTATTCTGCGTTTCGGATGCCGTAGATGGCTGCGGCGCGATCCGCCTGGCGGAAAATAGCGCTGCCTGCCACAAGGACATTTGCGCCAGCCGTTTTGACAAGAGGCGACGTGCTCGCGTCAATGCCGCCGTCTACCTCCAGCTCGCACGCCGGATTGGAGGCGTCAATCATGGTGCGGAGCTTTGCAATTTTCGGGAGCTGGTCGGCCATAAAGCGCTGCCCGCCGAAGCCGGGCTCCACCGTCATGACCAGTACAAGATCGAGCAGAGGCAGATACGGGATCAGCACTTCCGCCGGCGTTCTGGGCTTCACGGAAAGCCCTGTTTTTTTGCCGTGCGCCTTCACCGTGTCAATCGCGGCGAGCAGATCCTGCGGCTGGTCTGCCTCTGCGTGGAAGACGACCAGATCCGCTCCGGCGTCACAAAACTGTGCGACATAGCGGTGCGGCCGGTCGATCATCAGGTGGACGTCCAAAAACAGATCCGTATGCTTCCGAATAGACTGCACGACCGGAATCCCGATTGAAATATTCGGGACGAAGATACCGTCCATCACATCAACGTGCAGGTAGTCGGCGCCGCCGGCTTTGCATTCTTCAATTTCACTGCCGAGCTTGCAGAAGTCGGCGGAAAGAATGGAGGGGGCAATTTTGACCATTGGAAATACGCTCCGAATTCGCAAAAGATCACGTCACCGGGACGCGGCGGAACACATAAAATAAAGCAGCAGCGGCAGGCCTGCTCTGCTTTCAGATACAGGGGAACGGTGCGGACGCACCGCTCCCTAATTTATTTATTATACATCATCAAAGAAATCCCCGCAACCATTGAAACATATGGATTTCCAAAATTTTTTTGACAGAGATCGGAGAAAACTTGCGCAGTTCGACGGATTTTATATCTTGACGACGTGCGCGAAACGGTTTATGATTAAAAAATGCAATAAATTACACAAGGGGACAGCCGTGCCCGAAGATAGGAGCCAAGAACATGTCAATCGAAGCAGGAAGAGCGTATTTTCGTGAACTCGGTCTGGAGGACCGGGTGCAGGAATTCACCGTATCAAGCGCGACTGTGGAGCTGGCTGCGCAGGCGCTGGGTGTAGAGGGCGCCAGAATTGCAAAGACGCTGTCGTTCAAAACGGCGGACGGCTGCATGCTGATTCTTGCTGCCGGCGACGCCCGCATCGACAATCACAAGTTTAAAGAGAAATTCCACATGAAGGCGAAAATGCTCAGCGCCGACGAGGTGCTGGAGCTGGTTGGCCATCCGGTCGGCGGCGTGTGCCCGTTCG
>JABLYK010000058.1 GCA_018265835.1 Oscillospiraceae bacterium | reverse complement strand
TTAAGCCCTTCTAGGGCTTTTTCAAACCACGCGTTTCACGCGTGGTTTTGATTGATTTTATGAATTGTCAAAACAACAAGATTTCGGGGGATTTTACCCGCAATCTTCGATCGCGCAGGCAGGGCGGGTTCTTATTTCCGGGGCAGGAAACAAACGCAGCGGCAAGCCCGCAAAGAATTTGAAAAACTTATGCAGGCAGCTGATTGGTATACCGGATCATGGCTATGGCAACTGCAATTGCCACAATCAACTCTGTAATAGGCATTGCAAACCAGATGGAATTTGCGCCCAGCGCAGCGGGCAAAAGGTAAATCAGAATGCCGCTGATGACCGCGCCCCTACCTACGGAAACAAGGAAAGACGCAGTGGGTTTCATCAACGCCTGAAAATAATAAGTCGAGAAAATATTAAAGGGCAGAAGCAGGAAGCTGATTCCGTAGCTGCGGATGATATTTGGAGCAATGGCGAGGATCGCATCTGTTGGCGTCATGAAGATATGGATAAAAAGGTTTGGTACAAGTTCCGCCAGCGCCGTCCAGATCAAGCCAAATACAGCGGCCGTTCCCAATGCGTATTTCAGAAGCTGATTGATACGCTCCCACTGCTTCGCACAGAAGTTGGTGGAGATCATCGGCTGGGAGGCCTGCCCGATGCTGTATGCGCAGCACTGAACAAAGGTACTGATGTTGATGATGATACCGTAAACGGACAGTGCGTCCGTGCCAAGATATTTCAAAATTTGACGGTTAAACAGCATCGTCAGAATCCCCATTGCCACATCAATGAAGAAGGTAGAAAAACCGGTTACGCTGATGGATCTCAATTTCGATAACAGCTTTGTCGGTTTTTCCAGTTTCAGCATGTTCTTGCTGCTGCGAAAATGCGTCAGCATCATGAGCAGGGAAAACACAGAACCCATGGCGGTAGCAAGACCGGCGCCCATAATTCCCAGATTCAAAACGAATACAAAGAACCAGTCTCCGAAAATATTGAAAATTCCACCGAATATAACAGATTTTGTGGCAAGCCCCGGATTGCCGTCATTTCGCAGGAAGGCAGCCATTAACTGCGTGAGCAGAAAACTCGGAACTGCAAATTTGACTGGAAATAGATAGCTTTGCGCCAGGGGAAGCAGGGTTTCCTCCGCGCCGAACAGTGTCAGTAACGGACGGTCAAAGAAAATGACGACCGCCCATGTGATGGCAGCTAAAATGCCAATGCCAATCAATGCGGCGGTAAAATACTCGTTGGATTCTTTGCGGTTTTCCGCTGATTTTCCCCGCAGCGTGCTGAAAAGTACGCTGCCGCCAATGCCCATCAGCAGCCCCAAACTGTATATGATATTCCAGATGGGAGCCACCACAGCAAGCGCCGCTGTACCACTTGGCCCTTGATACTGGCCAACCATCGCCATATCGACAACGCCATAAATAGAAGAAATCAACGCGCTGCCGAACGCTGCGGTTAGATATTTGAAATACATAGGCTTGATTTTACTTGTCAGAAAATCCATATTGAAATCCTCCCAAACGCAAAAAAGGCTGGATAAAGTCACAGGCATCTCAGCCTGTTGCCTTATCCAGCCCATCATTTCTAATGAATGATTTGCCCTCCGAGCAAGCCCGATAATTATACAGGATGAAACCGGGCTTGTCAATTGCAAGGGCAGTGAAAAAATTGTGACTTTGTCTCAGACGCCTTGACTTTTATCCGTATTCGGATTATAATATGCTCCGTTTTCGGATAAAAAGAGGTGGATTATGGGATTTTCGACCGTTTTTGTACTGGCGGCGTTCAACCGGCTTCATAAAAAAATGAATGTGCTTTATCATGACTATGCAAAGTCTGTCGGCCTGTCCGACGCGGCTTTCTGGCTGCTGTATTCGCTGTATGAGTGTGGCCAGTCCTGTACGCAAAAAGACCTGTGTGCTGCGTGGTTTTATGCGCCGCAAACCATTAATTCCGCGCTGAAAAGCATGGAAGCACACGGCTTTATCGCGCTTGAACTGGGGCCCAAAAGCCGAAAGAACAAGCGGGTGTTGTTTACGGAAGCTGGGAAAGCGCTGGTAGAGGAAAAGATCGTTCCACTGGTAAAGGCGGAGGAGCGGTCGTTTGAACGCTTAGACGGACGGGAACGGGATCAGCTGCTGGCAATCACACAAAAGCACATTGAAATCTTGGAAGATGAAATCAGCAAAATAGAATAGGATGTCATCGGAGGACGAATCATCGCAATGATTGATCGTCGAACGGAAGATGTCGGGTGCGCCCGGTTATTGTAAAAGATAACCGGGCGCTTTTCTGTTGCGGAAAGGAGAATATGCATGAATTATGCCATCTGCACACGCCTGAAAGCGTGAGGACAAAGAAATGGATGCGCGGAAAATAAACAGAATTTTGATTGCGTGAAATAGAAAAATCAGGGGCTTATGCAAACTCAGAATCAAGCAAAAAGGATGGTTGCATTATGAGAATTATTACAATTAGCCGTGAATTCGGCAGTGGCGGGCGGGAACTTGGAAAGCGGCTGGCCGATGAGCTTGGCATTCCATGCTATGACCATGAGATTCTTGATATGGTCGCCGAGCAGCATGGATTTGATAAGAATTATGTTGCTCACATTTCTGAAAAGGATATTCGCACCTTCTATCCCTCTACGATTGCCCATCGGTTCAGCATTACACAGCACACAGCCCAGCAGCCGATCAAAATTGCGATTGCAGAGCATGAAATCATTCGGAAACTGGCGCAAACCGGCGACTGCGTCATTGTCGGCCGCTGTGCGGATGTAGTCTGCCGGGATATGCATCCGCTGAACATCTTTGTCTATGCAGACCGGCACTCAAAGCTTAGGCGGTGTGAAGAACGGGCGGATCAAGAGGAACATTTTTCCGAAAAAGAGATGCTCCGAAAAATGAAGCAGATTGATAAAGAACGCGCCGGATACCGTGGGCTGTTTACCGAGGACGAATGGGGCAAAAAAGAATCCTATCATTTGTGTATCAATACCTCCGGCAGGGAAGTAAAAACGCTGATTCCCGCACTCGCTGAATATGTGCGTGATTGGTTTGAACAGAACTGAAGGGAGACAGTCATGGAATCTTCAAGAGGAAAAATCATTTTCAGGAATGTTGCTCCGGCGATTTTATTCAATGCCTGCGTGTTTTTGTTTTCCGTTGTGGATGGAATATTTGTGGGCAACGGAGCAGGAAATCAGGCGCTAGGTGCGGTGAATCTTGCGTTGCCCTTTGTACTGCTGGCGCAAGCGCTGAACGCAATGTCAAGTATCGGCGGCGTTACCATTACAGCGATCCGTTTCGGGCGCGGGGATAAAGAAGGCGCACAAAATGCCTTTATGCATTCGCTGACCCTGAACTTGATTGCAGGTGTTTTGATTACGCTTTGCGGTTCTGTATTTACTGGCACAGTGTGCGGCTTGTTGGGCGCGACGGACAGCTATTTGCCGCTTGTCAAGGAATATGTGTTTTGGTACGCACTTTTTGCCATTCCCAATGCGCTCTCGTTAAACCTGCAATTTTTCTGCCGCAATGACGGCTCACCGGGGCTTGTTGCCATTACCAATGCCGTCAGCTCTGCATTGAATATTTTTCTTGACTGGCTCTTTGTATTCCCGATGCAGATGGGGGTTATGGGGGCGGCGATTGCAACCGGCATTTCACAAACGGTGGGCCTGCTGATGATACTGCTCCACTATGTATTGAAAAAAGGCGATCTGCGCATTCGAAAATACAAACCGCAGGGAAAGCTCTTTCGGAAAATTATCTTTCGTGGACTGCCGGAAGCGATTGCACAGTTTTCTACGCCTGTTACGACACTTTGCATGAACTGTACCTTGATGGCTACTTTCGGAGATATCGGTATCAATGCGTTTGCGATTATCTCTTATCTTTCGTCCTTCACCATGTCCGTATTTTTTGGAGCCTCGGAGGGCATGCAGCCCTTGTTCGGGCAGGCGTATGGGGCAAAGAAAGATGATGACTTGAAGCATGATTACCGTACCGGACAACGCATCAGCATTATAGGCAGTACGCTCTGTGTGGCGGTTTATGTTCTGTTCCCGCACAGGCTTTGTCAGCTCTTTGGTGCAAGCGGAGAGACGCTGGAATTCACATCCATCCATATGTGGGAATATTGCTGGGGATTTATTGTAGGAAGCATGAATACGATGATGTCTGCTTATCTTTACTCCACCAAGCGTTCCGGTCAGGCGATTGCCCTCAACATTGTCCGCAGTCTGGTCATGAACTCGCTGATTATTACATTGCTGCCAATGATTTTTGGAAGCGCTATCGTGTGGCACACCTTCGGTATTTATGAGGTCGTGGTCCTGCTTGTGGCAATTGTGCTCAAGAATAGCTCGGAACGAAACGGAATCGTTTATAAATAAATAAAAATATCCGGCAGGTACTCGCATGCGCTATCCCTGCCGAGAGCATCTTTTTTATTGCGCTGAGACGCAAGAACGCCCATCCGAGAGGATGGGCGTTCTTGTGCCTGCGCAGAAGGCGCACTGGAGGACTGGAAAAGCCTCTCCGGCCTGCTGCTTCAGGGTGCCTGGATTATTTGGTGATCTGGAAAGAGCGGGTGATCGGCGCGGCGAGATAGCTTCCGCCCAGTGTGACAACAGTCACGGTGTAGCGTCCCGGCTCGGTGGGAGCGGTCGTGGTGCTGGAGTAGATGCGCCAGTTGCTGGTGATGCCGGAGTAGAGATAGTGGACGTTGTCTGAGACGACCGGTTCACCGTTGTAGGTCACGTGCGCACCGAAATCGGCTGCTGCGGCTTGCGCAACGGTCAGCTTTTTGATTTCCTGATTCCATTCCAGCTTTGATCCGATCATGCGCATCTTGACAAGCAGCAGACCCGTTCCAACACCGGTCTCATAATTCTTGTTATCGGTAATGGCCGTCACAGCGTACAGGCCGGCGCGGTTCGGACTGCCGAAAGCGACGTGGACATTGTCGGCGATACCGGGCAGCTTATTGAGGACGCTCAAAATCTGACCGAAGGTGCCAGTGTCAATGTTCAGCTTATCGAGCAGATCGAGCAGATCCTGCGTGCTCAGCAGCTCACGCAGCTCGCCGATGGTCATACCGTCCCGCATGATATCCGAGAAGGACTTGCCGTAAATCTTTTCGACTACCGGATCGAGAATTTTCAGAACGGTCTCGTTGGTGAAACGCGCGGGAAGCTGCAGATAGACATAAGCGTCCACATCGCTGGTGACGCCGGTATAGATGGTGTAAATGTCAAACCGATCGGCCGGATCCGTGGTGACAAAGCCCTCGGGGACGCGCTCGTCCGGATAAATGTTGGTGGAGTGGACGGTGACCTTCACAGTCGCCTTATTGACGGTCACGGTGCCCTCCACATTGTTTACCGGGCGGTACTCGGCGTTGCCGGCGTAGGAGATGCGCACCTGCTGGTTTTCGCCGGCGCCCATCTGGGGATAGGTCAGCAGATTGACCGTGCCGCCCTCGATGGGCGCCCAGTTTTTGATGCCGCCGCTGATATTGTCACCAAGAACATTGGTGCCGTAATATTCGAACGTAAAATTCTCCATCGAAGCGCCTTCGGGGAGGGTGGAGGCGCTCCAGTCAATCGCGTTTTGGAACAGATCCTGCTTCATCGCGTTGGCGTCCATGTTATAGGTAATGGCTGCGCCCTCTTTGAAAACGATATTGCTTGCAATGCGGCTGTCCGTGACGGTGACCTTGACCGTGAGGGAGCCGGACTTGTACTCCGTGGTGCCGTTCCAGGAGAAACGGATTTCCCAAGTGCCAAGACCGAATGCATTGATACCGCCCTTATCCAGCGGCGACCAGACGTCAATCAGGCTGGTGGGATCTGCGTTGTATTCGACGGTCATATCGTCGAATGTCAGCTCCGGCTCAGTGGACTCCAGCACAGCGTCGAAAATGGCCTGCGCGACCGCAGTATAGTTGTAGCTCAGATCATCGTTGAAGACCATGCCGACTTCGTAGGGGCCTTCCTTCAGTGTATATGCCACATCCGACCGGCCAACCACGTTGACGTCAACCTCGGCAGAGGCGGCGGAGTGGGTGTCATCTCCGGCGTAGGAGATGCGGATCTTCTGCGTCCCCTCGGTCATGGCGGGGTAGTGGAGTGCATCTTTCGTTCCGCCTTCCAGGGCGATCCATGCGTGGCCGAGATTGCCAACGGCACCGGTTGTTGCGGTGGCATAGTATTCGATCGTCACGTCGTCCAGCGTCAACTCAGGTGCGGTGGACGCAACGACATTCGCCCAGATCTGCTGGCGCACGGCATTGTAATCGACGGTCGTAGCATCCGTATACACCAGCTTCACGGCAGCGCTGGTGTTCAGCGTGATGCTGGACGAAAGCTTTGCTGCCTTGGTCAAAGTAACGGCGGTTTCCGTTCCAGCAAGACGAATCTGATAATCGTCATCGGCATTTGCCGACAGCGCGGGGTGCTCATATTCATATTTTATGAGACCAACTTTATTGCTCGTGGAGAAACCTTCAATAGATCCAAACGAACGGTTGCCCCATGAGTCAATTCCCATAATTTTTGTTTTACCTTTGCACTCATACTCCCATTCAAGGCTCTGCGCATCGACTGCGTCTGCATTTTCGACGAGCGCTTCACACAGAATATCTTTTACGGTTGCAAGATCAGCGCCGCTGGGAATGACTGCGGTGCCATCCTTCAGCACTGGGACGGCAACGTCATCCGCCGCAAAAGCAACCGTCTGGAATGCCGCCGCCTGCGACAGCAACAGAACCGCCAGCAGAACTGCCAGCAACCGATGTGCTTTCTGTTTCCACATGTTGTTCTTCCTCCTAAAGTTTTGTGAAGATCGTCCTGCCGCACGCGGAAGGGCATCCTGGCAGGAACATCAAAGTTTTAACACAAAAGTTCAAAAAATGCAATTAAAGATTGTGACGAATTGAAGAAAATGTGAAAATCAGAGGAATTAATAAAAATGAACACGTCGTTTTGAACAATATGCCAAAATTATCTTTTGATGGAAAAATGCACTTGACAAAAAACCTCCCCCGGCGAAAGCCGGGGGAGGTTGCGCGTGTGTTGTGGATTACTTGCCCAGATAGCTTGTCAGAAGCTCCTGCAGAAGCTCGTCCCGGTCGAGACGGCAAATCAGGCTTCGGGCGTTGTTGTAGTTGGTGATATAGGTCGGATCCTCAGAGAGAATATAGCCGACCAACTGGTTGATGGGATTGTAGCCTTTGACAACAAGGGAATTGTACACGGAAGAAAGGATTTCTTTCATCTCGGCTTTGTTGTCGATGGCCGTAAATTTTCTGGTGACATCTTCCATGCGTCTGAGCTCCCTTTTCTTTGATCTTATGTTTATTATATCAAAAAACACAAGTCTGTAAAGACAAAATCTTAGGATTCAAGGAAAAATTTTCACCATATTTTGTGGTCAGCGAATCGAAGCGTTGCACGTTTCCTTCAGCGCGGTGAGTACGGCGCTCATGGTCTCGTCTGCGTGTTCGTCCGTCAGCGTCTGATCGTCGGCACGCAGCTCAAGGGAGAACGCAACGCTCTTCATCCCGGCAGGGATGGGCGCGCCGGTGTAGACGTCGAACAGCTCGCAGCGCTTGAGATACTGTCCGCCTGCACCGAGAATGCAGGCTTCCAGCCGGGCTACGGGGAGGGCTGCGTCGCAGACGACGGCGATGTCGCGCGTGACGGCCGGGAAGCGCGGCAGCGGCACATAGACCGGCGTAGCGCCCCTGGCATGGAGCATGGCGTCGAGCTTCAGCTCGGCGGTGTACAGCTCCGTGTCCACGCCATAATTCGCAGCGACGCGCGGATGGATCTGACCGATCACGCCCAGCTTCGTCTCACCGGCGAACACCTTTGCGCAGCGGCCGGGGTGGTAGGACGGATTCGTGCTGTCGGCTTCGAAGGAGAGGCCTTCTACGCGCAGTCCGCCGAGAATGCTCTCCACCGCGCCCTTGAGCTTGAAGAAGTTCATGTCGCTGCCGTAAGCGCCGAGACAGAGCATCTTCGGCTCATCAGCCATGCCGTCTTCCCGTGCAAAGTAGATCTTACCCAGCTCGTAGAGCTTGACGGACTTGTTGCGGTAGTTATAGTTGCGCGTCAAAATCTCCAGCATGGAGGGGAGAATGGTTGTGCGCATGATGGAGGTGTCCTCGCCCAAGGGATTCAGGATCTTCATCGAATTGCGCAGCGGGGAATCCGCCGGAAGCGCGATCTTGTCGTAGTACGAGGGGCTGATGAACGAGTAGGTGATGATCTCGTTGTAGCCCAGCGTGCGGGCGAGACTGCCGAGCCTGCGCTCAGCGTTCTGGCGGTCGGTGTAGCCGCCGCTCGTGGTCTGGCCGCGCATGAGCGTGTTCGGGATGTTGTTGTAGCCATAGAAGCGGGCGACCTCCTCCGCAATGTCGGAGTAATGCTCCACGTCGCTGCGCCAGGAGGGAACAATGATCGTGTCGCCGTCGAGCCCGAAGCCGAGCGCCAGAAGGATGCGGCGCATCTCTGCCTCGCTCACGTCGGTGCCGAGCAGGCCGTTGACCTTTTCCGGCTCCAGCTTGACAGTGGTCGGAGTGAACGGCTTCGGCATCACGTCGATGACGCCCTGCATCACCTCGCCGCAGCCGAGCAGCTCCACAAGCTCGCACGCGCGATCCACGGCGGCCATGGTGTTCATGGGGTCAAGCCCCTTTTCAAAGCGGCCGGAGGCCTCGGTGCGCATACCGAGCGCGGTGGCGGTGCGGCGGACGGACGGGCCGTTGAAGTTCGCGCTCTCAAACACGACCATGGCGGTGTCGCCCTCGATCTCGGAGTTCGCGCCGCCCATGACGCCGGCGACAGCGACCGGCTTCTGCTCGTCGCAGATGCACAGCATGCTCGGCGTCAGCTTGCGGGCGTTTCCGTCGAGCGTCTGGATGGTCTCTCCCTCGCGCGCATTGCGGATGATGATCTGCTTGCCGTCGATGCAGGAGAAATCAAACGCGTGCATCGGCTGGCCGTATTCCAGCATGACGTAGTTTGTGATGTCCACGATGTTGTTGATCGGGCGCACGCCGCTGTTGCGCAGACGCTCGCGCATCCACGCCGGGGAGGGCGCGATTTTGACGTTGCGCACCATGCGCGCGGTGTAGCGCGGGCAAAGCTCCGGCGCGTCGATGCGGATGCTGACGTGGTTGGTGATGTCGTCCTCGCAGCCCTTGACTACGGGCGTATGCAGCTTGAGCGGCTGGTGGAACGTGACGGCGGCCTCGCGTGCAAGACCGATGACGGACAGGCAGTCCGGGCGGTTTGGCGTGATTTCAAACTCGATCACATGGTCGTCCGCACCGATGACGGCGGCAATATCGTCGCCGGGCTGCACGCCCTCCTCCTGCATGATCCACAATCCGTCCTCAATGGCATACGGATAATCGTGCAGGGTCAGACCCAGCTCCTTGAGCGAGCAGATCATGCCGTTGGATTCCTCGCCGCGCAGCACGCCGGCGTGAATTTCCACACCGCCGGGCAGAATTGAGCCGTCGAGTGCGACGGGCACCAGATCGCCGGCCTTCTGGTTCTGCGCGCCGGTGACGATCTGGATGGGAGCATCCTGCCCCACGTCCACCTGACAGACCCACATATGGTCGGAATTCGTGTGGCGCACCATCTCTAGAATTCTGCCCGCGACAACGTTCTGAATGCCGTCGTGCAGGTTTTCATACGTCTCAACCTTGGAGCCGGAGAGCGTCATTGCCTCGGAAAATTCCCGATCGCCGGTTGCGGAGCAATCCACAAACTCGTTGAGCCATTTTCTGCTTAAAATCATGTCGTTCTCTCTCCTTTCTCAGAATTGCTGCAGGAAGCGCACGTCGTTTTCAAAAATCAGGCGCAGGTCGCTGATCTTGAACCGGCGCATGGCCAGACGCTCCAGACCCATGCCGAACGCCCAGCCGGAGTACACGCTTGTGTCGATGCCGCAGCCCTCGAGCACCTTGGGATGCACCATGCCAGCGCCGAGAATCTCAATCCAGCCTTCGCCCTTGCAGGTGGGGCAGCCCTTGCCGCCGCACTTGTGGCACTGCACGTCCA
>JABLYK010000014.1 GCA_018265835.1 Oscillospiraceae bacterium | reverse complement strand
GATCATGGGGATGCTGTAGCGGAGCATCTCGCGGAACGCCGCACGGCTTGGCCGCGCGACGAGCTGCCGCCAGAGCTTTTCCTTGAAGATCAGCAGCAGTGTGCACAGGATGTCCGCCAGCGCGACGGAGAGGACGTACCCCGTGACGCCCCAGTGCAGCACGGCGAGAAACAGGATGTTCAGCCCGATGACGAGCAGGGTGTTGATCATGCCCTGCACGGCGAACAGCGCCGTTTTGCCCTCGGCGCGGACGAACTGCGCGCACAGCGAGTGGTAGCACGAGGCCATTGTGAACAGCGCGATCAGCCACAGGTAGCCGTCAAACTCCGGCACGAGGCCGAGCAGCGGCAGCGCGACGGCGAGCAGCAGCGCGCCCGCCGTGATCGTGTACAGGCCGACGGTGAAGATGTGCCGCCGGCTCTTGGCGTGATCGACGGCGAAGCGGAACACGCCTTCCGTGATGCCGAGCGAGATCAGCGGGAAGAGCAGATTCGCGGTCTGCGTGATGAGGTCGGCGGTGCCGTAGTCCGCCGGGGTGAGATACCCCGTGTAGAACCGCACCATGAAGAACACCAGCAGCTTCGACCCGAACGTGCCGAGACTGATGAGCATGGTGTTGGATATGAGCGTTTTGTATTTGTTCTGACTCATAATGGACGTGTCCTCAGCTTGTCAAAAAAACATTGCGGCGTCTTGCCGCTTCCATGGGGTTGCACGTTTTGTCAATCTGCCGCACCTTTTAAAGCCTTCCCCTTGAGGGGAAGGTGGCCGCCCGAAGGGCGGTCGGATGAGGTGGCGTGCGTTGCGGCATTCCCCTCATCAGTCGGCTGCGCCGACAGCTTCCCCCAGAGGGGGAAGCCTTGGCTCAGTGCGTTACGCCCCCCCTCGCATCTCCGGCGCAACCCAACGAAGTGGTTGCGACGCGAAAAGGAAGAACGGGGAAGCAGATATGGAGCCGCCGCGCTCTGCGCGGCTGCGCAATGGCGCGCGCCCGTTCTGACGTAGGATACCACATTTTCGGATGGAATTGTTCAACAAAAAGAAAATTATTCTTAAAAAGTGTTCAAAATCACGGATTTTCAGCAAAATTGAGCAAAAAAAACGCCGGACAAGTTTACATAACAACAAAATCCGGCCCAGATTGATGCTGCCGGGCGAGACTGCAAAACTTTATCTTGACAACGACCGCGCTTCATGTTACCCTAACTGTACCAATACAGTTAATACAGTTAACACACTTGGCAGAAAGCGAAGGTGATGGTTTTCATGATCTCGATCAACTACCGCGATCCGCGGCCGATCTACGAGCAGGTGCGCGATGCGCTGCGGAAGCTTATCGTTTCCGGCTCGCTGCCGTCGGATCAGAAGCTGCCCTCGGTGCGGGAGCTGGCGTCGTCGCTGGCGATCAACCCGAACACCATTCAGCGCGCCTACCGCGAGCTGGAGCAGGAGGGCTATATCTGCACGGTGCCGGGCAAGGGCAGCTTTGCCTGCGCGCGCACGGACGTGGACGAGGAGCGCAAGAGCGCGCTGCTGCACCAGTTCGACGAGACGGTGGGCGAGCTGCTGTATCTCGGCGTCAGCCCCGCTGTGCTGTGCGCACGCATCCGGAAAGGAGAGGAACCGCATGATTGAAGTAAAGAACGTGACGAAAACCTTTGACGGGTTCCGCGCGCTGGACGATCTGACGCTCACCGTACCGCAGGGCGCGGTGTACGGGCTGGTCGGGCCGAACGGCGCGGGCAAATCCACGATCATCCGCCACCTGACGGGCATCTACCGGCAGGACGCCGGCACGATCACGATCGACGGTGCGCCGGTGTTTGAAAACCCGGCCGTGAAAGCGCGCATCGCGTACATTCCGGACGACGTGTTTTATTTCGCGCAGGCGACGATTGCGGACATGATGCGCTACTACCGCGGCATCTACCCGCGGTTCGACGCCGAGCGGTACGAAAAGCTCGGCGCGGTGTTCGCGCTTGACCCGAAGCGGCAGATCCGCCGCCTGTCGAAGGGGATGCAGAAGCAGGCCGCCTTCTGGCTGGCGATGAGTATGCGGCCGGACGTGCTGATTCTCGACGAGCCGGTGGACGGGCTGGACCCCGTGATGCGCCGGCAGGTGTGGAGCCTCGTCATGGCCGACGTGGCGGAAAACGGCACGACAGTGCTCGTCTCGTCGCACAACCTGCGCGAGCTGGAGGACGTGTGCGACCACGTGGGCATCATGAACGGCGGAAAGCTCCTGCTGGAGCGCACGCTCAGCGACCTGCAGGACAACATCGCCAAGGTGCTCGTCGCCCTGCCGGACGGCGCGCCGCTGCCGGACGGGCTGGACATCGTGCACCAGAGCACCACCGGCCGCCTGTACACGCTGATCCTGCGCGGCAACGCAACGGAGCTGACGAACATCCTCTCCACGGCGCAGCCCCTGTTCATGGACGTGGTGCCGCTGACACTGGAGGAGATCTTTATTTACGAGCTGGGAGGTGCCGACTATGCAGTCAAAGACATCATTCTTTAACGGGGCGGTTTTCCGCAAGCGCCTGACACGCTTCTGGCCGCTGTGGCTGGGCTATGCCTTTGTGCTGTTTCTTACGACGCCGGCCGCTGTCCTGAACCGGCTGAGCATTGCGCTGTACCATGAGGCCGGCACACCGGTGCAGGATCTGCTGCTTGGGCAGACGACCGGGCTGCTCCCGCTTTTGAGCTGCATTTTTGGGCTGCTGTTGGCCGCCGCGACGTTTGATTTCCTGTTCACCGCGCGCGGCACGGGACTGATGGCGTCGCTCCCCGTGCGGCGCGAGGGGGCGTTCCTCTCGTGCTATGCCGCGGGCGTCGTGATGCTGCTGTCGTCCGATGTGCTGATCGCGCTGATTACGCTCATCGTGGAGGCGGCCAACGGCGCCGTGCATCTCCCAAGCCTGCTGATGTGGCTCGCCGTGCTCTCCATGGAGGGACTGCTGTTTTACAGCATTGCCGTCTTCTGCGCCATGCTCACCGGCCACATCCTCGTGCTGCCCTGCCTGTATCTGCTGTTCAACGTCGGCGTTGCGCTGCTGCAGGCGCTCGTCGCGCAAATGCTCAGTCTGTTCGTCTTCGGGCTGTCCTATGGCACAAGCAGCTGGGGCGTGGAGATTCTGTCGCCCATCATCGCAATTGTCCGCGACACAGATGTGGTATACACCGATTTGTATCTGGGCAATGACGAGGTTGGAAGCAGCGCCGTCGGGCTGCGCGGCTGGTGGACCATCGGCGGCTGGTGTATTGCGGGGCTGCTGCTTGCAGTGTGCGCGCTGCTGCTGTATCGCCGCCGCCGCATGGAGAGCGCGGGCGACACGGTGGCCATCCCCGTGCTGCGCCCGGTGCTGAAATATATTGTCACGGCTTTCTGCGCGCTCGGCTTCCCGATCTGCATGTGCTACCTGATTCTGGGCAGCAGAGCGGTTTCGAGTTTCCCGCTGTTTCTGGCGCTCACCGTCGTTGGCGTCGCCATCGGCTACTATGCGTCGGAAATGATTATCCGCAAATCGTTCCGCGTGTTCCGCGGCCGCTGGAAGGGCGTGGTCATCACAGCAGTTCTGTTCTGCGCGCTCCTGTGCGCGGCAAAGTTTGATTTCTTCGGCTACGAGCGCCGGGTGCCGGATGCGGACTCCGTCGCCTCTGTCACCGTGGGCGACTATGAACCGTCTGAATTCCGCAGCGCGGAAAATATCGAGAGCGTGTGCGAGCTGCACCGAAGCATCGTAGCAAACAAGGCTCTGCACAAAGACTGCCGCAGCACGCAGCGGGTCGATTTTCAATACACGCTGAAAAACGGCAAAACGCTTTCCCGCAGCTACTACATTGCCGACGATGAATCGCAGTATACCGAAGACTCCGACCTCCGCAAGCTGGAGCGCCTGTTCAACACGGACGAAGGACAGCTTGCCAACGAGGCCCTGCATCCGGAAATCCCCGTATCCAGCGAGACGATCTCCTATGCAAGCGTGAACTATCCGGATGAATTCGGCGATTACGTCCATTTCGAGCTGACCACGGAGGAGGCGCTGGAGCTGTATGAAACCGCCATCGTCCCCGACTGTGAAGCCGGTACGCTGGGGCGCCGCTGGCTGATTTTTGACGAGACGTATGCGGCCACGGTCTACGATGTGGAGATCAACATCGACCTGAATGAACGCATCTCCGCCGACCATTACAATTACGATTCTCTGTATTTCCGTCCGCAGATAGACTCCGTGCGCACCGTCGCGTGGCTGCAGGCGCACGGCGTCAACCTGACGTACGTCAAGGTCGATACCGTTATCAGGTCCGCCGTGGCCGCCATCGACTAGACGATGCCCGCGTCAGAATGACAGCGCAAGGTCATCCCGTACCGCTTGCGGTACGGGATTGACCGGCACTGTCATTCTTCCTTACCCAGCCGCAAGTCAAGCTTGCGTCTGGGGGACGCTGGGCGCGATACGCGCCCAGCCAAGGCTTCCACCTCCGGGGGAAGCTGTCGGCGGAGCCGACTGATGAGGGGACGTGCTCCGTCTCGCAGCTGGCTCCGTAGGGGCCGATGCCCACATCGGCCCGCTGGTACGCACTGCGATGCGCGTCTCGGCTGGGTAATCCACCCCATTTCTTTCTGCTCGTGCAGAGCGTCAGAACGGAACGAGTCCGTTCTGACGCTGTGCAGAATTTGCACTACAAATCGACAAAATAGCCCTTGCTTTATCGTGCTAATGTGGTAATATAACAGCGTGATAACAACCCAAAACATTTTTTGAGGAGAAGCATTATGAAGAAGACAACTCGCATTCTTGCACTGGTGCTTGCGCTGGTGATGTGTCTCGCGCTGTGCGCGTGCAGCGAAAAGAAAACGGACGACGGCAAGACCGAGAGCGATCTTGCGTATGTGCAGAACAAGGGAACCCTGATCGTCGGCATTACGGATTTTGAGCCGATGGATTATCAGGACGAAAACGGCGACTGGATCGGCTTTGACGCGGACATGGCGAAGAAATTTGCGGAGTCCATCGGCGTTGAGGTGCAGTTCGTCGAGATCGACTGGGACAACAAAATCCTGGAGCTGGATGGCAAGACCATTGACTGTGTCTGGAACGGCATGACGCTGGATGACGGCGTGATGAACGCCATGGCCTGCTCTGATCCTTACTGCACGAACGGCCAGGTCGTGGTTGTGAGCAAGGATAAGGCCGATCAGTATCAGACTAAGGAGAGTCTGGAGGGCCTGACGTTCGCGGTCGAATCCGGCTCTGCCGGCGAGAAGACGGCAGTGGCACTCGGCAACGAGGTTACGCCGGTGGCAACGCAGGCCGACGCGCTGATGGAAGTGGCGGCCGGCACCTCGGACGCCTGCATCATCGACCTGCTGATGGCCGGCGCCATGATCGGCGAGGGAACCAGCTATCCCAATCTTGCATACACGGTGCAGCTTACGGAAGAGGGCTACGGCGTCGGCTTCCGCAAGGACGGCGACATGGCGGCGAAGTTCCAGGAATTCTGGGCGTCCGTTCTGGCGGACGGCACCGCGCTGGAGGTTGCCAAGACCTATGGCGTGCAGGAAGCTCTGATTCAGGACTGAGTCCGGCAGCTACATAACAGCAACTAAAAAGGCGGAGGGCGGCAGCCCTCTGCCTTTGCGCCGGTTTTGGAACGAAAAGCCGGGAGAAAAAACAGAACGAGGAAATCAATATGCTCCAGACTGTACTCTCCTCTCTCAATGAGGGATTTCTGAAAACACTTGAAATTTTTGCGCTCACGCTGCTTGGCGCCATCCCGCTGGGTTTTGTCATCTCCTTCGGCTCGCGCAGCAGCTTCTCGCCCCTGCGCTATCTGGTGCGGGCAATTGTGTGGGTTGTGCGCGGTACGCCGCTGATGCTGCAGCTGCTCATCATCTATTATGGCCCCGGTCTGCTGCTCGGGAACAATTGGTGGGGCAGCGGCGCAGGCGGCCGGTTTGCCGCGTGTATTCTTGCGTTCATTTTCAACTACGCCTGCTATTTCTCCGAGATCTTCCGCGGCGGGATCGAAGGGGTCCCCCGCGGCCAGTATGAAGCCGGGCAGGTGCTCGGTATGACGAAGCCGCAGATTTTCTGGAAGGTTACGCTGCTGCAGGTGGTTAAGCGCATCGTGCCGCCGATGGGCAATGAAATCATCACGCTTGTGAAGGACACGTCCCTTGCGCGCGTCATTGGCGTGTACGAGATCATCTGGAACGGCCAGCGGTTCATCAAAGGCTCCGGCATTGTCTGGCCGCTGTTTTTCACAGCGGTGTACTATCTGCTGTTCAGCGGTGTGCTGACGCTGCTGTTCGGCTGGCTGGAAAAGAAGCTGGACTATTTCAGAGTTTGACGGAGGTGGACTATGGCTGTATTGGAAGTTCAAAATATCTGCAAATCCTTCGGTGAGCTGGAGGTGCTCAAAGGTATCGACTTCTCGCTGGAAAAGGGCGAGACGCTTGCTATCATCGGCTCCTCCGGCAGCGGCAAGACCACGCTGCTGCGCTGCCTCAATTTTCTTGAGACGCCGGATAGGGGGCGCATCGTTGTCAATGGCGAGCAGCTGCTCGATGCTGGCGACGCGCGCAAGCTCTCCGATGCGGAGATTCGACGTGACCGGCTGCACTTCGGCCTGGTGTTTCAGTCGTTCAACCTGTTCCCGCAGTACACCGCGCTGCAGAACGTCATGCTCGCGCCGACGCTGCAGCTCAAAGAGAAGCAGGAGAGCGGCGACCGCAAGGCCGCGCTTGCGCAGATCGAAGCGCGCGCAAAGGAACTGATGGCGCAGGTCGGACTGTCCGAAAAGCTCCATTATTATCCGCACCAGCTCTCCGGCGGGCAGCAGCAGCGCGTGGCGATTGCCCGCGCACTGATTCTGGAGCCGGACATCCTCTGCTTTGACGAGCCGACCTCCGCGCTCGACCCGGAGCTGACCGGCGAGGTGCTCAAGGTCATTCGCAGTTTGGCCGAGCGGCATATGACGATGATTATCGTTACGCATGAGATGGCGTTTGCCCGCGATGTGGCGGATCAGGTGATCTTCATGGACGGCGGCGTGATCGTCGAGCAGGGCACACCGGAGCAGGTCTTTGGCAGCACCCAGCAGGAGCGCACGAAGCAGTTTCTCGCGCGGTACAACGAAAAAGCGTGATTCCAACGGGCGGCCGGACAGCCGCCCGTTTTTGCGTGGCGTGCGCGGCTGATGCGGGTTCTGACAAAATTGTAAGGATTAATTTACATTTTCCCACTTGTGTGACGAAAGAAGATTCGGTATGATAAAGAGCGTGCCGCGCGGCACGCTCTTTCATTTTTTCGATTCGGGGGTTTTCCCATGAAGCAGATCAAACGGATCCTTGCGCTGCTGCTTGTGTGCGTGCTGGCGCTCGCGCTGTGTGCCTGCGGCAAGACGGTGGGCAGCTACCGGGTGCTGAAAACGCTTGACACGGAGTCGTTCCGCATCGGCTACCGGCAGGGCGACTATGTGGCGGCCTATATCGACGCCGCGCTCAAGACGCTCGCAGCGGATGGAACGGTGCATACGCTGGCCATCAAGTGGTTCGGCACGGATGAGGTCACCATGGAAGCCGACAGTGCGGCGCTGGAGGCGCTCGGCACGATTCCGCAGCGGGAACTGATCGTGGGCGTGAGCGACAGCAGCTTTCCCATGAGCTATGCCGACGGCAGCGGCTACGCGGGCTTCGACGTGGAGCTGGCGCAGGCCGTGTGCCAAAAGCTCGGCTGGACGGTGCGGTATCAGCCCATCCCAGCGGACAGCGCGTATGTGGAGCTGTCGTCCGGCAATGTGGACTGTGTCTGGGGCGGCATGGTGCTCGACCGCGTGAATTACGACGAGAAGGGCAAGGAAAAGCCGGAAAAGGAGCGCATCGCGCTCTCTGAGCCGTATCTGACGAATGCGCTGATTCTCGTGACGCGCGCGGATTCGAAGATGTCCTCCGTGTCGCGTCTGAAGGGCGCAACCGTGATGCTGGACACAGATGAACAGTACATGGCTGCGCTGCAGGCGGATGAGAGCTTGCTGAATCGCTTCGGGCAGGTTGAGCGCGTGACCGGCGGCGCGCAGCAGTGCTTTGACTCGCTCAACGCCGGCGAATGCGGCGCCATCGTTACCGACAGCGTCGCGCTGGCGTATTATACACACTGACGTCAGAATGGGCGCGCTCCGCTTTTTGTGAAAGCGGAGCGCGTTCATTCTACCGGCTCGTCATGCCCGGACGCACCCAAAGCCTTCCCCTTGAGGGGAAGGTGGCCGCCCGAAGGGCGGTCGGATGAGGTGACGTGCGGTGCGGCATTGCCCTCATCAGTCACCTTCGGTGACAGCTTCCCCCAGGGGGGGAAGCCTTGGGTGGGTGCGTATCGCTCCTCGTATCCCCAGACGCAAGCTTGACTTGCGGCTGGGAAAGGAAGCATGACAGTGCCGGTCGATCCCGTACCGCTTGCGGTACGGGATGACCTTGCACTGTCATGCTGACGCGGTTGACCTGCTGAAAAAACAGTGCTATAATACTATGTCTCAATATATTCTGGCGCATTGTCGCCGGATGTCGGATGGAGCGTTGGTATGTGGATTTCAGATCAGTGGCAGGACTTTGAATTGCTGGACTGCTCGCACGGCGAGAAGCTGGAGCGCTGGGGAAACTATATCCTTGTGCGGCCGGATCCGCAGGCGATCTGGGATACGCCGCGCACCGACGTGCGCTGGCGGCGGCCATCCGGCAAGTACAGCCGCAGCGAATCCGGCGGCGGAAGCTGGGACAAGCGAACCCTCCCGCCGAGCTGGGACGTGCACTACCGCGAGCTGACCTTCCACGTGAAGCCCATGAACTTCAAGCATACCGGCATTTTCCCCGAACAGGCCGTGAACTGGGACTACGCCATGGCGAAGATCCGCGGCGCGAACCGGCCAATCTCGGTGCTGAACCTCTTTGCCTATACCGGCGCGGCAACGATCGCGTGCGCGGCGGCGGGGGCGAGCGTGTGCCACGTGGACGCGGCGAAGGGCATGGTCGCGTGGGCGAAGGAGAATGCCGCGGCCTCCGGCCTGTCCGACCGGCCAGTGCGCTGGATCGTGGACGACTGCGCCAAGTTCGTCGAGCGGGAGATCCGCCGCGGGCGGAAGTACGACGCGATCATCATGGACCCGCCGAGCTACGGGCGCGGCCCCGGCGGCGAGGTCTGGAAGCTGGAGACGAATCTCTGGCCGTTTGTGCAGCTTGTGTCCGGCGTACTGTCGGACGAGCCGCTGTTCGTCCTCATCAATTCCTACACCACGGGACTGTCCCCGTCGGTGCTGACCTATGTTTCCGAGAGCATTTTCACGAAACGCTTCGGCGGACGAAGCGAGGCGCAGGAGCTTGGCCTTCCGGTGACCGATTCCGGGCTGGTGCTGCCCTGCGGCGCGACGTGCCGGTGGACGGCGTCAGAATGAACTTGCTTCATTCTTCCTTTCCCCGCCGCAAGCCAAGCTTGCGTCTGGGGGACGCGGGGGTTACCTTTTAAAGGCTTCCCCCTCCGGGGGAAGCTGTCGTCCCATAACCAAATTCGAAACCGAGTTTCGAATTTGAAAGGAAGAACGGGGAAGCGGATGCGCAGTTTTCGGCTTCGGCCGGAAACGGAGCGCAGCGCGCCCGTTCTGACGCTGACTGATGAGGGCTTTCTGAGCCACCTCATCCGACCGCCCTTCGGGCGGCCACCTTCCCCTCATAGGGGAAGGCTTTTAGACTGGTGCACCGTCCCTCCACATCATATCAAAGAAGGACACCACATGGAACCGATTATCAAAATCGAACATTTGAGCTATACCTACCCCGGCGAGACGGAGCCGTCTCTGAAAGACCTGAATCTGGAGATTGAGACCGGCACGTTCGTGGCGGTGCTCGGCCACAACGGCTCCGGCAAATCGACGCTCGCCAAGCATCTGAACGCAATTTTGCTGCCCACGGAGGGCCGGGTGCTCGTAGACGGGATCGACACCGCCGATGAGCAGCAGCTTCTCAAGGTGCGCGGCACGGTGGGCATGGTGTTTCAAAACCCCGACAACCAGATTGTCGCCAACGTCGTCGAGGACGACGTGGCCTTCGCGCCGGAGAATCTCGGCGTGCCGCCGGAGGAGATCCGCCGGCGGGTGGACGCGGCGCTCCAACAGGTGGGGATGTATGAATTTCGCATGCACGCGCCGCACCTGCTTTCGGGCGGACAGAAGCAGCGCGTCGCCATCGCGGGCGTGATCGCCATGGAGCCGAAGTGCATCGTGCTCGACGAGCCGACCGCGATGCTCGACCCTGCCGGCCGGCGCGAGGTCGTCGAGACCGTGACGCGCCTGTGCCGCGAAAAGGGCATTACCGTGGTGCTCATCACGCACCATATGAACGAATGCATCGGCGCGGATCGTGTGATCGTTATGTCGAATGGTGTCATCGTCGCGGACGGCGCGCCGAAGGACGTGTTCCGGCAGTCGGCGCTGCTGCGCCGCGAGGGACTGACCGTACCGGTGACGACCGAGCTGCTCGAGCAGCTGCGCGCTGCCGGAATGGAGCTGCCGCTCGACGCGCTCACCGTAGACGAATGCGCCGACGCGATCGCTTCCGCGCTTGCCGGAGCGCCACACCCTTGAGAAGCCTTCCCCGACGTGGGAAGCCTTTAACGTTCTGAAAAAGGAATCAACAGCTATGACGCCAATTATTCGGGCGGAGGAACTCCGGCATGTGTACAGCGCCGGGACGCCCTTTGAAAAAGTTGCGATTGACAGCGTGAATCTGGACATTGCCGCCGGCGAGTTCGTGGGCATCATCGGACACACCGGCTCGGGCAAGAGCACGTTCATCCAGCATCTGAACGGCCTGCTCAAGCCCACGTCGGGCACGGTCTGCTTCGACGGTGGGGACATTGCCCGCTCCAAGGAGGCCACGCGCGACGTGCGCTTTCAGGTCGGGCTGGTGTTCCAGTACCCGGAGTACCAGCTCTTTGAGGAGACTGTGTACCGCGACATTGCGTTCGGGCCGAAGAACATGAAGCTCCCCACGCAGGAGATTGACGAGCGCGTGCGCGAGGCGGCGCGGTTCGTCGGCGTCGGCGAGGAGCTGTTTGAGCGCTCGCCGCTGGAGCTTTCCGGCGGGCAGAAGCGGCGCATCGCCATTGCGGGCGTGATCGCCATGCGGCCGAAGGTGCTCATTCTCGACGAGCCGACGGCGGGGCTTGACCCCGAGGGCTGCCGGAGCGTGCTGCAGAACATCGTGGACTACCGGCGCGAGACCGGCTCGACCGTCCTGCTCGTGACGCACAGCATGGACGACGCGGCGCGCATCGCGGACCGCCTTGTGGTGTTCCACGCGGGGCACATCGCCTTTGACGGGACGCCGGAGGAGGTCTTCGGCCATACGCAGGAGCTGCTCTCCATCGGGCTGGACGTGCCGCAGGCGGCGCAGATCGCGCAGGCGCTGCGCGACCGGGGCGTGCCGCTGCCGGAGTCGATCTATACGGTGGAGCAGCTGCGCGAAGCGGTGCTCGCCGCGCGGAAGGGGGCGGACGTATGCTGAAGGACATTACGCTCGGCCAGTACTTCCCAGGCGACAGCATTGCCCACCGGCTCGACCCGCGCACCAAGCTGCTGCTGGTCGTCGTGTTCATCGCCGCGCTCTTCACGGCGGAAAATTATCTGTCCTACGCGTTCATGCTCGTGGTGACGGGGGCGATGATCGCGGTCTCGCGCATCTCGCTCAAGTCCATTCTCCGCGGGCTGAAGCCGCTGTTCATCATCATCCTGCTGACAGCGCTGCTGAATGTGTTTTTCACGCAGGGCACGCCCGTGCAGATCGGTTCGGTGACGCTCAAGCACGTCACCTATGAGGGCATTGTGCGCGCGGCGTTTATGGTGCTGCGCATCATGATGCTCATTTCGGGCACGCTGCTGCTGACGTATACCACCTCGCCCATCGCGCTCACCGATGGGATGGAGATTCTGTTCGGGCCGCTGAAGAAGATCAAGGTGCCCGTACACGAGATGTCCATGATGATGAGCATGGCGCTGCGCTTCATTCCCACGCTCATCGAGGAGACGGACAAGATCATGTCCGCGCAGAAGGCGCGCGGCGCGGATTTTGAGACGGGCAAGCTGATTGACCGCGCCAAGGCGCTGCTGCCGCTGCTGGTGCCGCTGTTCGTGTCGGCGTTCCGCCGGGCGGACGAGCTGGCCATTGCCATGGAGAGCCGCTGCTACCACGGCGACGAGGGGCGCACGCGCATGAAGCAGCTGCGCTGGCAGACGCGTGACACGCTGGCCATGCTTCTGGGCGGCGTCGTGCTCGCGGCGGCGATTGTGATGAACGTTTACGGACTATGAGAAACATTGCATTACGACTGCAATATGACGGCTCGGCCTATCACGGCTGGCAGGTGCAGAAGACGGAGGTCACCGTCGCCGAGACGCTGGAAACCGCGCTCACAAAGGTGTGCGGCCATCCGGTGAAGGCTGTCGGCTGCGGGCGGACGGACGCGGGTGTGCACGCGCTGCGTTACTGTGCGAACTTCCGCACGGACTGCACGATCCCGATCGAACGCGTGCCGCTGGCCGTCAATTCCCGGCTCCCGGGCGATATCGCTGTAGTGGACGCCGTGGAGGCGCCGGAGGAGTTCAACGCCATCGGCTCCTGCATTCAGAAGGAATACATTTATAAAATCCACAACTCCCGCATCCGCGACCCGTTTCTGGAGCGCCGCGTGTGCTTTTACCCCGCGCCGCTCGACATTGGGCTGCTGCAGCGCGCCGGGCGCGCGTTCGAGGGGACGCACGATTTCGCCGCGGTGCGCTCTGTCGGCACGGAGACGAAAACCACCGTGCGCACGGTGCACTGGTGCCGCGCCGCGCAGGCGGGGGAGCACATCACCATTGCGGTGTGTGCCGACGGTTTTTTGTACAACATGGTGCGCGCCATCGTGGGTACGATGGTGTATGCCTCGCACGGCAAGCTTGTGCCGGAGGAGATCCCCGCGCTGCTCGAAACGCGCGACCGGCGTCTCACCGGGCCGACGATGCCGCCGCAGGGGCTGTATCTCAACCGCGTGTGGTATGACGGCGCGGTGGGAGAAATGATGTCCAGGTAAAAGGCGGACAAGTGGTGCAACGCACGCCGTATCACGCACCGCGCAAAAGGTCGAAGCCTCCACCGAGGCGCGCGAACCGCTTGCGTTCGCGCCAGACGATTGCCGGCGTGAGACACAGGGATGAGCGCCGGCCCTATAGTGCCGCGCCAATTGAATTGCAAAGGTGAGTCGCTGGGGGATTCCAAAGGGGGGCCCACATCCCCCTTTGGTGCGCTTTCTTTCAGGCTCCACCCGGTTTCTTTCTCGCATGAGAAAGAAATGGGGTGGAAAGACCAATCTGCGTATCGCATCCCACACCACCTCATCCGTTCTGTCGCAGGAGATCATCTTATGGAAGAAAAAACACCCTCCAAAAATCCAAAGCTGCGGATGCTCGTGATCGCTGCGGTTGCGGTGATCGCGGCGCTGCTGTTCGTGGTTCTGCTGCTGCAGCGCGGCGGGCGCTCGTCCGCCGGCGCGGGCGCGGAGCCGGAGCCGTATACGCTCGACAGCAGCGCCAAGCAGGTGTTCCGCGCGTCGGAGGGGCGGCTGGCCGTCGCCTCCAGCAGCGGCCTGCAGCTCTTTGATGAGAACGGCAGCACCGCGCTGCACGAAATCTTTTCCCTCACGGAGCCGGGCTTGGCCGTGGGCGGCGGTTATGCCGCAGCCTATGACATCGGCGGTACGCGGCTGTGTGTGGCCGGTTTTGACGGCAATGCGGAGGACGTCGAGGTGCCGGGTTCCATCGTGTCCGCATCCCTGAACGGCAGCGGCTGGCTCACGGTCGTGACCGACGCCGCCGGGTATAAGGGACAGGTGACGGTGTATGACCAAGACCGGAACGCCGTGTATGAGTGGTACTCCGGCAAGGGCTACGTGATGAACGCGGCGCTGTCGGACAGCGGCGACCGTCTCGCCGTGCTGTGCGCGGAGGAGGGCGGCTCGGCCATCCACCTGTTCGCGCTCGACAGCGAGGAGGAACGCGGCTGCTATACCGCTGCGGGCGAGCTGCTTGTGGACCTGTACTGGATCGACGGCGGCCGGGTCTGCGCCCTGTCTCAGACGCGGCTGGCGTTTTTGAACGACAAGGGCGAGCCGGCGGGCGAATACCGCTACGACGGCATGTATTTGTACGATTACTCCAAGGAGGGGGATGGATTTTTCACCCTCGTCCTTTCGCAATACCGCTCCGGCAGCGCGGCGAAGATCGTGACGGTCTCGCCGGGCGGCGCGGTGCTGGGTGAGACGGCGCCGGACGGCGATGTGGAAAGCGTCTCCGTCTGCGGCAAGCAGGTGCTTTTGTGCGGCGGCGGCAAGCTCACGCTCTACAATCAGCAGATGGAGCGGCTGAAGCAGGAGCAGGAGGATTTGCTCGGCGTGCGCCGGGCGCTGCTGCTCCAGCGCGGCAAGGTGCTGCTGGTGTACGACTATTCCGCGCAGGTGTACGGGCTGTAAAGCCGTTCTGGCGTCGAAGCCGGCGCGTTCCGTTGCGTTTCCGCCTTGTGGCGAAAACTCCACATCCCCCTTTGGCGTGCTTTCTTTGCGGTGTTACCGCGTTTCTTTCCCACGAGGGAAAGAAATGGGGTAACAGACTTGCACTCGGTTTCGCATTCAGGTATGCCCCCTGTATCCCACAGCTGCAAATAGAGAAAGAGAGAAACACAATATGAGTATCATTTTAAGTGTGATTTTTGTGCTGGTGATCCTGTTTGCCGCGTGGGGCGGCTACAAACGCGGATTCATCCTCAGCACGGCGAATCTGGTCGCAATCGTGGCGTCGCTGTATCTGGCGTGCCTGCTGTCGGCGGCGTTCTCAAACGAGCTGGTCACCGTGCTGCGCCCGTTCGCTGAGGGTTACGTGGAGCGGCAGATCGACGATGTGGCCATGCCGGAGCTGGGCCTGAACGACGAGGGCCTGTCCGCAGCCGACGCACTGGCGCAGAATCCGGAGCTGACGGACGATTTCTGCGCGGCGGCGTTCCGCGCCGTCGGCATCTATGACGGGCCGGCCGGGCAGATGGCGCAGGAGGCGCAGGAATACGCCGAGGTGCAGAAAACCGACCTCAGCAGCGCCATCGTGGAGGTGTTCTGCGAGCGGATTGCCTATGTCGGCGTCATCATTCTGGGTTTCGTTTTGATTTTGATTTTGCTGCTTGCCATCGGAAATCTGCCGAACCTGACCTTCAAGATCCCCGAAAAGGAGAGGCTGGACGATGTCGGCGGCGTGGTGGTCGGCGCGATCAACGGCGTGACCTACTGTGTGCTGCTGTGCTGGGCGCTGCAGTTTCTCGGCATCCTGATCGGCCGCGACACGCTTTCCCATACATTTCTGGCAAAAATATTCCTGTGGATTGATTTTATTACGCTCGGCGTCGGAATCTGATATCATCGAGCCTTTGAAATCGTATATAATAGATCGTGAACCAACAGCATTGAATTTGACAGGAGAACAACTATGCAGCCTACTTTGTGTGCCCGCTGTAAGAAAAACATGGCGGTCATCTTTATCACCCGAATTGAAAACAACGAATCGCGCAACGAGGGCCTTTGCCTCAAGTGCGCGCGCGAGCTGCACATCAAGCCCGTGGACGACGTGATCGAGAAAATGGGACTCAGCGACGACGATCTGGAGAGCATCACCGGCGACATGATGGAGATGTTCCGCAACGCCGAGGAGCTGCCCGATCTCGCCGGCGGCGATGCGGACGGCGACGAGGAGGACGACGGCAAGACCGCGACCTTCCCGTTTTTGAACCGGCTGTTCGGCAACAGCAGCATGCAGCCCGTGAACGACCAGAGCGGCGAGACCCGCCCCCCGAAGGAGACGCCCCCCGCCCGCGACGGCAAGGAGCAGCCCCGCAAGCACAAGTTCCTGGACAGCTACTGCATCAACCTCACCGCGCGCGCCCGCGACGGCAAGCTTGACAGCATGATTGGCCGCGCCGGGGAGCTGGAGCGCGTCATCCAGATCCTCAACCGCCGGCAGAAGAACAACCCCTGCCTCATCGGCGAACCGGGCGTCGGCAAGACGGCCATCGCCGAGGGACTGGCGCAGCGCATCGCGGCGGGCGACGTGCCCTATAAGCTGCGCGACAAGGAGGTTTACCTCCTCGACCTGACGGCGCTTGTGGCCGGCACGCAGTTTCGCGGCCAGTTTGAGAGCCGCATGAAGGGACTCATCGACGATATCCGCAAGGTCGGCAACGTCATCCTCGTCATCGACGAGGTGCACAACATCGTCGGTGCTGGCGACGCCGAGGGCAGCATGAACGCCGCCAACATCCTCAAGCCCGCCCTCTCGCGCGGCGAGATTCAGGTCATCGGCGCAACGACGTTCACCGAGTACCGCAAGCACATTGAAAAGGACTCCGCGCTCGAGCGCCGCTTCCAGCCCGTGACGGTCACGGAGCCGTCGCTCGACGACAGCGTGGAGATCCTCAAGGGCATCCGCCATTATTATGAGGACTTTCACGACGTGACGATCACGGATGAGATGTGCCGTCAGGCCGTGCTGCTCAGCGAGCGGTATATCACCGACCGCTTCCTGCCCGACAAGGCCATCGACCTGATCGACGAGGCGTGCTCGGACGTGAACCTGAAAAATCCGGATCTGGCGCGCCGCGAGGAGATTGAAAAAGAGCTTGCGGACTATGACCGCGAGCGCGAGCTTTTGCTGCAGGACGCGGAGAACGAGCATTACGAGCGCATGGCAGAGCTGCGCAGCCGCAGCCTGCAGCTCCATGACGAGCTGACGCAGCTCAAGGCGAAGGGCCGCCCGGAGCTGACGGCGGAGAATCTCGCGCGCATCATCGAGATGTGGACGAAGATCCCCGCCTCCAGCATCCGTGAGGATGAGTTTGAGCGTCTGGCAAAGCTGAACGACCGGCTCAAAGCGCACGTCGTCGGGCAGGACGAGGCGGTGGACGCCGTGTGCGCCGCCATCCGGCGCAGCCGCGTCGGCCTGCAGGCCAAGCGCAAGCCCGTGAGCTTCATCTTCGTCGGCGGCACCGGCGTCGGCAAGACGGAGCTGGTCAAGCGGCTCGCGGCCGACCTCTTCGACTCGCCGGAGTCGCTCATCCGGCTGGATATGTCGGAGTTCATGGAAAAATTCTCCGTTTCGCGGCTGATCGGCTCGCCTCCGGGCTACGTGGGGTATGACGAGGCCGGACAGCTCACGGAAAAGATCCGCCGCAAGCCGTACTCCGTCGTGCTCTTCGACGAGATCGAAAAGGCGCACCCGGACGTGCTGAACATCCTGCTGCAAATTCTCGACGACGGCCGCATCACCGATGCGCAGGGGCGCACCGTGAATTTTGAAAACGCCGTCATCATCATGACCACGAACGCGGGCAGCAATTCGAAGACCGGCGCGCTGGGCTTCGGCATGACCGTAAACGACCAGACGCGCGAGCGCGTCATGAAGGCGCTCAATGAGTTTTTGCGCCCGGAATTCATCAACCGTGTGGACGAGATCGTGTATTTCAACCGTCTGACCGAGGAGAACTTCCGTGCCATCGCGGGGCTGATGCTCACAGAGCTGCGCGACACGATGGCCGAGCGCGGCATGGCGCTCGCGTGGGACGATGCCGTGGTGGATTATCTCGTGAAAAAGAGCTTCAGCGAGACGTATGGCGCGCGCAACCTCCGCCGCCTGATCCAGAAGGAGGTCGAGGACGCGATCGCGGCCAAGGTCGTCGAGCGCCGCGCACGCGCAGCGTCTGTGAGGCTGACCGCCCCGGAGGGAGCGATCGAGGTCACGCTGGAGGCCTGAAATAAAACCATACAGAAGCAGGACGCAGCCAAAGGCATGCGTCCTGCCGACTAGAGGAGGAAACAATCATGAAAGACCGCATCGAAGTCATTCAGGGCGACATCACGAAGTCTGAGGTGGACGCCATCGTCAACGCTGCGAACTGCTCGCTGCTGGGCGGCGGCGGCGTGGACGGCGCGATCCACATGGCCGCCGGCCGCGAGCTGCTTGAGGAGTGCCGCACGCTGAACGGCTGCCCCACGGGCGAGGCCAAGATCACCAGGGGCTACCGCCTGCCGGCCAGGCACGTCATCCATACGCCCGGCCCGCGCTGGAGCGGCGGCAAGCGCAACGAGCCGGAGCTGCTCGCGAGCTGCTACCGCAACTGCCTGAAGCGCGCCAGCGAAAACGGCTGCAAGACGGTGGACTTCCCGTCCATCAGCACCGGCATCTACGGCTTCCCGCTCGACCAGGCCGCGCCCATCGCCATCCGCACCATTGCGGCGTATCTCGACGAACACCCGGAGATCGAGCGCGTGCGCATGGTCTGCTTCGATAGCCGCACCAGGAAATACTACGACGACGCGCTCGCCGCGCTGTGACGCCCCGGACGCTGACGCTCACCGTCTCGCCGGAGCAGGCGGGGCGCACCGTGAAAAGCCTGCTGCGGCGAAATCTTGGCATCTCAGACGGGATGCTGGCGCGTCTGCGGCAGCGGCCGTACGGCATCTTGTGCAACGGCAGCCCCATCCGCACCATCGACCGCGTGCAGGCGGGGGACACGCTCGCTGTGCAGGTGGGCGATACGCGGCAGGGCTTCCGGTTCGAGCCGGTGGCCGTGCCGCTGCACGTCCTGTTTGAGGACGACGATCTTCTGGTGCTGGATAAGCCCGCCGGCATGGCCGTGCATGGCCGGAGCGACCACGGCGAGCCGACGGTGGCGAATGCGCTGGCGTACCACCTGGGCGCGGACGCGGTGTTTCACCCCGTGAACCGGCTCGACCGGGGCACCTCGGGCGTGATGGCCGTGGCCAAAAGCGGGTATGTGCATGACCGGCTGCGCTGCGCGCTGCACACGGCGGCGTTTCAGCGGACATATCTGGCTGCTGCCGAGGGTGCTGTCACGCCGCCGGACGGCGTGATCGACCTGCCCATTGCGCGGGAAACGCCCGGCGGCATCCGCCGCGTCGTGCGCGCGGACGGCGCTGCGGCGGCGACGGAATATTGCACGCTCGCGGTCGCGCATGGCCGCACCCTGCTGCGCGTTGTGCCGCGCACGGGGCGGACGCACCAGATTCGCGTGCACTTCGCCGCAATCTCGCACCCGCTCGTGGGCGACTGGCTCTATGGCACGGAATCGGCAGACATTGCGCGCCCCGCGCTGCATTCCCATGCGCTTGCGTTCACGCACCCCGTCACGGGGGCGCGGCTGCGGTTCACAGCGCCGGTTCCCGATGATTTCAGAGGACTGTTTTCACAATTTTCGATGCAAGAGGATCTATGAAAAAACGTTCAATCACAATTTTATACAATTCCCCGGTCATTTTGACCTTTGCGCTACTGAGCCTGCTTGCGCTCGCGCTCGGCAGGCTTACCGGCGGCTGGACGACGCAGAACCTGTTTTGTGTCTACCGCTCGCCGCTGACCGACCTGCTCACTTACCCGCGCTTTCTCCTGCACGTGCTCGGAAACCCCGATTTTGCCGCGTGCTGCACGAACATCGTCATCATGCTCGCCGTCGGGCCGATGGCAGAGGAGCGCTTCGGCAGTAAGCGGCTGCTGCTCGCCATCGCCGTCACGGCGCTTGCGACGGGGCTGGTGCTGTGGTTCTTCTTCCCGAATGCAGCGCTCATGGGCGCGTCCGGCGTGGTGTTCATGCTGATCGTGCTCGCGTCGTTCGCGGGTGTGCGCGGCGGTACCATTCCGCTCACGCTCATTCTCGTGCTGGCGCTGTATCTGGGCGGCGAGATCGTGCAGGCCGTCACGGGCGAGGCGGGGCTGCAGCAGCTTACGCACATCGCCGGCGGCGTGGTTGGCGTCATCTTCGGCTTTTTGAGCAGCAGGGGGAAACGCAAATGAAACTTCTCATGAGTGCGTGCCTGCTTGGCGTGAACTGCCGGTACAACGGCGAGCGGAAGGCGCTGCCGGACGACGTTCTGCAGCGGCTGCTGGAACGGCATACGGTCGTTCCGGTGTGTCCGGAGCAGCTCGGCGGGCTGACGACGCCGCGCGAGCCGTCCGAGCGGCAGGGTGAGCGCGTGGTGATGCGCTCCGGCCGGGATGTGACGGCGGAATACGCGCGCGGCGCGCAGGAGGCGCTGCGGCTGGCGCGGAGATTCGGCTGCACGGCGGCGGTGCTCAAGGAGCGCAGCCCGTCCTGTGGCCGGGGCGAAATTTATGACGGCACGTTCACCGGCACGCGCACGCCCGGCGACGGCGTCACGGCGCAGCTTCTGCTGGAAAACGGCATCGCCGTCTACGGCGAGAGCGAGATCGACAAGCTGATGTAAAAAAGGGAGTCCCATATGGGACTCCCTTTTTGTACGCCTGTTAGTTTACATAATTAATAGCAAGCTTTGCTCTGATTGATTAACATAATCTAAGTGTGCGGCAATTATTTTTGTTGGAAAATCTGTTTGAATTGTTGAAAACGGTTTCCATAACACCGAAATCTTAGCCTCTGATATGAGAACTGTTTTGAGCTTTCGGGTTACATAATCACAATGGCGACCGGCGCTTGCCGCTGCGCCACAGTACAAAGCCGCCCCGCACGATTCATACGGGGCGGCTTGTGGGCCGATGTTATGGTTTTGACGCCAACTGCACGGCCTTCTGCCGTGCGAGAGCGCGGCGAAGACTGGCCTCAGCGCGCGCGGCGTCGAGATCGGCGGCCTTTTGCGCAAGACGCTCGCGGGCGCGCTGCCCGGACGCTTCCGCGCGGGCAAGGTCGATCTCCTCCGCCGGCTCGGCGGCGCGCACCAGCAGCGTCACCTCGTTGTGCACGACGTTGGCCACGCCGATGCCGACGGCGATATACGCGTGCCCGTCCTCACCGAACGCACAGCGGACGACGCCGTCCGTCACCGCGCCCATGAGCGGGGCGTGGTCGGCCAGAATCCCGCACTCGCCGCCGGAGAGGGGCAGGGCTACCGTGTGGACATCATTTTCATACTTCGTGCCGCCGGCGGTCACGATCTGAAGATGGATTCGGTCTTCCATACGTCACACCTGATCCCGCTTTTGCAGCACTTCGTCGATCGTGCCGCAGAGCATGAACGCCTGCTCCGGCAGATCGTCGCACTCGCCGCCGAGAATGGCCTGAAAACCCTTGATCGTCTCGTCGAGCGGGACGTATTTGCCGGGCGTGCCGGTGAAGTTTTCCGCCACGTGGAACGGCTGGGACAAAAAGCGCTGGATGCGCCGCGCACGGTTGACGGTGGCCTTGTCCTCCATGCTCAGCTCGTCCATGCCGAGGACGGCGATGATGTCCTGCAGCTCCTTGTACTTCTGCAGCACGCGCTGCACGGCGCGGGCGGTCTCGTAATGCTCCTTGCCGAGGATGTGCGGCTCCAGAATGCGGGAGGTGGAGGCCAGCGGATCCACGGCGGGGTAGATGCCCAGCTCCGAGATGCTGCGGTCGAGTACGGTGGTCGCGTCCAGATGCGCGAAGGCGGTGGCCGGGGCCGGGTCGGTCAGGTCGTCCGCGGGCACGTAGATGGCCTGCACGGACGTGACGGAGCCGCTGCGCGTGGAGGTGATGCGCTCCTGCAGCGCGCCCATCTCGGTGGCCAGCGTCGGCTGATAGCCGACGGCGGAGGGCATACGGCCCAGCAGCGCGGAAACCTCGCTGCCGGCCTGCGTGAAGCGAAAGATGTTGTCGATAAACAGCAGCACGTCCTGCCCGCTGACGTCGCGGAAGTTTTCCGCAATGGTCAGCCCCGACAGCGGCACGCGCAGACGCGCGCCGGGCGGCTCGTTCATCTGGCCGAAAACCAGCGCGGTTTTGTTGATGACGCCGGATTCGTTCATCTCGTTCCAGAGGTCGTTGCCCTCGCGCGAGCGCTCGCCCACGCCGGCGAAGACGGAGTAACCGCCGTGCTCATAGGCGATGTTGCGGATCAGCTCCATGATGAGCACGGTTTTGCCGACGCCCGCGCCGCCAAACAGGCCGATTTTGCCGCCCTTGGCATAGGGCGCGAGCAGATCGACGACCTTGATCCCGGTTTCGAGAATCTCCGTCGCGGGCGTGACCTCGGTAAAGGCGGGCGCGTCGCGGTGGATGGGCATACGCTCCGCCGTCTCCACGGGGCCCTTGCCGTCGATCGGATCGCCGGTCACGTTGAACATGCGGCCAAGCGTCGCTTCGCCCACGGGGACGGTGACGGGGTGGCCGGTGTCGAACGCGCGGCAGCCGCGCGAGATGCCGTCGGTCGAGAACAGCGCGACGCAGCGCACGCTGTTGTCGCCCAGCTGCTGAACAGTCTCGATGACGACCTTGCGCCCTTCGAGCGGAATCTCGATCGCGTTGTAAATGTCCGGCAGTCTGCCGGAGGGAAATTGAACGTCAACGACCGGGCCGATGACCCTTGTGACGATGCCTTGTTCCATGGGAATCCTCATTTTGGAGTCTCGTTTTGCAACCCAGCAAAGCGGTTTGCCGGACGAAGCGGTTATTCGCGTTTTTTCAGTGCCGATGCGCCGCCGACGATCTCGGAAATTTCGGTTGTGATGGCGTTCTGGCGGGCGCGGTTGAGCTTCAGCCGCAGCTCGTCGATCAGCTCGGCGGTGGCGTCCGTCGCGGTGTTCATGGCGGTCATGCGCGCGGCGTGCTCGCCGGTTCTGGCCTCCAGCATGACGGCATACACCGTGTTGTTGAGATAGAGCTGCATCACGTTTTCGAGAATCGAGGCCTGATCCGGCTCAAAGAGATAGTCGTTCGCGGCCTCGTTTTTTGTCTCCGGCGCGGCGGGCAGAAGCTGCAGCGCCGTGGGCGTCTGCTGGAGCACGGAGCGGTAGTGCTGGTAGACCAGATGAATTTCGTCCGCCTCGCCCGAAAGGTACATGCGCTTGAGATACTCGGACAGCTCCAGTGCCTGCTCCATCGTGGGCGTGTCGCTCATATCAGAGAAGGTGTGCACGATGGGGAGCGTGCTGTGCGCGAACACCTCGCTGCCCCAGCGGCCGCAAATGACCACGCTGCAGGTACGGACATCCTGCTGCAGGCGCTCCTCCAGATCCCGCAGCACGGCGGTGTTGTATACCCCGCAGAGGCCGCGGTTGCCGACGAACAGCACATAGCACACGCGCCGGACCTCCGCGCGCGGCGTGAGGAAGGGGTTGTCGTACTGCACGTCACCGGCCAGCAGCGTGTCGAGAATTTCCTGACTCTTTTCCGCGAAGAGCCGTATAGCCGCCATGCCGGATTGCGTCCGGCGCAGCTTTGACACGGCGACCATTTTCATCGCCTTGGTGATCTGCTGGGTGCTCTGCACGCTCTTGATCCGCGTGCGGATCGCGCGCATGTTGGCCATATCGACTCATCTCCTTTCTTTTTTTGAGGAAACCATCGGCAGGTGCGGTTGAAATTAAAATGTTTTCTTAAAAACTTCGATGGCGCCGCGCAGCTCGCTCAGCTGTTCGGCTGAGAGCTTTTTGCCGGTCATGATCGCGTCATGCAGCGCGGGAAGCGCGCGGTTGACGGATGCGAGCAGCTCTGCTTCAAAGCGCGCCATATCCTGCAGCTCCACATCGTCGGCATAGCCCTCGCCGGCGGCGAAGATGGCGATGACCTGATCGGCCGCGTCCATCGGGGCGTACTGCCCCTGCTTGAGCAGCTCCGTCATATGCGCGCCGCGCAGCAGCGCCTGGCGCGTGCTCTTGTCGAGATCGGAGCCGAACTGCGAAAACGCAGCCAGCTCGCGGTACTGCGCCAGATCCATGCGCAGACGGCCTGCAACCTGCTTCATCGCGCCGATCTGCGCCGCGCCGCCGACGCGGGACACGGAAAGACCCACGTTGATGGCCGGGCGCACGCCGGCGTGGAAGAGGTCGGTTTCGAGGAAGATCTGCCCGTCGGTGATGGAGATGACGTTCGTCGGGATGTAAGCGGAAATGTCGCCCGCCTGTGTTTCAATGATGGGCAGGGCGGTCATGCTGCCGCCGCCGTTTTCTTCGTTCAGGCGCGCGGCGCGCTCCAGCAGGCGGGAGTGCAGATAAAACACGTCGCCGGGATATGCCTCGCGTCCGGGCGGACGCTGGAGCAGCAGGGAAATCTCACGGTACGCCACGGCCTGCTTGGACAGGTCGTCGTACACGATGAGCACATCCTTGCCCCGATACATGAAATATTCGCCCATCGCGGCGCCCGCGTACGGGGCGATGTACAGCATGGGCGCAGGCTCGGCGGCGTCCGCGCAGACGACGGTGGTGTACTCCATCGCGCCGAACTCGCGCAGGCGTGCCACGACGCTGGCCACGGTCGATTCCTTCTGGCCGATGGCGACGTAGATGCACAGCACGTCCTTGCCCTTCTGATTCAAAATGGCGTCGATCGCAAGGGCAGTTTTGCCGGTCTGCCGGTCGCCGATAATCAGCTCGCGCTGGCCGCGGCCGATGGGCACGAGCGCGTCAATCGCCTTGATGCCGGTCTGCAGCGGGACGGAGACGGGCTTGCGCGCCAGAACGCTGGGCGCGGGGCTTTCGATTGCGCGGAAGTGTTCGGCGCAGATGGAGCCCTTTCCGTCAATCGGGTGGCCGAGCGCGTTGACGACGCGGCCGATCATGCACTCGCCGACAGGCACCTCCATGATGCGGCCGGTGCGGCGCACGTTCTCGCCCTCCTGCACGTGCGAGAATGAGCCGAGCAGCACGACGCCGACATTGCCAGGCTCCAGATCCATGACCATGCCGCGCAGCCCGTCCTGAAATACCAGCAGCTCGCCGGCCATCACGTCGGACAGACCCGACACGCGGCAGATGCCGTCCGACACGCGCACGACCTCGCCGGTCTGGAACACGTCGATGCCGCCGCTGGCGGTGCGGAAGGTCTCCTTCACGGCGTCGGCGATCTCATCCGTACCGACCGCGTGGACGGATACGCCGTTGGCGGCGTCCTGCGTCAGCCGGTCCAGCTGGTGCGAGAGCGTATCGTCATACACCGTGTCGCCCACGCGCAGGCGCACGCCGCCGAGCACGCTTGCGTCCACGGCGAACGCCACGTTGCGGATGGCGGTATCGTCTCCGCCTGCGGGCAGGAGCTTTTCGTGCAGGATCGCGCACAGCGCCTGCTGCTCCGCATCGCTGAGCGCTTCGGCGGTGGTGACGGTGATGTCGAGCGCCTGCGCGGACTGAATTTTCAGCGCGTCGCTCGGTGTGGCGGCCAGCAGATCGCCGACCTGCTGGAGAAACTGCTCGGTCAGCGTTTGGCGCGCGTGAGCGAATTCGGGCTGCGCCACCACGCCGCGGGTCAGCTCTGCCGCCTTGCGGATGGCGCTGGCGCGCACGCCGTCGTACATTTCCTCACGCAGATACTGCTCCGATTGCCCGGCGTTGTACAGAACCATGTCCGCCTCCGCCTGCCGGTGCGCGGCAGCGGCTTCGCTGCCGCTGCGCGCCTGCTGGCGCGCGCCGTCGAGCAGTGCTTCCGATTGCGCGGCGGCGTCCGCCTGAGCCTCGGCGATCTCCGCAGCGGCGCGTTCGGCGTCCTCATGCGCCTGCTGCGCGCGCTCCAGCTCCTGCGCGATGCGCTCCTTGCGCTCGCGGAACTTGCGCACGACCAGTTTGCGGCCGATGAAATACAGCGCCACGGCCAGGATGAGGAAGTTGATGATGCCGTATACCAGTTTCATGGCTGCCTCACCCTCCTTCTTTTTCTAAAATTGTCTGTGATCATATGGTTAAGATTCTCCTGCGGCTGTGACGCACCGGCGGATGATCTCGTCCTGCCCGGGCACGTCGCCCAGTAGCGAGCCGGCCAGCACGGCGACCAGCTCCGGCATGCGGCTTTCGATCGCAGCCTCTGCCGCAGCCTGTTCGGTGCGGATGCTTTTGCGTGCTGCCTGCATCGCCTGCGCGGCGTCCTGATGCGCGCAGACCAGCGCCTCGGCGCGCGCACGCTCATCGGCGTCCTTGGCCTCGGCCAGAATGCGGCTGGCCTCGGCGGTGTGCTGCCGGAGCGCGTCGCTCAGCATGGCGTCGCTTTCCGCTTTGGCCTGCTGCGCCTGACGGCTCTCGGCCAGACCCTGGTCGATCCGCGCCTTGCGCTCGTCCATGAATTTGATCAGCGGGTTGAACAGCAGCGCCTTCAGCACAAACAGCAGCACGAAAAAGCAGATCACAGTCCAGATCAGTTCTGACAGATTGATGCTCAAAACGTGTGCCTTCCTTTCTCAGCCCGGTCAGATTTTACCGATGAGCATGAACGCGATCAGAAGGCCGTAGATGGTCAGCGCTTCCATCAGCGCCATGGCGATGATCATGCTGCTGCGGATGGTGCCGGCCATTTCGGGCTGGCGGGCGATGGCGTCCATAGCCTTGGCCGCAGTGAGCCCCTGACCGATGCCGGGGCCGATGGTGCTCAGGGCGACTGCCAGTGCGGCCGCCAGTGCGATGATTCCTGAAGACATGGTTGTTTCCTCCTAAGATATGTTCAATTTGTTTTTTATCTCAAAAAAGTGGTTGCATGTTTTCCTTATTCTTCGCCGATTGCTTCCCCAATGTAGATGGACAGCAGCATGGTGAAGACGATGGCCTGAATGAGGCAGAACAGCAGACTCAGCACCTGCATGAGCAGCGGCAGCACCAGCGGGAGCAGTTCACCAAGCTGCTCGGTGACCATTTCCTCGCCGTAGAGGTTGCCGTACAGTCGCAGCGCGAGCGAGAACGGGCGCACGATCTGCTCAATGAGCGTGAGCGGCAGCATCAGGATAAATGGCTTGAGAAACGATTTCAGATATCCGCCGACGCCCTGCCTCTGAATGCCCACGGTGTGCGTGGCGAAAAACGCCACAGCAGCAAGACCCGCTGTGACCGACAGGCACGCCGTCGGCACGGCGAACACATAGCCCGCGCCGGGCAATAGGCCGGAATAGTTCGAGATCACAATAAAAATAAAGAACGTCGCCATAATGGGGAAATAACGGCGGGCGTTCTCCTTTCCCATGTTTTCGGCGAAGAAGTTCTGCAGGCTTTCAATGGCCATTTCCGCCGCATTTTGCAGCGGGCCGGGCACATCCCTGAGCTTCCGCGTCGCCAAAAAGGAGACCAGCGCCAGCACCGCGATGATGACCCACATCGTGACGACCACTTTTGTGACTTCCAGCGGACCGATGCTGAACAGTACGTTTGATGAATGCTCCAATTTCCTCACCCTCCGGGATCATTTTTGCTCCATCTTTTTGGTCAGGAGCCAGACAAACAGCACGTTGCCGGCGGACAGGCCGAGCGCGGTGCCGATGAGCGTGCCGTAGACCGGCAGCGGAATGACATTGCGCAGCAGAAATACCAGCGCCAGCGCGGCGATGTTGATCACCTGCCGCAGGACGTTCACGCCCATGATCGCCGAAGCCTCCTGCTTTTGCATGCTGCGCTTTGTCAGCAGCATGTTGCACCATGCCACGGCAAGCCCGAACACAAGACCGGCCAGACCGCCGAGCACATACGATCCTGCACCCAATTTTGTCACCTCCGTGCCGCGCTGACGGCAGCGCGGGATCTTAGCAAAAACTTAACGGGAATACTATATCATGTTTTGAAATACTTTGTCAAAACTTTCAATACTGCAACGCGAAAAAACAGCAAATCGACCAAAGCTGCGGAACATTTGCCTTTGCCGGCGCACACCGGCGCGGAAAGTGCTTCACAAACGGCGGGAAATCGTATATACTACAGAAAATGTATACAGATGAAAGAGAGGCTCTGGTTTATGAAATATCTGCTCATCATCGGCGACGGTATGGCCGACCACCCCGTGGAGGCGCTTGGCGGAAAGACGCCGCTGGAGGTTTCCAACAAGGCTGCGATCGACGCGCTTGCCGCGCACGGCGTGCTCGGCAGCGTGAAAAACGTGCCGGACGGGTACGCCCCCGGCAGCGACACGGCCATCATGTCGATCTTCGGCTGCTCGCCGCGCAAATACTTCTTTGGCCGCGCGCCGCTGGAGGCTGCGGCCTCCGGCATCGTGCTTGAGCCTGGCGACGCCTGCTACCGCTGCAACATGGTGACGTATGAGGACGGGGACATGCCGCTGGAGGAAAAGCGTATCCTCTCGCACAGCGCCGGCTCCATTGAGGGCAAGGTGTCGGACGAGCTGATTACGATGCTGTTTGCCCACCCGGATTTCCGCCCGCTGGCGGAGGCCGCCGGGATGTGCGTGCACAAGGGCTCGTCGTTCCGGCATCTCGCCGTGCAGAAGCACGCGGATCTGAAGGGCATCCGGCTCGCGCCGCCGCACGATCATCTGAACGAGCAGGTCGGGCCGCTGCTGCCGGGCGGGTGCGACAATGCCGCGGTGCTGGAAAACCTGATGCGCCGCGCGCATGAGATTCTCGACCACCACCCGATCAACGAGGCGCGCCGCGCGGCGGGCCTGCTGCCCGCGAACGGCATCTGGTTCTGGGCGGAGGGGACGGCGGCGTCTCTGCCGGATTTCAAGGCGCGCTACGGCGCGGACGGCGGCGTGGTGTCCGCTGTGCCGCTGTGCCATGGCATCGGCGTGCTTTCGGGACTGGAGCCGGTCACGGTGCCCACCGCCACCGGCGAGTGGGACACGGATTACGCCGCGAAGGTGGCCGCCGCGCTCGACGTGCTGAAAACGCACGACTTTGTGGCGCTGCATCTGGAGGGGCCGGACGAGGCGACGCACAACCACGATCTGGAGCATAAGATCTACTCCATCGAGCGCCTGTCGGATTCCGTGGTGCAGCCGGTGACGGATGCGCTGCGCGCCGCCGGCGAGGATTTCCGCATCCTGCTGCTGAGCGACCACATGACCTATATGAAAAACGGCGCGCACGGCGCGGACCCGGTGCCGTTCGTGATTTATGACAGCCGCGTGTGTGAAGGCTCCGGCCTGCCGTACACGGAGGAGAACGGCCGCAAGGGGCCGAGCGTGGACGACGGCGTGGCACTGATGGACATGCTGTTTGAGAAAATGTCGATTGGCAACCGCTGACGTGGAGGAATTATGGATACAATTCGCACGAAGGCGTATGCAAAACTGAATCTCTCGCTGGACGTGCTCGCGCGGCGGCGCGACGGGTTTCATGATCTGCGCATGGTGATGCAGAGCGTGGCGCTGCACGACGATGTGCACATCATCCTGAACCATTCGGGCGCATTTTCCGCGCAGTCGGACCGGCGCTTCCTCCCGTGCGACGAGCACAACATTGCCGTGCGCGCGGCGAAGCTGTTTCTCGCCGAGACGGGACACGCCAACCTCGGTGCGTTTGTGCGCCTGCGCAAGCGCATTCCCGTGTGCGCGGGACTGGGCGGCGGCTCGTCCGACGCGGCGGCGGTGCTGCGCGCGCTCAACGCGCACCTGCACGCGGGGCTGTCCTGCGCGGAGCTGGAGCAGCTCGGCGCGCAGCTGGGGTCTGACGTGCCCTATTGCGTGGCGGGCGGCACGATGCTGGCCGAGGGACGGGGGGAGATCCTCACGCCGCTGACGCCCATGGCGCGCATGGACGTGGTCATCTGCAAGCCGGATTTCCCGATCTCCACGCCGGAGCTGTTTTCCCGCGTGGACAGCCGCACCTCCCGCTGCCACCCGGATACGGACGGCATCCTCGCTGCACTGGAGTGCGGCGACCGGCAGCGGCTCGCCCGGCGGATGTACAACGTCTTTGAGGACGTGCTTGACCGCCGCGCCGGGGAGATCAACGCCATCAAGAGCACCCTGCTCGACTACGGCGCGCTCGGCGCCGTCATGAGCGGCACAGGCTCCGCGGTATTCGGACTGTTCCCGAACCGCGCCAGCGCCGAGAACGCGTGGCGCGCGCTGCACAAAAACTACCGCGAGTGCTTCTGCACCGAGACGATCGACCGGCTTGAGGTGTAAAAAAATAAAATTGTTTAAAAGCAGGCAAATCCGCCGACACTATCTGTGCCGGCGGATTTTTTGTTACATAGCAAAGGAGTGTCCTACATGGAAGCGGAACGGAAACTGAGACCCTGGGAGCTGGCGCTGCTGCTGGCGCTGTGCTTCACGCTGCTGTGCGGCACGTGGGCGCAGGGGCGGCAGCAGGTGCTGGCGGGCAAGCTTGTTCGCCTGCACGTGATCGCGGCGTCCGACGCGGACGCGGCGCAGGCGGTGAAGCTGCAGGTGCGCGATGCGGTGCTGGCGTACCTCGAACCGAAGCTTGCGGATGTGACGGACGTCGATGCGGCGCAGGAGATCATCGCGGCAAACCTTGACGGCGTTGCGCAGGCCGCCCGCACCGCTACGCCCGACGCTGTGACCGTCACGCTCGGGCCGGAGCGATACCCCACGCGGGAGTATGAGACCTTTTCGCTTCCGGCGGGCGTGTATACGTCGCTGCGCGTCACGCTCGGCGCAGGGGAGGGGCACAACTGGTGGTGCGTCATTTTCCCGCCGCTGTGCGTGGAGTCGAGCCTGTCCGGCCGCGCGGTCGAAACGCTCTCCGACGACGATGTGAAGCTCATCACCGAGGACGGCGACGGCTACGTGCTACGCTTCCGCCTGCTGGAGCTGTGGGGGAAGCTGACGGAGTGGATGGAAAAGTGAACCGAAATGGAAACCGCACCGTGCCGTATGGCACGGTGCGGTTCCAGCTTGTCAAAAACCTCGTAGAGTTTCGCCGCCGGGGCGGCAGCGTCAGAAGACGCTCACTCCATTCCATTTTCTCAAAAGAGAAAATTTCATATCCGTTCCCGCCTTCTTCCTTTCAAATCCGAAACCATGTTTCGGATTTGATGAGGAAAAACGGGGAAATGGATGTGAAGCTTCCGCCAACGGCGGAAGCGTAACGGAATGCGCCCGTTTTGACGACATGTGCGGCGGAGAAAATACTTCTCGGCCTGCAAACGTGCGAGCTGTCCGCCAAAGGCGGACAGCGAGTGCGCTGCAGTCAGGCCGCAATCCCCTCTGTCAAAAAAGCTTTGCTTTTTTGACAGTTTCCAAGGCTTCCCCCAAAGGGGGAAGCCTTTCAGCGCTCTGCCTTCGCCTCGCAGTAGATGCAGCGGTAGGTCTTCGTCTCGCGGTTCGAGAGCTTGAAAATTTGCGGCAGGTCGGGTTCGGCGCTCGTGATGCAGCGGGGATTGCGGCAGCGCAATACGCTCGTGATGCGCTCCGGCAGCCCGGCGTGCTTTTTCTCGACGAGCACGCCGCCGCGGATGATGTTGATCGTCGCGTCCGGATCGACGAAGCCGAGCACATCGAGACAGATCTCCATGTCGGAGTCGATCTTGATGATGTCCTTCTTCCCCAGCTTCTGGCTGGGCGCGTTTTTGATGATGGCCACCGGGCAGTCGAGCGCGTCCAGCCCCAGCAGGCGGTACAGCTCCATCGCGCCGCCCGCGCGGATGTGGTCGATGACGATGCCGTCGGTGATTGAGTCGATTTTCATAGTCGTGTTCCTCCCAGCGTCACGCAAGCTCCAGCAGCTTCAAAATCAGCGCCATGCGCACGAACTTTCCGTTGCGCGCCTGCCGGAAGTAGCACGCGCGCGGGTCGGCGTCGATCTCGGTGGAGATCTCGTTCACGCGCGGCAGCGGGTGCAGAATGGCAAGCTCCTGCTTCGCACCGGCGAGCTTTTCCGGCGTGAGGATATAGCTGTCCTTCAGGCGGAGGTAGTCCTCCTCATTGAAAAACCGCTCGCGCTGCACGCGGGTCATATACAGCACGTCCAGCTCCGGCATCACGGCCTCCAGATCGGTCGTCTGCCGGTAGGGCAGGCCCTGATCGAGCAGAATGTCGCGCTTGATATAGCTCGGCAGCTTCAGCTCCTCCGGGGAGATGAGCACGAAGTTCACGTCCTCGCAGCGGGAGAGTGCCGCGATGAGCGAGTGCACCGTGCGGCCGAACTTCAGGTCGCCGCACAGGCCGATCGTGAAGTGACCGAGCCGCCCCAGCTCGCGCCGGATGGTCATCAGGTCGGTGAGCGTCTGGGTCGGGTGGTTGTGCCCGCCGTCGCCCGCGTTGATGATCGGCACGTCCGAATGCAGCGCGGCGACCAGCGGCGCGCCCTCCTTCGGGTGGCGCATGGCGATGATGTCCGCATAGCAGCCGACGACGCGGATCGTGTCGGCCACGCTCTCGCCCTTGGATGCGGAGGAGCTGGCCGCCTCGGAAAAGCCCAGCACCTGTCCGCCCAGCTCGTACATGGCGGCTTCAAACGACAATCTCGTGCGCGTGCTCGGCTCGAAAAAGAGCGTGGCGAGCTTTTTGTACCGGCACGCCTCGCGGTAGGCGGCGGGGTCGGCAATGATGGCGTCGGCGAGATCGAGCAGCTCGGTGATCTCCGCCTGCGTGAGGTCGCGGATGTCGATCAGATTGCGCATACGACGCCCTCCATCCAGCGCTCATCCGCGGGGTCGTCGCGGAAGGCGAGCAGACGCTGCACGTCCGCCGGGGCAATGTAGCCCTCCGCCGCCGCGACCTCGGCGACGGCGTCGAAATCCGTGAGACTCACGGCGCGCACGCCCGCCTCAGCAAGGCGTTCCTTGCCCTTTTTCATATTGTAGGTGAAGATACTCACCACGCCCAGCACCTCGGCGCCCGCCTCGCGCAGCGCCTCTACGGCGGCGAGGACGCTGCCGCCGGTGGAGATCAGGTCTTCGACCACGACGGCCTTTTCCCCCTTTGCCAGCCGCCCCTCGATCTGGTTCTGGCGGCCGTGATCCTTCGCGCCGGAGCGGACATAGCCCATCGGCAGGCCGAGCAGGTGCCCGGCGATGGCGGCGTGGGCGATCCCGGCGGTGGCGGTGCCCATGAGCACCTCCGCGTCCGGGAACTCGCGGCGGATGGTTCCGGCCAGCGCGGCCTCGACGATGCTGCGCGCGTCCGGCGCGGTGAGGATGAGCCGGTTGTCGCAGTAGACGGGGCTTTTGATGCCGCTGGCCCACGTGAAGGGTGCTTCGGGGCGCAGGAACACCGCGCCGATCTTCAGCAGCTCTCTTGCAATTTCGTTTTTCATTTTGATTCCCCTCCCACAAATTCAGAAACGCAGCGGCGGTAGGCCGCAACGGGGTCGTCCGCGCCCGTGATCGGGCGGCCGACGACGATGTAGTCCGAGCCGAGCGCGCGCGCGCCGGCGGGCGTCGTGATGCGCACCTGATCGCCCGCGTCGGCGGACGAGAAGCGCACGCCGGGCGTCACGGTGAGAAAGTCCGCGCCGCAGTGCGCGTGCACCTTGCCCGCCTCCAGCGGCGAGCAGACCACGCCGTCCAGCCCCGCGTCGCGCGCGTTTGCCGCGTAGTGGAGCACGACCTCCTCCAGCGGGCGGTCGATCAGCAGCTCGGTGCGCATGCGCGTCTCGTCCGTGGAGGTGAGCTGCGTCACGGCGATGAGCAGCGGGCGCGTCCCGTCCGGGCGGGTGAGCCCGTCCACGGCGGCGGCCATCATCTTCTGCGTGCCGAAGGCGTGCAGGTTTATCATGTCCGCGCCGAGGTCGCGCAATACGCGCATCGCGTGATTTACGGTGTTCGGAATGTCGCACAGCTTGAGATCGAGAAACACGCTGTGGCCGCGCGCCTTGATCTCGCGGACGATGTCCGGCCCCGCGGCATAAAACAGCTCCATGCCGATCTTGACATACGGCCGCTCGTCCCGGAATTGGTCGAGAAAGCCCAAAACGCGCTCCCGGTCAGGGAAGTCGCAGGCGATGATGACGTCGTTACCCATGGTGTGCGCCTCCTGTGAGTTCAGATAGAGTTTGGATGCCGTACCGCGCCATGGCGTCCGGCAGCGCGGCGATGATGTCGCGCGCGGCGAAGGGGTTGCGGAGATTGGCCGCGCCCACGCCGACGGCGGTCGCCCCGGCGAGCAGCATTTCTATGGCGTCCTCCGCGCTCGACACGCCGCCCATCCCGATGATGGGGATGGACACCGCCTCGTATACCTGCCAGACCATCCGCAGCGCGACGGGGAACACCGCGCTGCCGGAAAGCCCGCCTGTGATATTTCGCAGCACGGGGCGGCGCGTTGCGGGGTCGATGCGCATGGCGAGCAGCGTGTTGATGAGCGACAGCCCGTCCGCGCCCGCGTCCTCGCACGCGCGGGCGATGGCGGCGATGTCCGTGACGTTCGGCGTGAGCTTTACGATGACGGGCTTCGTCACCGCCGCCTTGACCGCTTTTGTCACCGCGGCGGCGCTCTCCGGCGATGTGCCGAAGCCCATGCCGCCGCCGTGCACGTTCGGGCAGCTGATGTTCACCTCCAGCCAGCCGACCTGCGCGCACGCGGCGAATTTCTGCGCCACGCGGACGTACTCGTCCACGGAAAAGCCGCAGACGTTCGCCACGATGGGCTTGTGGAAGACCGCCGAAAGCTTCGGCAGCTCGTCGGCAATCACCGCGTCAATGCCCGGATTCTGCAGGCCGACGGCGTTGAGCATCCCGGCGTAGCCCTCCGCGATGCGCGGGGCGGGGTTTCCGAAGCGGGGCGCTTCGGTCGTGCCCTTGCAGGAAAAGCTGCCAAGGCAGTTGATGTCGTAGAGTTCGGCAAACTCATGGCCGTAGCCGAAGGTGCCGGAGGCCGGGATGATGGGATTGTCCAGGTCAATGCCGCAAAGGTTTACAATCGTATTCACCAGACCACCTCCCCACGGTGAAAGACCGGCCCGTCCCGGCAGACGCGCTTTGGCCCCTGCACAGTCTCAACCGTGCAGCCCATGCATGCGCCGAAGCCGCAGCCCATGCGCGCTTCGAGCGAAAACTGTGCGTCCGTTTTGCAGCGCCGGTCCAGCTCTGCGAGCATCGGCAGCGGCCCGCAGGCGTAGAGATAGGTGAAATCCACCATGTTCAGCGCGTCCGGCGCAAGCCCGCGCGTACCCAGACTGCCGTCCTCCGTGAGCACGAGCAGCTCCGCGCCGAGTTTTTGGAATTCGTCGAGATAAAACGCCTCCCGCGCGGTGCGGAAGCCGAGCGCGGCAACAGGCTGTTTGCCTGCCGCAAGCAGCGTCTTGCAGCTCCAGTACAGCGCCGGAACCCCGCTGCCGCCGCCGAGCAGCAGCGGACGCTCTCCCGCGCAGGAGAGGTCAAAGCCGTTGCCCAGCCCTGTGAGCAGGTCGAGCGTGCTGCCCGGCTGCATGGCGCAGAGGCGTTCTGTCCCGCGCCCTGCGCGCTTGATTACGACGGTGAGGGTATCGCCCTGCACGTCGCACACGGAAAACGGGCGGCGGAGAAACAGCCCGTCCAGCTGCACGTCCACAAACTGCCCCGGTCTTTCCACGGCGGAGCAGTCCCCGCGCAGGCGCAGCCGGTGCAGGATGGGCAGCAGCGTTTCATTTGAGATGATTTCAAAAATTCCCTGCTTCATTGCGCCCCTCACCCGTCGATCGTGGAGATCGAGATCGTGATTTCCTCCAGCACGTCCAGCAGCACGCGCACGGTGTCGAGCGCGGTGAAGATGGTCACGTTGTTTTCCACGGCGCAGCGGCGAATCTCGTATCCGTCCGTGTGGGAGGACATGGAGCTGATGTCGCGCGTGTTGATGACGTAGCTCACATAGCCGCGGCGGATGGAGTCGAGAATTTCCTCGCTGCCCTCGCTGAGCTTCTTCTTGATGCGGGTGCGGATGCCGTGCCCGCGCAGGAAGCGCGCCGTGCCCTCCGTGGCCTCAATGTTGAAGCCGAGATCGTAGAACCGGCGGATGAGCGGCAGGGCCTCCTCCTTGTCGCAGTCCGCGATCGTGACGAACACGGTGCCGGCGTTCGTGACGTTCATGCCCGAGGCCTGCAGCGCCTTGTACAGCGCGCGGTTGAGCGCCCGGTCGTAGCCGATGGCCTCGCCGGTGGACTTCATTTCGGGGGAGAGGTAGGCATCCAGCCCGGAAATTTTCGAGAACTAGAAGGCGGGCACCTTCACGTAGTAGCGGTCGCGGTTCGGCGGGCAGAGCACGTCGATGCCCTGCGCGCGCAGGCTCTTTCCGAGCATGACGAGCGTGCCGATGTCGGCAAGGCTGTAGCCCGTGGCCTTGGAGATGAACGGCACGGTGCGCGACGAGCGCGGGTTCACCTCGATGATGTACACATTGTCGCTCCGGTCCACGATGAACTGGATGTTGTACAGGCCCACGATGCCGATGCCGAGGCCGAGCCTGCGCGTGTAGTCGAGAATCGTCTCCTTCACGCGGTCGGACAGGCTCACGGCGGGGTAGACGCTGATGCTGTCGCCGGAGTGCACGCCCGTGCGCTCCACGTGCTCCATGATGCCGGGGACGAACACGTTCTCCCCGTCGCACACGGCGTCCACCTCGCACTCGCGGCCAATGATGTATTTATCCACGAGCACCGGCTGCTTTTCGTCGATGCGCACGGCGTTTTCCAGGTAGTAGCGCAGCGAGGCCTCCTCCGCGACGATCTGCATTGCGCGGCCGCCGAGCACATAGCTCGGCCGGACGAGCACGGGATAGCCGATCTCGGCCGCGGCCTTCACGCCGGCCTCCACGCTCGTGACGGCCTGGCCGTTCGGCTGCGGGATGTTCAGCTCCAGCAGCAGCTTTTCAAAGCAGTCGCGGTTTTCCGCGCGCTCGATGGCGTCCGGCCCCGTGCCGATGAGCTGCACGCCGCGCTCCATCAGGGGTTCTACCAGATTGATCGCCGTCTGTCCGCCGAGCGTGGCGATCACGCCGATGGGATGCTCCAGATCAATGACGTTCATCACGTCCTCCACGGTGAGCGGCTCGAAATAGAGCTTGTCGCTGCACGTGTAGTCCGTGGAGACGGTTTCAGGGTTGTTGTTGATGATGATGGCCTCGTACCCCGCCTCGCGGATGGTTTTCACCGCGTGGACGGTGGAGTAGTCGAACTCCACGCCCTGCCCGATGCGGATCGGCCCCGCGCCGAGCACGAGAATTTTCTCCCGGTCGGAGACAACGGATTCGTTTTCCTCCTCGTAGGTGGAGTAGAAGTAGGGGATGTAGCTTTCAAACTCGCTCGCGCAGGTGTCGATCATCTTGTACACCGGCGTGATGCCGAGCCGGCGGCGCAGCGCGCAGATCTCCTGCACCGGGCACTTCCACAGGTGCGCCAGATGCCGGTCGGAAAAGCCCATGCGCTTGGCGCGGCGGAGATATTCCGGATTGCCGGGATCGTCCTTGATCTCGCGCTCCAGCGCCACAATGTTGTGGATCTTATCGAGAAACAGCATGTCGATGCCCGTGATGTTGCAGATGCGGTTGTAGTCCACGCCCAGCCACATGAGCTGCGCGATGGCGAAGAGCCGGTCGTCCGTGCCGAGCTTGATGTATTCCAGCAGCTCGTCCACCGGCATGTGGTGGAACTTCGGCATGTACACGTGGTGCACGCCGATCTCCAGCGAGCGGATGGCCTTCAGCAGGCTCTCCTCGATCGTGCGGCCGACGGCCATCACCTCGCCCGTGGCCTTCATCTGCGTGCCGAGCTGGTTGGATGCGCCCGCAAACTTGTCGAACGGGAAGCGCGGCATCTTGGTCACAACGTAGTCGAGCGTCGGCTCGAAGGAGGCGGGGGTGTTTGCGATCTGAATCTCATCGAGCGTCATGCCGACGGCGATCTTGGCCGAAACGCGGGCGATGGGGTAGCCGCTGGCCTTGGACGCGAGCGCGGACGAGCGCGACACGCGCGGGTTCACCTCGATGAGGTAGTAGCGGAAGCTCTCCGGGTCGAGCGCGAACTGCACGTTGCAGCCGCCCTCCACCTCCAGCGCGCGGATCAGGCGCAGGGCGCTGTCTCGCAGCATGTGGTATTCGCGGTTCGTGAGCGTCTGGCTCGGCGCGACGACGATGGAGTCGCCCGTGTGGATGCCCACGGGGTCGATGTTTTCCATGTTGCAGACGGTGATGGCGGTGTCGTTCGCGTCGCGCATCACCTCGTATTCGATCTCCTTGTAGCCCTTGATGCTCTTTTCCACCAGCACCTGATGCACCGGGGAGAGGGAGAGGGCGTTCTTGGCGATTTCGAGCAGCTCCTCTTCGTTGTCGGCAAAGCCGCCGCCCGTGCCGCCGAGCGTGAACGCCGGGCGCAGCACCACGGGGTAGCCGATGTCGAGCGCCGCCTTGCGGCACTCGTCGAGCGTGTGCGCCGTTTCGGATGGGAGCACCGGCTCGCCCAGCGACTCGCACAGCTCCTTGAATTTTTCGCGGTCCTCCGCGCGCGCAATGCTCTCGCACCGCGTGCCGAGCACCTCAACCTGACACTCGTGCAGCACGCCTTGTTCCTCGAGCTGCATCACGAGATTCAGCCCCGTCTGCCCGCCGATGCCGGGCACGATCGCGTCCGGGCGCTCGTAGCGGATGATGCGCGCCACGTATTCGGGCGTGAGCGGCTCCATGTACACCTTGTCGGCAATGGCGGTGTCGGTCATAATGGTTGCGGGGTTGGAGTTGGCCAGCACGACCTCGTAGCCCTCCTCGCGCAGGGCAAGGCACGCCTGCGTGCCCGCGTAGTCGAACTCGGCGGCCTGCCCGATGACGATCGGGCCGGAGCCGATGACCAGAATTTTTTGAATGTCGGTTCTCTTAGGCATGGTCGGCACCCCCCAGCATGGCGATGAATTGGTCGAACAGATACCCGCTGTCCTGCGGGCCGGGCGCGCTCTCCGGATGATACTGCACGGAGAAGATGCGGTCGCGCGCACAGGCCACGCCCTCGATCGTGCCGTCGAGCAGGTTGATGTGCGTCGGCACAAGGTCGGTGTGTTCCAGCGACGCGGCGTCCACGGCGTAGCTGTGGTTCTGGCTCGTGATCTCGATCTTGCCGGTCGCAAGGGCGCGCACCGGGTGGTTGCCGCCGCGGTGGCCGAACTTGAGCTTGTAGGTCTCGGCGCCGTAGGCGAGGGAGATCACCTGATGGCCGAGGCAGATGCCGAAGATGGGATATTTGCCGCGCAGCTTCCGCACGGTCTCCGCGACCTCCGGCACGTCCTGCGGGTCGCCGGGGCCGTTGGAGAGAAACACGCCGTCCGGCTTCATAAAGTCGATGGCCTCCGCCGGTGTGTCGTAGGGCACGACGGTCACGTTGCAGCCGCGCGCGTTCAGCGAGCGCACGATGTTCAGCTTGATGCCGCAGTCCACGGCGACGACGTTGTATTTGTGGTTCGAGGTGCGGGAGTACCAGCGCTTTTTGCAGCTCACCCGCCGCACCAGATCGCGCGGCAGCTCCGTCTCTGCCAGGCGGCGCACGGCCTCCTCACGCGGCGTGGAGGCGTCCGTGATGAGCGCCTTCTGGCTGCCGAGTGCGCGGATCTCGCGCGTGAGCTTGCGCGTGTCCACGCCCGCAACGCCGGGAATGGCATACTCGCACATCAGCTCCGAGAGCGTCTTGGTATAGCGGAAGTTCGAGGGGTTGTCGTTATATTCGCGCACGATCAGCGCGCCGATGGTGGGCGTTTTCGTCTCGAAGTCCTCGTCCGTGATGCCATAGTTGCCGATGATGGGATAGGTCATCACCACGGCCTGCCCCGTGTACGACGGGTCGGACACGATCTCCTGATACCCGACCATGGACGTGTTGAACACCAGCTCGCACACGCGCTCGCCCGGGTCGCCGAAGCCCGTGCCGCAGTATTCGCTGCCGTTTTCCAGCACGATCTTTCTCATTTCGCTTTCCATACGATCTCTCCTCCGCAAACGGTCATTTGTATCTGCCCGGTCACTTCGCGCCCGGCGAAGGGCGTTGCCCTGCCAAGGGAGGCGAAGGCTTCCGGGTCAATGGTCCAGCGTGTTTCCGGGTCGAACACGGCGAAGTCCGCCGGTGCGCCCGCTGCGATGCCGCACGGCAGGCCGAAGCGCCGCGCGGGAATGGTGCTCATCCGCTCGATGAGCGTTTCCATCGGGAGTACGCCCGTGCGCACCAGACCCGTGTGCAGCACGGCGAGCGCGGTCTCCAGCCCCACAACGCCCATGGCGCTGCCAGCCAGCCCGCGCGATTTTTCCTCGCGCGTGTGCGGCGCGTGGTCGGTGGCGATCATGTCGATCGTCCCGTCCAGCAGCCCCGCGATCAGCGCGGCCTGATCCGCGCTTGTGCGCAGCGGCGGGTTCATCTTGAACCGCCCGTCCTCCTGCAAATCGTCCTCGCACAGCAGCAGATAGTGCGGCGCGGTCTCGCACGTCACGTCTACGCCCCCGGCCTTGGCCGCGCGGATGAGCGCGACGCTCTCCTTCGTGGACACGTGGCACACGTGGTAGGCGCAGCCCGTCTCCCGTGCGAGTGTGAGGTCGCGTTCGACCTGCCGCCACTCGGACTCCGAGCAGATGCCCCGGTGCCCGTGGGCGCGGGCATACGCGCCGTCGTGAATGTATCCGCCGCGCAGCAGGCTGTTGTCCTCGCAGTGGGCGGCGATGATCTTTCCGAGCGCCTTTGCGCGCAGCATTGCGCTGTGCATCCGTTCGTCCGACTGCACGCCGCGCCCGTCGTCCGAAAACGCGACGCAGTCCGGCGCGAGCGCTTCCAGATCGGACAGCGTCTCGCCCCGCTCGCCGACGGTGATCGCCCCGTAGGGATACACGCGCACAACCGCGTCTTCCCGGATGCGCTGCAGCTGCACAGCGAGCGCCTCGGCGCAGTCCGGCGCGGGCGACACATTCGGCATCGCGCACACCGCCGTGTACCCGCCGCGCGCAGCGGCGAGCGTGCCGGTGCGCATCGTTTCTTTAAAAGAAAAGCCCGGATCCCGAAGATGCACATGCACATCAACAAGACCGGGTAATAACAAACAATTCTGAAAGTCAAAAACAGGTACGCCCTGTTTTGCGGAAAGATTGGGGCCAATGCGGAAAACACTTCCGCCGCGTACTTCCATGTCCGAAAAAACAAAACGCCCGTCGGAGAAAATACGGCAGCCCTTGATGAGCATATCCAACAGAATCGACCTCCTCCCGGCAAGCATTACGCATATTTTAGCAACGGCGAAGGGCAAAGTCAATGCCGCTCGGAATTTTTGGTTCTTTGTCCAGAAACCGCGCAAAATCTGTCCAAACGCCGGAGATTTTTCACAAGAAAAAAGGGAGCCGACGGGGGCGGACATCTCCTCCGTAGTGGCCGATGACTCCCACGAAAAGGAAGCCTTGAAAGAGTGCACATCTCATCAGTTGAATAAAATTTAGAAAAAAACTATAAAATTAATACTTTTCTAATATTTTTTTCCTAAATTAAAAGAAATGCTAAAATTTAGACTTTAAAGAAATATTTAAAAAAAGCGGGCTTTTCAGGAAATAGAAAGGAGAAATTATGTACAAAAAATATGAAAATAAAAAGCGAATTTTATCTATTTTACTTATAACTGCAATTTTTGCGACATTGCTTGGGATGTGTGCTTATGCAGTGACTTACAGTGTTGGATTCTCCTTTAATACGGGATCATCCGGGAACGCATATGTTGACGGATCAGCAAACGGAAAATACTATTCTTTGTCGAAAGGAACGGCAACGCTGAGATTGACAGATTCAGCGGGGTGTTACTCAGGAGGCAGTTATTCTGTGACTTTGTACAGAAAAAATTGGACTGGAATTTCTACAAAGCATGGAACGCTTACGGCCTCTACGACTGGATCTGGAACATATCATAGTCAAACGTTTAATATACCGTCAGATAGCGACAAGTATTACCTGCTTGCGAAGGGGCAAGGTTATTTTTGTACATATGCAGCAACAGGAACACTTACACAGTAATATATTAATTTCCATTGAAAAGTGATAATAGATAAAACCAGAGTGCCTTTATTAACTGTATTTTGAATAAGGAATAAACTACAGAAAAGTCCGCTTTTATACTAGAGTAATAGGAGTAGCTGCTTATGATTGTGTATGCACAGCTTGAAATTTTATTGGTAGCATTTATGGCATCCCCGCTCGTAATCTGCGCACTGCGGAAGCGTGTGCGCGGCCTGCGGCTAGCTGCAAGTGTCCTTTTGATGATATATGTTGTGTTCGCTGCAAAATATTTTTTCTTTCCGATTTGGTTTGATCGGGGGGCACTTTCAAACAGTGGGCTAGGCTTGGAGTTGATCCCTATTCTCCCACTTGTAGAACAGGCACGGCACATGGAGATAGGAACCTTTTTGTATCAATTGCTTGGGAATATTTTATCATTTGCCCCTGTGACATTTTTGTGCGCGGCGGCGTACCCACGGTTCCGGCGCTTCGGGCCGAGCTTGCTGTTAGCACTCGGCTGCTCACTGGGGATTGAGCTGATACAGCTTTTGATCAATTTGGTGACACAGATACAAAATCGGACGGTGGATGTCAACGATGTTCTTCTAAATCTGATAGGCGGCATCCTTGGCTTTGCTTGTTGGAAGGCCGCAGAACTTCTTTTGCACCGGGTCGTGAAGCTGGAGGATTTTTAAGTGCCAACGGTGTTTGAGAAGTGCGACGCTCTGGTGCAGTGCATGTATCGCACCCCACGTGCGTTCGAACGTAGGCAATAAGCCCGCCGGAAATGCGATGCACATTTCTGTGCGTCGCGTTTCTGGCATCAAGCGCTTTCTTCCTCCGCACCCACGTGCTTTCTTTGCGGTGTTACCGCGTTTCGCGTCAGAACGGGCGCGCTCCGCTCTGCCGCCGCGCAAGCGCGCCGTCTCCGCATCCGCTTCCCCGTTCTTCCTTTCCCAGCCGCAAGTCAAGCTTGCGTCTGGGGAATGCGAGGAGCGATTGGATACGTTACCTTCGTAGGGGACGATGCCCACATCGTCCCGGTGCGCGATGCGGGCGAGGACAAGCCTCGCCCCTACGGGGAAGGACGCAGCACAGCCGCTCTCTGTAGGGGCGACCCTTGCGGTCGCCCGTGTGAGACATACGGAAAACGCCCCCGCCTTGTGCGTCCCCCGGACGCAAGCTCGACTTGCGTCCGGGTAAGGAAGAAGGCGGGAGCGGACCATATGAAGACGGCCCGCCTGCGCGGCGGCGAAATGGAGCGAGCGTCTTCTGACGTCACCGGGCAGACTGCGTTGCGGGCGTCTTCCCGTCCGTCCACTTCCACTGGGCGATTTCGGGCAGATCGACGCCGTATTCGGCGATATACTGCTTGTGCTCGACGAGCTTGTCGCGCATCTGCTGCACGACGTAGGCGCCGCGGTTGCCGAGCTGCGGCAGGCGCTTGATGACGTCGATCACGAGATGGAACCGGTCGATGTCGTTGAGCACGCGCATGTCGAACGGCGTCGTGATCGTGCCCTCCTCCTTGTAGCCGCGCACGTGCAGATTCTGGTTGTGGCGGGTATAGGTCAGCTCGTGGATGAGCTTCGGATAGCCGTGGAACGCGAAAAGAATGGGCTTATCCTTCGTGAACAGCAGATCGTAATCCTCGTCGGTGAGACCGTGCGGATGCTCGGAATGCGGCTGTAGCTTCATCAGATCGACGACGTTAATGACGCGCACCTTCACCTCCGGCAGCTTTTCACGCAGAATGGTCACAGCGGCGAGCGTCTCAAGCGTCGGCGTGTCGCCGCAGCAGGCCATAACGATATCCGGCTCCACGCCCGCATCGTTCGATGCCCAGTCCCAGATGCCCACGCCCTGCGTGCAGTGCTTGACGGCCTGCTCCATCGTGAGCCACTGGGGGCGCGGGTGCTTGGAGGCGACGATAACGTTCACATAGTTGCGGCTGCGGATGCAGTGGTCAAAGCAGCTCAGCAGGCAGTTCGCGTCGGGCGGCAGATACATGCGCACGACGTCGGCCTTCTTGTTTGCCACGTGGTCGAGGAAGCCGGGATCCTGATGCGTGAAGCCGTTGTGGTCCTGCTGCCAGACGTTCGAGGCCAGCACGTAGTTGAGCGAGGCGATCTTCTGCCGCCACGGCAGCTGGTTGCAGACCTTCAGCCATTTTGCGTGCTGCGCGACCATGGAGTCCACGATGCGGATGAACGCCTCATAGCTGTTGAAAAAGCCGTGCCGCCCCGTGAGCAGGTAGCCCTCCAGCCAGCCCTCGCACATGTGCTCGGAGAGCATGGAGTCCACCACGCGGCCGTCGGGGTCGAGAAATTCGTCCGCGTCGGTGGCCTCGGCCTCCCAGCGGCGGCCGGTCACGTCAAAGACGGGCGACAGGCGGTTCGAGGCCGTTTCGTCCGGGCCGAACACGCGGAAGTTGCGCGACTGCATGTTCATCTCCATCACGTCGCGCACGAAATGTCCCATCACGGTCATGTCCTGCGCCTCGACCGCGCCGGGCGCGGGAACGTCCAGCGCATAGTCGCGGAAGTCCGGCATGCGCAGGTCGCGCAGCAGCAGACCGCCGTTCGCGTGCGGGTTCGCGCCCATGCGGCGGCTGCCCTTCGGCGCGATGGCGCGCAGCTCTGGGATGAGCGCGCCGGTTTCGTCGAACAGCTCCTCCGGGCGGTAGCTGCGCAGCCAGTCCTCCAGCTGCTGCAGGTGCTCCGGCTTCTCCATGGAGATCGGCACCTGATGCGCGCGGAACGAGCCTTCCACCGTCTTGCCGTCCACGACCTTCGGGCCGGTCCAGCCCTTGGGCGCGCGGAACACGATCATCGGCCAGCGCGGACGCGCCGTCTCGCCGTTTTCGCGGGCGGCAGTCTGAATGCGCTGGATTTCGCCGATCGCCCAGTCCATGGCCTCGGCCATTTTCGGGTGCATCTCGGCGGGATCGTCGCCCTCGACGAAGCGCGGCTCCCAGCCGCAGCCGCGGAAGAACATCTCCAGCTCCTCGTGGCTGATGCGCGCGAACACGGTGGGGTTTGCGATTTTGAAGCCGTTCAGGTGCAGAATCGGCAGTACGGCGCCGTCGGTCGCGGGGTTGACGAACTTGTTGCCCTGCCACGCGGTGGCGAGCGGGCCGGTCTCGGCCTCGCCGTCGCCCACGACGCACGCGGCGATCAGCCCGGGGTTATCCATCACCGCGCCGAACGCGTGCGCGAGGGAGTAGCCCAGCTCGCCGCCCTCGTGGATGGAGCCGGGCGTTTCGGGCGCGACGTGGCTCGGGATGCCGCCGGGGAAGGAGAACTGCTTGAACAGCTTCTGCATCCCCTCCTCGTCCTGCGTAATGTTCGGGTACACGTCGGTGTATGAGCCGTCCAGCCAGTCCTGCGCGACCATGGCGTTGCCGCCGTGGCCGGGGCCGGAGAGGTAGATCATGTCGAGATCATACTCGTTGATGACGCGGTTGAGGTGCGTGTAGAGGAAGTTCTGACCGGGCACGGTGCCCCAGTGGCCGACAATCTTCTTCTTGATGTCCTCTTTCGTCAGATGGCGGCGCAGCAGCGGATTGTCCAGCAGGTAGAGCTGGCACGCGGACAGATAGTTTGCCGCCCGCCAATAGGCGTCCATCTTCTGCAGCAGTTCGGGCGTTGCTGCAAACGCTTCGTTTTTCGTCATGATGAGTCCTCCTTCAAACGATGTACACAAATAATAGGATACACCCTTTTTGCACGTTTCAATCTATCAAAGCGGTGGAAGCAAACATTCAAGCCATGGCCGCGAGCTGTGCCAGCACCGCCTCGGCGCAGCGCATACCGTCCACAGCGGCGCTGGTAATGCCGCCGGCATAGCCCGCGCCCTCGCCGCAGGGATACAGCCCGGCTACGCCGGTGGAACAGCGGTCGTCCCCGCGCTCGATGCGCACGGGGGAGGATGAGCGCGTCTCCGGCGCGGTGAGCACGGCATCCGGCGCGGCGAACCCGCGCAGCTTTTTGCCCAGCTCTGGGAGCGCAGCTTCCAGCACGCGCGTGATGCGCTCCGGCAGCACGTCGTGCACATCGCACCACGTCACGCCGGGGCGGTACGTCGGCTGCACACCGCCGGGGCCGGTACTCGCTCTGTGCGCCAGAAAGTCGCCGGCCAGCTGCGCGGGCGCATGGTAATTCCCCCCGCCGCAGCGGAAGGCGCGCTGCTCGATCTCGCGCTGCCAGTACATGCCGCCGAGCGTGCTCCGGTCCGGAAAATCCTCCGGCCGCAGCGTCACGAGCAGGGCGGCGTTCGCATTCTCCCCGTCGCGTGCAGAGCGGCTCATGCCGTTCGTGACCACGCCGCCCGGCTCCGAGGCCGCGGCAAACACCTCGCCGCCGGGGCACATGCAGAACGTGTAGGCGCTCTCGCCGTCCGGCAGGTGGCACGACAGCGTGTAGTCCGCCGCCGGCAGGTTCCGGGCGGCAGCGCCGTATTGCGCGGCGTTGATGTCGCTTTGCCTGTGCTCAATGCGCACGCCCATGGAAAACGGCTTCGGCGTCATCGGCACGCCCATCGCGCGCAGCATCTCAAACGTGTCGCGCGCGCTGTGACCGATGGCGAGGATGAGATGGTCAACCGGGAGAAGGTAGTCCCCCTCCGGGGCGGAGACCGTGGCGGCGCACAGCCGGGTTCCCGCGCACTGCAGCCCCGTCAGCCGGTGGCGGAAGCGCACCTCGCCGCCGTGGGCGACGATGTCCGCCCGCAGCGCCTGTACGACGTTTACGAGCACGTCCGTGCCGATGTGGGGCTTTGCGTCGTAGGTGATGTGCTCCGGCGCGCCGTGCGCCGCGAACTGCTCCAGCACCCAGCGGATGCGCCTGTCGTGCGTGCCGGTGTTGAGCTTCCCGTCCGAAAACGTGCCGGCGCCGCCCTCGCCGAACTGCACGTTGCATTCCGGGTCGAACGCGCCGCCGGCGCGAAACGCCGCAATCTGCGCCTGCCGTGTTACCGCATCCGGCCCGCGCTCGAGCACGATGGGCCGCGCGCCCGCCATGGCGAGCACCAGCGCCGCGAACATCCCCGCCGGGCCGAAGCCCACGATCACGGGGCGCAGCGTCGGGGCGTCCACGTGCGGGACACGGTAGGGATCGTCCGCCGCGATGGAGGCCTGCCTGCACCGGGCGGCAAGCTTTGTCTCGTCCCCGCGCACGGAGACGCAGACGGTGTAAACGTAATGAATGTCGGTTTTTTTCCGCGCGTCCAGCGACTTTTTGCGGATGTTCAGCGAAGTCACCGCGTCGAGCGGAATCCGCAGCGCCTTTGCCGCGAGCGCGCGCAGCCGCTCCTCGTCCGCACCGGGCGGGAGCTTCAGTCCGGAAATCAGAATCATCTGCCCAATCGCCCCGCTTTCCGGCCGCTGGCCCACGCCCACTGCAGGTTGTAGCCCCCGCAGTCGCCGTCCACGTCCAGCACCTCGCCGCAGGCGAACAGCCCCGGCACAAGCCGGCTTTCGAGCGTCTGCGGGTCAAATTCGTCCGCGCGGATGCCGCCCGCCGTGACCTGCGCATTTTCAAAGCCTTCCGTGCCTTTCACCGGCAGGGCAAAGGCCTTGCACGCGCGCGCGACGGCTTTCAGCTCGCCGTCCGCCACGTCGCGCAGCGGCCGGGCGGTGGGAAGCTGCGCGTACCGCAGCAGCATTTTGCCCACGCGGTTGTGCACCGCGCCGGTCAGCAGCTCCCCGGCGTCCAGCTCCGGCGCGGTCTCCCGCCGCTGCCGCAGCAGGGCGAGCACGTCCTGCACCGGGTAGTCGCGCAGAAAGTCGATCGTGAGCGTCAGGCCTTCGCCGCCGGTGGACGCTGCGCGCGACAGGTCGAACACCGCAGGGCCGGACACACCCTTTTCCGTGAACTGCACCTCGCCGCTTGTGCGCGCGAGCACCGCCCGCGGCGTGGACAGCGTCAGCCGCGCGTCTGCCCGCACGCCCTTGAGCGCGCGGGGGTAGGTGGGATCGGTTGTGAGCTGCACGAGCGCGGGATGCAGCGCCGTGCGCCGGTGGCCGAGACTTTGTAATAAGGTATACCCGTCGCGCACGCCGCCGAGCTTCGCGCCCGCCGCGCCGCCGCAGGCGACGATGACGAAATCGGCCTGCACGCGGTCGGACGCCGTCTCTACCGCAAAGCCGCCGCCGCGCCGCCGCACCGCCGTCACCGCCTCTCCGGCGCGCAGCGTGATGTTCGGCTGCTGCAGCGCGAAGCGCAGCACGTCCAGCACGCTGTTGGCCGCGTTCGAGAGCGGGTACACCCGCCCGGACGCCTCCGTCACCGTGAGAAGCCCGTGCGCCTGAAACCACGCGAGCGTCTCCTCCGGCGGGAAGCCGGCGAGCGCCGCGTCTGCAAAGCCGGGCGTCTCGCTGTGGTAATGCTCCGGCGCCGCACCGCGGTTCGTCAGGTTGCAGCGCCCGTTGCCGGTTGCCATCAGCTTGCGCCCCGGCCGCGCCTGCCGCTCAAAGAGCAGAATTTGATTGTCAGCTTGCTCGGCAGCGGTCAGTGCGGCCATCATGCCGCTTGCGCCCGCGCCGATGATTGCGATTGTATGCATCGTAAAACTCCAGTTTGAGATTCTTGTGGACACCGCTATTAAAGCACAATTTTCCTGTGTTTACAAGGAGACAGTGGGAAACAGTCTTGCACGAAAGCGGGATCGGGCGTATCATGGGCAAAAACGAATGGAAGGGAAGTGCAGACATGAGCGGTCGGACAAAACAGATGTCGGAATCCATGCTGCTTGGCGTGGTGCTGACGCTGGCGGGCGGATTTCAGGATGCCTATTCCTACAATTGCAGGGGACAGGTCTTTGCCAACGCGCAAACCGGCAACATTGTTCTGCTGGGGCAGAATCTCGCCGCCGGTGATTTTGCCCGTGCGCTGCACTACCTGTTTCCGCTGCTGGCGTTCGTCGGCGGGGTGTATATCTCAGAGTGGCTGCGCAAGTGCTGCCGGAGCTGGCGTGCGCTGCACTGGCGGCAGGTTGTGCTGCTGGTCGAGATCGTGCTGCTCGTGTTGGCCGGACTGCTTCCGGCACGCATGAACACGCCGGCGAACGTGCTGCTGTCCTTCGCCTGTGCCATGCAGGTGGACAGTTTTCGCAAGTTTCGCGGCATCCCCTGCGCCACCACGATGTGCATCGGCAACATGCGCAGCGCCACGGAGATGCTCTACAAATATCACGACACGAAGGATCCGGAGATGAAGCGGCGCAGCATCCACTATTATACGATGATTTTGGTGTTCCTGATCGGCGCCGCGCTCGGTGCGGTCTGTTCGCAGCGATTTGGCGATATTGCGATCTGGATCGCCGCCGCGCTCATGCTCGCGGGGTTTGTCATGATGTTTGTGAAAGAGGATATCCGCGGGGAGCAGGAGTAAAGAGAAGTATCCCCAGCGCACATTCGTGCACCGGGGATACTTCTCTTTATTCGGCTGCGTTCATGCTCAGATACGCGTTGATGAACCCATCGAGGTCGCCGTCCATGACGGCCTGAATGTTGCCGTTTTCATAGCCGGTGCGGTGATCCTTCGCCAGGGTGTACGGCATGAACACGTAGGAGCGGATCTGGCTGCCCCATTCGATCTTCATCTGCACGCCCTTGATGTCCGAAATCTTCTCCAGATGCTCGCGCTCCTTGATCTCGGCCAGCCGCGCGCGGAGCATGTTTTTGCAGTTTTCGAGGTTCTGGAAGTGGCTGCGCTCCACCTGGCTGGACACGACGATGCCGGTGGGGATGTGCGTCAGACGCACAGCGGAGGAGGTCTTGTTGACCTTCTGGCCGCCCGCGCCGGAGGAGCGGAACACGTCCATCTTGATGTCGTCGTCGCGCAGCTCAATCTCGCTGTCGTCCGTGATCTCCGGCATGACCTCGACCGCGGCGAACGACGTGTGCCGCCGGCCGGAGGCGTCAAACGGGCTGATGCGCACGAGACGGTGGATGCCGTTTTCGCTCTTGAGGAAGCCGTAGGCGTTTTCGCCGTCGATCTGCAGCGTGGCGCTTTTGATGCCGGCCTCCTCGCCGTCGAGGAAGTCGAGCACCTTGCAGGTGTAGCCGTGCCGCTCGGCCCACATGTTGTACATGCGGTAGAGCATACTCGTCCAGTCCTGCGCCTCGGTGCCGCCGGCGCCCGCGTGGAAGGTGAGAATGGCGTTGTTCGCATCGTACTCGCCGACGAGCAGCGTTTCCAGCCGCATGGTTTCGAGCGACTCCTCAAACGCGGCAAATTCGCTTTGCAGCTCGCCGAGCATGGAGTCGTCATCCTCCTCGATGGCCATTTCGCAGATGGTCATCATATCGTCCCACTGTGTGGAGAGCTTTTCGTATTTTTCAAGCTTGTTTTTGAGGGTCTTGATGCGCTTTTGCACCTTCTGGCTGTTTTCCGTGTCGTTCCAGAAGCCCTCCTGCGCGCTCTCTTCCTCCAGCTTTTCCACCTCGTTGCGCGCCTCGTCGAGCTTCAGCGCCGCGCCGAGATCGGTCAGCGGCTGGCGGAGGTTGTTGAGCTTCCCTTTATAATCTTCAAATTCAATCATCACGGTTGAGTTCACTACTTTCTTCAAATTCGTCATCATATTATATCCAAACTGTGAGGGTTTGTAAATACCCTTTGCGGAACGGAGGGCCGCCCGATCTGCACGGTATGGGCTTGCCAATTCTGGAAAACATTGATATACTAATTCCAAAAGACGGGAGGGGACGCCCGATGGATTATGGACCGCTTGCAATTTTGCTGTTTGCGCTGCTCGCGGCGGCGGTGTCCTGCGGCATCAAACACACGTAGAAAAAACGGAGGTGTACAGATGAAGAAAATCACAAGCATTGGACTTTGCCTGGCGCTCTGCCTGCTTACAGCATGCGCCAGAATCCCGCAGCTCCACATGGCTCCATATGGCGGGCCATCCTGCGCGGCGGTGCGGCTGGCATCCGCGAATCTGGAGCAAACTTCGGAGACTCTGCCGGTGTATCAAATGGAGATCGCAAGCGTCTCGGAAATGAAAGCGGAAATCGAGCGTGTATTGGATATTGCGTTCGACGGCTACTCACGGTACGACGAGGGGCTGGAGTATCAGAAATACCAGATCGAGGACGCCGACATCATGCTCGACGAGGAGCTGGGGTTCTGGACATACCAGCTTCCGCAGGAGATTGCGCTGCCGGAGCAGCTTCCCACAGACGAGGAGGCAATCGCCATTGCGGATGCGTTTCTTGCAGAGGCGCAGCTCTATCACGGCACGCTGCGTCCGGGAATCGTTTCCAACACCACGACCGGCATCACCGGAACGGAAGAAGTTTTGAATAAGGACATTTATTATTACCCGGAATTTGACGGGATGGACGTATACGGCGTGTTTCGCATTGTGATCGGCATCGGCGACCATGGGCAGATCATCTCGGTCTCCAAGCAGGTGCAGGATGTGACGGAGGCCGCCCGCGTGCCGCTCGCCGCGCCGGAGACGCTGCAAGCGCGGCTGGACGCCGGCAATTGCGTCTCGTCGCCGCAGAATCCGGTTGCGGAGGCGGAGGTGAAGTCCGGCCGCTTGGCGTATTATTCGGATATCACGCCGTCGCACGGCAAGCTCTATCTCCATCCGATTTATGATCTGACTGCTGCCGGAACCAACGAACTGGGGGAGACGGAGACGTTCTCCGTCTGGGTCAGCGCGGCGGCAGATGCATAAGTTCCAAGCTGGGTGCGCCGGGGAGATTTCTCCCCGGCGCATTCGAGGCTGTCAAAAAAGCAAAGCTTTTTTGACAAAGGGGAAGCGGCCTGACAGCAGCGCACTCGCTGTCCGCTGGGAGCGGACAGCTCGCACGTTTGCAGGCCGAGAAGTATTTTCTCCGCCGCACATGTCGCCGGAGAAAATGATTGAATTTTCTTTCGCC
>JABLYK010000057.1 GCA_018265835.1 Oscillospiraceae bacterium | reverse complement strand
CACCCCACTTGTTAGATAGTATATCATACTGTCTAACAAATGGGGTGCAATTCATCCGGAATCTGCGGGGGCTTTGGGATTTTACGCGCTAACAGGCTTCGATCTCCTTGATGTTATATTCGTTGCCCGTCAGGAGATAGGTGTGTTCGCTTTTACAGTAAGGGCAAATTTTCGCGTACTTCACCGTTGGGTAAGTTTTCTGGCAATCCTCGCAGTAGGTCACCGCCTCCAGCGTCTCGATCCGCAACTCCGCTCCCTTGAGATAGGTCGTGTCCTTGACCGCCCAGTTCCAGCAGTCCGTCAGATAGCGCGGAATGATCCCGCTCACCTCGCCGACCTCCAGAGTGACGCTGCCGACCTGCGTCAGCGCATTTTCCTCTGCGATTTTTTCGACTTCCTTGATGACATAAAAAACCGTTCCCAGCTCGTGCATGGATGTTCTCCTTCGGTGAAATTGAAATTACTTTGCGAACTTTTCCTTGAGGTCCTTGATCGTGATCTTAACCGCGCGCTTCGCCGCATACGGCAGCACGCCCTTAATCTTATCCTCGTACCTCATCATCTTCGAGGCCTCCGGATGGTCACGCGTCAGGTGGATCGCGTCGAACTCGCACTTCGTGGTGCACAGGCCGCAGCCGATGCACTTGTTCTGATCGACGATCGTCGCGCCGCAGCCGAGGCAGCGGGACGCTTCTGCCTTCACCTGCTCTTCCGTAAATGTAATACGGTCGTTGCGGAAGGTCATTGCCTTGCGTTTGTCATGCTGAACTTCCTGGCGTGCCGGTGCGTCAAAGCAATCCAGCCCCACGACGATGTTCTTTTTGTCCAGCTCATAGAATTCACGCAGGTTGCGCCCGATGGTAAGGCTCTGTCCGTCCTGCACATAGCGGTGCAGCGATGTTGCGCCCTCGCGGCCTGCCGCGATCGCGTCGATTGCGAACTTCGGGCCGGTATAGCAGTCGCCGCCGACGAAGATGTCCCGCTCCGCCGTCTGATAGGTAACCGCGTCCGCCAGGGCGTTGCCCTTCTTGCCGGTTTCCAGCGCGCCGACATCCAGCGTGCCCCAGTCGATCTGCTGTCCGACCGCGGCAATGACGGAATTGACCTTGATGGTTTTGAACTTGCCCGTTCCGACGGGCTTTCTTCTGCCGCGCTCGTCCGGCGCTCCCAGCTCCATGACCTCGACCTTCAGGCCCGTGACCGCACCCTTCTCATTGCCGATAATTTCAACCGGTGCGTTCAGGTAGCAGAACTGCACGCCTTCTGCCATCGCCTCTGCGACCTCTTCCGGGTCGGCCGGCATTTCCGCCTCGCTACGGCGGTAGACAATGTAGGTGTCCTCCGCGCCGAGACGGCGCGCTGCGCGGCACACGTCCATTGCGACGTTGCCGCCGCCGATGACTGCGCACTTCTTGCCGATCTTCGGCTTCTCGCCAAGGTTCACTTCGCGCAGGAAGTCCACACCGCCGAACACGCCTTCCAGCTCTTCGCCGGGAATATGCAGCGATTGCGATTTCTGCGCACCGATGGCAACGTAAAAGCCCTTGTAGCCCTGCTCACGCAGCTGCTGGATGGTGATGTCCTTGCCGATCTCCGTGTTCATCTGAAAATGTACGCCCATCTCGCGCAGCACATCGATTTCGGCTTTGATGACCTTCTTTTCCAGACGGAAGCTGGGAATGCCCATGGTGAGCATACCGCCCGGCTCCTTATTGCGGTCGAACACCGTGACATTGGCATAGCCCATCTGCGCCAGATAGTATGCGCAGCTCAAGCCTGCAGGGCCGGCGCCGATGATTGCGATCTTTTCTTCGTAATCCTTGTCGTCGCCCTTGTGGCGGATCTTCTTCGGGATGTAGCGGTTCTCCGCTTTGAGTTCCTGCTCGGCAATGAACTTCTTGATCTCGTCGATCGCAACGGCGCGGTCAATGCTGCCGCGCGTGCAGGCGTCCTCGCAGCGGCGGTTGCAGATAAAGCCGCAGACGGCCGGGAACGGGTTATCCTGCTTGATGAGCTTCAGCGCATCGAGATAACGCCCCTCAGCGGCCATCTTGATGTAGCCCTGCACCGCGATGTGCGCGGGGCACGCCGTCTTGCACGGCGCCGTGCCAGTCTCATGGCAGTTTTTCTCGTTGTCGTCCCTGTAGTTCTTGTTCCACATGTGCTCGCCCCAGTGGGTATCGTCGGGCAGGGGCTGCTTGGGATATTCGATCGGTCCGTTTTTCGTGCAGAGCTTCTGGCCGAGCTTCGCCGCGCCGGCGGGACATACCTCTACGCACTTGCCGCAGGCCACGCAGTTTTCCGTATCGACATGCGCCCGGTAAGCGGAGGCAGACATATTCGGCGTGTTGAACAGCTGCGATGTGCGCAGGGCGAAGCACACACCGACCTCGCAGTTGCACAGGCCAAAAATCTTATCCTCACCGTCGATGTTCGTGATCTGGTGGACGTAGCCGTTGTCCTCCGCACGCTGGACAATCTGCAGCGCTTCCTCCTTGGTGATCGCGCGGCCCTTGCCGGTCTCGATCAGATAGTTTGAAAAGTCACCGAGGCCGATGCAGCAGTCGTCCTGAATCTCACCGCAGCCTTCGCCGCGCAGCCGCATGGCATTGCGGCAGGAGCAGTAGCCCACGCTGAGCTGCCCATCATACTTATCCAGCCAGTGCGAGATATGCTCGACGGGCACCGTCTCATTCTTCGCCGGGATGGCCTTCTCAACCGGCACGACGTGCATACCAATACCTGCGCCTCCGGGAGGCACCATCGCCGTGATCTTCTCCAGCGGCAGGAACGTCATCCGCTCAAAGCCCCACGCCAGCTCCGGGTGCGCCTCCACCTGCGGCAGCACCATGTTGGTCATCTCCGCGATGCCGGGCACAAACTGCTGCACATAATACTGCTTTTCGTGCGCGGGATTTTCCCAATTGTACTCCACAGCGCCCGTCCGCGCGGTCTGCTCCAGCACTTCTTCCACGCGCTTCGGGTCCTTGCCGGTGATGCGGGCGATCTCAGCGAGCGTCTTTGGCTTGCGCAGCCCCATCTTAAGCATGATCTCCGCCGCCTCGTCGGTGACGGTGCGACTCAAAATCACACACTCCGGATCGTCCATCGTCAGCTTCTTGATTCCCAGCTTATACGGGATGCGGTCCGTGATCATTGCCCCCAGCTTCAGAATCAGTTCTCTTTCTTCTGCCATAATGTCCTATTCCCCCTTAGTTGACATTTTTGAAATTTACAGATACAATAAAAATTGGTCAATGCAATTTATATTAAACGCAGTTGTCAGCCAAATGTCAATAACTTCATATCAAATTCAGTCGTTTTCAGCCGTTTCGCAAAGTTTTTATATGCAGGAATATAGGAACTGCACACAAAAGAGCGAAATTGGTCTTGGTCTGACCGCAACCGGTTTTTTTGGCATGGTCAGACGCACAGAACTGGTCACAGAGGGGATTGCAAATGGAGAACTTTGAAAAAATCACAGCGCCAACCATCAAGGAACTGTTTGTGCAGCGAATTGCCAATCTGATCCTGTCGGGCAGACTCGCGGTGGGCGAACGGCTCCCCTCAGAACGCGCGCTGGCCGAGCAAATGGGCATCAGCAAAACGGTTGTCCACAGCGGTCTGGAGGAGCTTTCCCGCATCGGCCTTGTGCGGATCAAGCCGCAGAGCGGCGTCACGGTTGCCGATTATATGGTCACCGGCAATCTGGAAACCTTCAACGCCATTGTGCGGTTCACCGGCAGCAATCTAAGCCCGGACATCATCAGTGCAATTTTCGATATGCGTCTGGCAATCGAGGGCTTTGCCATGAAACGATTTGCCGCGTGCCACACGCAGGAGGATATCCTGACGCTGCGTAAAATGATTGATGAGATCGGTCACTATGTCGCATCCGACGCCATGTCCTACGCCGGACTTGCGGAGCGATTTTTTGAGTTTCACGCCGCCATCTGCCGGTTCAGCCGCAGCCCGATGCTGCCTCTGACCATGAACGCCGTGCGGGAAGGCTCCCTCGCCTTCTGGGAGACGTACATCCGAACCACCAGCATTGAAAGCGCCTTGAATTTGCTCAACAAATTTGTAGATCTTTTTGCGCAAAGCGACGGTGATGGCGCATACGCACTCATGAAGGACGGCCTGCATCAGCAACTTGAAAAATATCGCTCTCAAACGAATTTCTGAGCCGCTACAGCAAAACCCGCAGATTCCGGACGAATCTGCGGGTTTTGCTTTGGTTTGCTGTGCTAACAGGCTTCGATCTCCTTGATGTTATATTCGTTGCCCGTCAGGAGATAGGTGTGTTCGCTTTTACAGTAAGGGCAAATTTTCGCGTACTTCACCGTTGGGTAAGTTTTCTGGCAATCCTCGCAGTAGGTCACCGCCTCCAGCGTCTCGATCCGCAACTCCGCTCCCTTGAGATAGGTCGTGTCCTTGACCGCCCAGTTCCAGCAGTCCGTCAGATAGCGCGGAATGATCCCGCTCACCTCGCCGACCTCCAGAGTGACGCTGCCGACCTGCGTCAGCGCATTTTCCTCTGCGATTTTTTCGACTTCCTTGATGACATAAAAAACCGTTCCCAGCTCGTGCATGGATGTTCTCCTTCGGTGAAATTGAAATTACTTTGCGAACTTTTCCTTGAGGTCCTTGATCGTGATCTTAACCGCGCGCTTCGCCGCATACGGCAGCACGCCCTTAATCTTATCCTCGTACCTCATCATCTTCGAGGCCTCCGGATGGTCACGCGTCAGGTGGATCGCGTCGAACTCGCACTTCGTGGTGCACAGGCCGCAGCCGATGCACTTGTTCTGATCGACGATCGTCGCGCCGCAGCCAAGGCAGCGGGACGCTTCCGCCTTCACCTGCTCTTCCGTGAACGTGATGCGGTCGTTCTGGAACGTCTTCGCCTTCTTCTTGTCGTGCGCAACTTCCTGGCGCGCCGGCGCATCGAAGCAGTCCAGCGGCACCACGACGTCCTTCTTGTTCAGCTCATGGAAATCTCTCGGGTTGCGCGACAGCGTCAGGCTCTGGCCCGGATGCACATAGCGGTGCAGCGAGATCGCGCCCTCGCGGCCTGCCGCGATCGCGTCGATTGCAAACTTCGGGCCCGTATGTACGTCGCCGCCGACAAAGATGTCGCTCTGCGCCGTCTGGTACGTGACAGCATCCGCAACAGCCGTACCCTTCGCGGTCGTCTCCAGCGCGCCGACGTCCAGCGTGCCCCAATCGGCCTTCTGACCAATTGCGCCAATCACCGATTCAACCGCGATCGTCTCATACTCGCCGGTGCCGACAGGCTTTCTTCTGCCCTTCTCGTCCGCTGCGCCCAGCTTCATGATCTCGACCTTCAGGCCGGTGACCTTGCCGTTTTCGCCAAGGATCTCCACCGGTGCGTTCAGGTAACGGAACTGCACGCCTTCTGCCATCGCCTCTGCGACCTCTTCCGGATCGGCAGGCATTTCGGCTTCGCTGCGGCGGTAGACGATATAAGTCTCCTTCGCGCCGAGGCGGATCGCCGTGCGGCACACGTCCATTGCGACGTTGCCGCCGCCGATGACTGCGCACTTCTTGCCGATCTTCGGCTTCTTGCCGAGGTTCACTTCGCGCAGGAAGTCCACGCCGCCGAACACGCCCGCAAGCTCTTCGCCCGGGACACCGATCGCCGCGCTCTTCTGCGCACCGATGGCAACATAGAAGCCCTTGTAGCCCTCGTCACGCAGCTGCTGGATGGTGATGTCCTTGCCAACTTCCACGCCGCACCGGAAGGTAACGCCCATTTCCTTCAGTACGTCGATCTCGGCATTGATGACATCCCGCTCCAGACGGAAGCTCGGAATTCCATACGTCAGCATGCCGCCCGGCGCCGGGTTCCGGTCGAAGACCGTCACGTTGACATAGCCCATCTGCGCCAGATAATACGCGCAGCTCATGCCCGCAGGGCCTGCGCCGATGATCGCAATCTTTTCCTCGTAATCCTTGTCATCGCCCTTGTGGCGGATCTTCTTCGGGATGTAGCGGTTCTCCGCTTTCAGCTCCTGCTCGGCGATGAACTTCTTGATCTCGTCAATCGCAACGGCGCGATCCACATCACCGCGCGTGCAGACGTCCTCGCAGCGGCGGTTGCAGATGCTGCCGCACACGGCCGGGAACGGGTTATCCTGCTTGATGAGCTTGAGCGCGTCCAGATAACGGCCCTGCGCCGCCATCTTGATGTAGCCCTGCACCGCGATGTGCGCGGGGCACGCCGTCTTGCACGGAGACGTGCCCGTCTCGTGGCAGTTCTTCTGGTTGTCGTTCTTGTAGTTTTTGTTCCACATATGCTCGCCCCAGTGGGTATCGTCGGGCAGGGGCTGCTTGGGATATTCGATGGGTCCGTTTTTCGTACAGAGCTTCTGGCCGAGCTTCGCCGCGCCGGCGGGACATACTTCTACGCACTTGCCGCAGGCCACGCAGTTTTCCGTATCGACGTGCGCCCGGTAAGCGGAGGCGGACATGTTCGGCGTGTTGAACAGCTGCGATGTGCGCAGGGCGAAGCAGGAGCCGAGCGCGCAGTTGCAGATGGCAAAGATCTTATCTTCGCCGTCGATGTTCGTGATCTGGTGGACGTAGCCGTTGTCCTCCGCACGCTGCAGAATCCCCATCGCCTCTTCGTAGGTAATGGGACGGCCCATGTTGTTTTCTTCGCAGTATTTCGCAAACTGGCCGACCGCGATGCACAGCTCATCCTGCAGCTCACCGCAGCCTTCGCCCGCAATGCGCATGGCGTTGCGGCAGGAGCAGTAGCCAACGCCGAGTTGACCCTCATACTTCTTCAGCCAGTGGGAGAGGTGCTCAATGTCCACAGACTCGTTCTTCGCGGGGATGGCTTTCTCCACGGGGACGACGTGCATGCCGAGCCCCGCGCCTCCGGGAGGCATCATCGGGGTGATCTTCGTCAGCGGCATAAATGCCATGTTGTTAAAGAACCGCGGAATTTCCGGATGCTCTTCCGTCTGCTCAATGTGCATGTTCATCAGCTCTGCGCAGCCGGGAACAAAGATCGGCAGAATATACTGCTTCTCCTGCTTCGGGTTCTCCCAGTTGTACTCCAGAAGGCCGATGCCCGCCATCTTGTCGAGCAGCGCTCTCACGCTCTCGGCAGGCTTGCCGACTTTTTTTGCGAGCTTCTCTGCGGTGATGGGCACGCGGACGTCCATCTCCAGCGCAAGCGCTGCCATCTCATCCGTGACGACACTTGCGAGGCCATAGTATTCCGGGGAATCCGCATCCAGCTTCGTCATGCCAAGCTTGACATCGATTCTGTCTGTGATCTTTTTGCCCAGTTTCAGGATCAGTTCTCTTTCTCCTGCCATTTTCAGGCTCCTTCCCATTTTGTAATTTGGATTTGGTGCAATGCGATCCTATGTTAATTGATGCACAATTATCATACCACACAAGCTGGCTAACTTTCAATACGGAAAATCACATCATTTTGTACAATATGCTCCCTGAAACTGCAAATCCCTCAAAAAAGCGGGTTGACAAACCAAAAAAGTGGGACTATAATGCGCCCGAAGCCTCAAATCGGGGTCAACATCGAAGAAAGGAGACGCGCCATATGACCTCTGCACGCAGAGCCAACATGATGATGGATATGATGATGTGCATGCCCCGCTGCATGTGCATGTCTCGTCGTGCTCAAAATGATGGCTCGTCTTGTATCATATCCGCTTGATTTTTTCAGGTGCAAAGATGCACCGCAAAAAGAGAGGCCGGAAGACACGCGAGTCTTCCGGCCTCTCTTTTTTCTCTGTAAACACCATGACTGTGAGGTACGCGTTCATGATTGAAATTCAGAACCTAAACAAAACCTACGGCGCTGCAGCCGGCCCGATCACCGCGCTGCAGGACATCAACCTAACGATTGAAGACGGCGAAATCTTTGGGATCATCGGCCTGTCCGGCGCGGGCAAGAGCACGCTGGTGCGGTGTATCAATCTGCTGGAGCGTCCGACTTCCGGCAAGGTGATTCTGGATGGCCGGGATCTGACCGCGCTGCCGCGCAGGGAGCTGCTGCGCACACGCCAGTCGATCGGCATGATCTTTCAGGGCTTCAACCTGTTGGAGCAGCGCACCGTTTTGAAAAATGTCTGCTTCCCGCTGGAGATCGCCGGCGTGACGAAGAACGACGCCCGTAAGCGCGCAGCGGAGCTGCTGGAGCTGGTCGGCCTGTCCGACCGCGCGAACGCCTATCCGTCGCAGCTCTCCGGCGGGCAGAAGCAGCGCGTGGCCATCGCCCGCGCGCTCGCCACGAAGCCGAAGTATCTGCTGTGCGACGAGGCCACCAGCGCACTCGACCCCACGACCACGCAGGCCATTCTCGCGCTGCTCAAGCAGATCAACCGGACGCTCGGCGTAACCATTGTGGTCATCACGCACGAGATGCGCGTGATCGAACAGATCTGCGACCGCGTCGCCGTCATCGACCAGAGCCGGATCGCAGAGATCGGCAAGGTCAGCGAGGTGTTCGTGAACCCGCAGTCCGACATTGCCAAGGCGCTTATCATTCCCAACAATCCCGTGGTCAGTCTCCCACCGTGTGAAGGGCGGCGGCTGCGGCTCGTGTTCGACAACCGCGTTTCCGGCGAGCCGATCATCTCGCGCATTGCGATGGACTGTCACGTGCCGGTGAACATCGTCTTTGCCGACACCCGCTTCGTGGAGGGCAATGCCTACGGCCACATGATTCTGGAGCTGCCGAACGACGAGCGCCAGATTCAGGCGGTGCTCCGGTTTCTGGACGCCAACCACATCAACTACGAGGAGGACTGAGATATGAATACCGACTGGCTCGCAAAACTCTGGGACAACAATGTTCTGCAGCTCGGTGTCTGGGAGACCATTTACATGACGCTTCTGGCCACCCTGTTCGCCTATCTCATTGGCCTCCCGCTCGGTCTGCTGCTGCGCGTGACAGACTCCGACGGCATCCACCCGATCAAGTGGCTCAACAGCATCTTGGGCGTCGTGGTAAATTTCCTGCGCAGCATGCCGTTCATCATCCTCATGGTTGCCATGCTGCCGGTCGCAAAGTTCATCGTCGGCACCAGTCTCGGCAACCGCGCCGTGATCGTCACGCTCGTCATCGCGGCAGCGCCCTATGTAGCGCGCATGGTGGAGTCCTCCGTCAAGGAGGTGGACGCCGGCGTCATTGAGGCGGCACAGGCCATGGGCACGTCCTCGTTCCAAATCGTCTGGAAGGTACTCATTCCGGAAGCGAAGCCCTCGCTCATCATCGGCGCCGTCATCTCTACGGTCACCATCCTTGGCTACTCCGCCATGGCCGCCACAATCGGCGGCGGCGGGCTGGGTCAGATCGCCATCGTCTATGGCCACCAGCGCAACGATCAGCTCGTAATCTGGGTCTGCGTGGTGCTCATTGCGATCATCGTAGAGGTCATTCAGGCAGTCGGTATGCGCATCGCGCACCGCGTTGACCGCCGCATCCGCACCCGGGGGTGACGGAGCGATGACCCTGCGTTTTCCCGCGCTGCTGCGCATCAATTTCCGGTACGGCCGAATGTACCGGCCGAAAACGAACTACTAATACACCATATATAAATATCGTAAATGAAAAGGAGATTGTCACCATGAAAAAGCTGATATCCATTCTGCTGTCCCTCGCGCTTGTGCTTTCGCTCGCAGCGCTGACCGGCTGCTCCTCCAAGAAGGATGACGCCGCCCCCAGCGGCGCCGGAACCACCGAAGACAAGACCATCGTGGTCGGCGCAAGCGCCACCCCGCACGCGGAGATTCTCGAGCAGGTCAAGTCCGCTCTGGCCGGCGAAGGCTACACGCTCGAAATCAAGATCTTTGACGATTACGTTCTGCCGAATACGGCTCTGGCTGACGGCGAGCTTGACGCGAACTACTTCCAGCACCTTCCCTACCTCAACAGCTTCAACGCCGCCAACAACACCGATCTGGTCTCCGTCGCGGCCATCCACTATGAGCCGTTCGGCATCTACGGCAACGGCATTGACGATCTGAGCACGCTGGCTGACGGCGCGACCATTATCATCCCCGCAGACGACAGCAACGAGACCCGCGCCCTGTTTCTGCTGCAGCAGGAGGGTCTGATTGCCCTGTCGGAGGACGCCGATCCTGAAAAGGGCGTCACCACGCTTGACATTGTGGACGACGGCGGTTATAACATTGTAGACGTCGAGGCCAGCACCGTGCCCGCGCAGCTCGCCAACAGCGATACAGGCACCATCGCCGTCATCAACGGCAACTACGCGCTCGCGGCAGGCCTGAACATTGCCGACGCGCTCGCCACCGAGGACGCCAGCGGCGCCGCCGCCCAGACCTATGCAAACATCATCGCCGTGCGCAGTGGCGATGAGAACTCCGAGAAAATTCAGGCGCTCGTCAAGGCGCTGCAGGCCGACGCTGTAAAGGATTATATTGCGGACACCTACAGCGGCGCTGTCGTCGCCATCTTCTAACCCCCCAGACACACAAAACTCCGACTGGTACTTCCAGTCGGAGTTTTCAGTTTGTCAAAAACCTCGTAGAGTTTCGCCGCCGGAGCGGCGAAAGGAAATCCAATCATTTTCTCCGGCGACATGTGCGGCGGAGAAAATTCTTCTCGGCCT
>JABLYK010000013.1 GCA_018265835.1 Oscillospiraceae bacterium | reverse complement strand
ATAGGACGAGTAGCTGCGTATCGTGGTGCCACCTATTTTACTTCTCACGGGTTCTGACAAACCGCACCGGGGTAACGTCCGGCACACGGCGCACCTAATGGGGCGGAAAGCCGCCCGTTCAGCTTGCAGCTCGGAAGTGTTCTTCGCACAGGCTCTGTTATGCGGCTCACACCGGCCCGCACTCGCTGGAAAGGAACTCCTGTGGTACTTTTCTTCGTCAATGCTTTTCGGGAGAATTCAATTTTCGGGGATTTGCTGTTTATTTCACGCTGAAGAGCAGTTCGCCGTAGGACGGGAACGGCCAGATGCGGGACGGGGTCATCGTCTCCAACTGGTCAACCGAAATACGGAGTTCCGCCATCGCGGTGAAAACATGGTCGCGGTAGTAGTCGGCAAGCGCCTGGCTGCCGGAAACAAACTTGGTATCAAAGAGCGCCGCATCCAGCTTCTTCGCCTTGCGGAAGGCGTCGGACAGCAGGCCGGACATTTCAGCGATCTGCTCCTGTTCGAAGGAGCAATCCGCCGCCGTGGTGAGCTGATGCACGGCCAGCGCCGTATCGCTCAGCTCGTGGATATAGCCGCTCACAGCCGGGAGAATGTCGCGCCGCACCATTTCCAGCATGGTCAGTGCTTCAATGTTCAGCACCTTGCAGTAATTCTCCAGATGGATTTCATAGCGCGCTTCCATCTCGGTACGGTTGTAGACGCGGTGCTTCGTGAACAGCGCGACGTTCTTATCGGCCAGATAGTACGGCAGGCACTCCGGCGTGGTGCGCAGATTCAGCAGACCGCGCTTTTCAGCCTCGGCGAGCCACGCGTCATCATAGCCGTTGCCGTTGAAGATAATCCGCTTGTGCGCATGGATGGTCTTGCGAATGAGCGCCTGAAGATCGCGCTCAAAATCCGTGCTGCCCTCCAGCTCGTCGGCAAACTGGCAGAGGCTTTCGGCAACCGCGGTGTTCAGAACGACGTTGATGCCGGAAATGGAAGCGGAGGATCCGGGCATACGGAACTCGAACTTGTTGCCGGTAAAGGCAAAGGGCGATGTGCGGTTGCGATCCGTCGTGTCACGCGCAAAGCGCGGCAGGGCGTGCACGCCGATTTTCAGCAGCTCCTTCTCGTGCCCGGCATAGTCCGTTTCATTCTCCAGAGCCTCGAAGATTTCCTCCAGCTCGGTTCCGATGTACATGGACACAATGGCCGGCGGCGCCTCGTTCGCGCCCAGACGGTGATCGTTCGCGGCGGAGGCCACGCTGATGCGCAGCATATCCTGATAATCGTCCACCGCCTGAATGACGGCGCACAAAAACAGCAGGAACTGCGCGTTATCCGCCGGGGTCTCCCCCGGCTCCAGCAGGTTCACGCCGGTATTCGTGCTCAGCGACCAGTTGTTGTGCTTGCCGCTGCCGTTCACGCCGGCAAACGGCTTTTCGTGCAGCAGGCAAACCATACCGTGCCGGGATGCGACCTTCTGCATTGTCTCCATCGTGAGCTGGTTGTGGTCGGCAGCAATGTTGCCGGACGTGAATATCGGCGCCAGCTCATGCTGCGCGGGGGCAACCTCGTTGTGCTCCGTCTTGGCAAGCACGCCGACCTTCCAAAGCTCCTCATCGAGATCCTTCATGAATGCGGCTACACGGGGCTTGATGCTGCCGAAATAATGATCGTCCAGCTCCTGCCCTTTCGGCGGCTTCGCGCCGAACAGCGTGCGCCCAGTGTAAATCAAATCTTTGCGCTTTTCATAAACGCTCTTGTCAATCAGAAAATATTCCTGCTCCGGTCCAACCGTCGTGCGCACGGCGGAAACCTCTGTATGGCCAAACAGCCGAAGCACGCGCAGCACCTGCCGGTTCAGCGCCTCCATGCTGCGCAGCAGCGGGGTTTTTTTATCCAGCGCCTCGCCGCCGTAAGAGCAAAACGCCGTTGGGATGCAGAGCACTCCGTCCTTAATGAAGGCATAGGACGTTGGGTCCCACGCGGTGTAGCCGCGCGCTTCAAACGTGGCGCGCAGGCCGCCGGACGGAAAGCTGGATGCGTCCGACTCGCCGCGGACGAGCTCCTTGCCGGAAAACTCCATGATGACCTGACCGTGGTCTGTCGGAGAAATGAAGCTGTCATGCTTCTCCGCGGTGATGCCGGTCATGGGCTGGAACCAGTGTGTAAAATGCGTCGCGCCCTTTTCGATCGCCCAATCCTTCATTGCATTGGCCACGATGCGCGCAGCTTCGTCGTCGAGGCGTTTTCCGTTCTGGATCGTATTGCAAACCTGCTTGTAGGTCTCCTTCGGCAGGCGTTCTTTCATCACCGAATCGCCAAATACCATCGAGCCGAAAATATCCGATACCTTCTCCATGCCGAAAAACTCCTTCTTAAACAAAAAAGCGGCACTGATGTTCAGAGCTTTCCCACCTCTGCGACGCCATTGCCGTTTCAATGATGGAAATATACTCTCCTTTCCTCGAAATGTCAAGGTGCTTTTTTCACAAATTCCGAGCCGCTTTGCGCCCTTTGTCCACCGTATCTGAACAAACGTGCAAAACACTACATTTTGTGCTTGACAGCGTTCAATAAGCTGGTGTATAGTAAATATGTATTGAATTGGTGTTTATTGGCCATTTGCCGCAACCGGATATTTGCTTTTCGTGAGAGCTGGCGTTCGCGATGACTGGGGGGAAAGTGCCCCTTATCGGCATCGGAGAACGTCTCTTTTTTTGTGCAGAGCATCAATGACAGGCGGCGGACGCATGAAGCGGTGCGCCGCAGCTGAAACTACAGAGGAGCGTGAGACGCAATGACAAAGTATATTTTCGTAACCGGCGGCGTCGTATCCGGACTCGGCAAGGGCATTACGGCAGCCTCCCTCGGCAGGCTGCTCAAGGCGCGCGGCCTGAAGGTCGCGGCGCAGAAGCTCGACCCTTATATTAATGTAGACCCCGGCACCATGAGCCCGTATCAGCACGGCGAGGTCTATGTTACAGAGGACGGCGCGGAAACCGACCTCGACCTCGGCCACTATGAGCGCTTCATCGACGAGGATCTGAACAAATTCTCCAACCTCACGACCGGCAAGGTCTACTGGAACGTGCTCAACAAGGAACGCCGCGGCGAATATCTGGGCGAGACCGTGCAGGTCATCCCGCACATTACGAACGAAATCAAGGATTTCATCTACAGCGTCGGTCAGAAAACGAACGCAGACGTCGTCATCTCCGAGATCGGCGGCACCACCGGCGACATCGAGAGCCAGCCGTTTCTGGAAGCCATCCGGCAGGTCGGGCTGGAGGTTGGCCCCGAAAACTCGCTCTACATCCACGTGACGCTCGTCCCCTATCTGCACGGCAGCGAGGAGCACAAAACCAAGCCCACGCAGCACTCCGTCAAGGAGCTGCAGGGCATGGGCATCAAGCCGAACATCATCGTGCTGCGCTGCGACGAGCCGCTGGAAGAGTCCATCTTCCGCAAGATTTCGATGTTTTGCAACGTCAAGCCCGACTGTGTCATCCAGAACATGACGCTGCCCGTGCTGTACGACGCGCCAATCATGCTGGAAAAAAGCAAGTTCTCCGAGATCGTCTGCCGCGAGCTGCACATTGACGCGCCGCAGCCGGATCTGACCGAGTGGAACGCCATGCTGGAGAGCATCCGCAACCGCTCCCGCAAGGTGACGATCGGCTTAGTCGGCAAATATGTGCAGCTGCACGACGCGTACCTCTCCGTGGCCGAAGCGCTGCGGCACGCAGGCTATGTCTATGGCGCGCGGGTGGACATCCAGTGGATTGACAGCGAAACCATCACGGCGGAGAATGTCTCCGAAGTGCTCGGCAGCTGCGACGGCATCCTTGTGCCCGGCGGCTTCGGCAACCGCGGCATTGAGGGCAAAATTGCCGCTGCGCATTATGCCAGGACGAACAACATCCCCTATCTCGGCATCTGCCTCGGTATGCAGACCGCGGTGATTGAGTTTGCGCGCAACGCCTGCGGTCTGACAGACGCGAACTCCGGCGAGTTCGACGAAGGGTCGCTGCACAAGGTCATCGACTTCATGCCCGATCAGAACGCCCAAATCAACAAAGGCGGCACGCTGCGCCTTGGCGCGTATCCCTGCCACATCCAGCCCGGCACCCGGATGGAGGCCTGCTACGGCACGACGGAGATCTCCGAGCGGCACCGCCACCGCTACGAATTCAACAACGATTACCGGGAGATCCTGCAGCAGCACGGTCTCGTGCTCAGCGGCGTCTCCCCCGACAGACGCATTGTGGAGACCGTCGAGGTTCCCGAAAACGATTTTTACATTGGTGTTCAGTATCACCCCGAATTCAAGAGCCGCCCGAACAAGGCACACCCTCTGTTCAAGGGTCTAATCGCAGCAGCGCTGAAGCGCGCGGAAAGGAATTGACGCACTATGCACAACACCTATGACAGCCCGCTCTGCACCCGCTACGCCGGGCGCGCCATGCAGCAAATTTTCTCCGATGACAACAAGTTCACCACGTGGCGCAAGCTCTGGATCGCGCTCGCCGAAAGCGAGCAGGAGCTGGGCCTCCCCATCACGGATGCGCAGATTGAGCAGCTCAAGGCGCACGTTTCGGACATTGATTACGAATTTGCCGCCGCGCGCGAGCACGAGGTGCGCCACGACGTGATGGCGCATGTGCTGACCTACGGCGAATGCTGCCCGGATGCAAAGCCGATTCTGCACCTCGGCGCGACGTCCTGCTACGTGGGCGACAACACGGACATCATCCTCATGCGCGAGGCGCTGCTGCAGGTGCGGCGCATGCTTGTGAACGTACTGGCCGCACTCGCCGACTTTGCCGAGACGCACAAGGCACAGCCCACGCTTGCGTACACGCACTTTCAGGCCGCACAGCCGACCACCATTGGCAAGCGCGCCACGCTCTGGATGCAGGATATCCTGATGGATCTGGAGCAGCTGGAATTCCAGCTCGACCACCTGAAGCTCCTCGGTTGCAAGGGCACCACCGGCACCGGCGCAAGCTTTCTCACGCTGTTTGACGGCGACGAGGAAAAGGTCGTGGCGCTGGAACAGAAAATCTGCAACAAAATGGGCTTCGACGCCGCATACGCCGTCAGCGGCCAGACCTACTCCCGCAAGGTCGATTTTCAGGTGCTGCAGGTACTGTGCGGCGTGGCGCAGAGCGCCGCGAAATTCTCCAACGATATCCGGCTGCTGTCCCACCTCAAGGTTGTGGACGAGCCGTTCGAGAGCGGCCAGATTGGCTCCTCCGCCATGGCTTACAAGCGCAACCCCATGCGCAGCGAGCGCATCGCCGCGCTCTCCCGCTATGTGATCTGTGACCTGCAAAATGCTTCGATCACCGCGTCTGCCCAGTGGTTTGAGCGCACGCTGGACGATTCGGCCAACCGCCGCATCAGCATTCCGGAGGCGTTCCTCGCCACCGACGCCCTTCTGAACCTGTATCTGAACATCGTGCGCGGCATGACCGTCTATCCCAAGATGGCGGAAAAGCTGCTGAACGACGAGCTGCCCTTCATGGCGACGGAAAACATCCTCATGTACTGCGTCAAGGAAAAGGGCGGCGACCGGCAGACGCTGCATGAGGCCATCCGGCAGCACTCCGTTGCGGCCGCGAAGCAGGTGAAGCTCAGCGGCGCGAAAAATGATCTGCTGGACCGCATTCTTGCCGACCCCGTGTTCGGCATCACGGCGGAGGAGATCGCCCCGCTGATCGACCCCGCGAAGTTCACCGGCATGGCCGTGCATCAGACGGAGCGCTTCCTGCGCACGCAGGCGGCGCCGGTGCTGGAAAAATACCGCGATCTGCTCGGATGCGAGGCATCCGTATCCGTTTAATTCATTGGGAGGTTCTTCGCTATGTTAACATCCATCGTAGGCATCAACTGGGGCGACGAGGGCAAGGGCCGCATGGTCGATCTCCTGTCGCAGAAATACAACGTGGTCGTGCGCTATCAGGGCGGCAACAACGCCGGGCACACCGTCATCAACGACAAGGGCAAGTTCGTGCTGAATCTCCTCCCGTCCGGCATTCTGCGCGACGAGACCGTCAACGTCATGGGTCCCGGCATGGTCATCGACACCGAGCATCTGTTCCACGAGATCGGGCGCCTGCGCGACGGCGGCATCACCGTCACGCCGGAGCACCTGAAAATCAGCGACAAGGCTGTGATCTGTATGCCGTATCACAAGCTGCTCGACTGCCTGGAGGAAGACCGGCTGGCGGACAAGAAGTTCGGCTCCACCCGCCGCGGCATCTCCCCCGCTTACTCCGACAAGTATATGAAAAAGGCGCTGCGCATGGGCGACCTGATGCACCGCGACGCGCTCAAGGCGCGTCTGGCCGATATCCTGGAATGGAAAAACCTCTTCGTTGTGAACGGTTATCACAATGACCCCATCGACCTCGATGAGATGATGGCGTGGATCGACACCTACGCCATGCCGTTCAAAGACTACGTCTGCGACACGACGAAGTACCTGCACGATGCGATTGAGGACAACAAGTCCGTCCTGTTTGAAGCGCAGCTCGGCGCGCTGCGCGACATTGACTTCGGCATCTATCCCTACACCTCCGGCTCGTCCACCATCGCGGCCTACGCGACCATCGGCTCCGGCATTCCCGGCGCGCGGCTGGACAACGTCATTGGCATCATGAAGGCGTATTCGAGCTGCGTCGGCGAAGGCCCGTTTACGTGCGAGCTGTTCGGCGCGGAGGGCGACGCGCTGCGCGAGGCCGGCGGCGAATATGGCGCTGCGACCGGCCGTCCCCGCCGCGTCGGCGGGTTCGACGTCGTCGCCTCCCGCTACGGCGTGGCCATGCAGGGCTGCTCGAGCATCGCGCTCACGAAACTGGACGTGCTGTCCTACATGGACAAGATCCCCGTCTGCGTCGCGTATGAGATCGACGGCAAGCGCGTGGACGAGTTCCCCATCGGCGTGGAGCTGGCCAAGGCCAAGCCCATTTACGAGTATCTCCCCGGCTTCCGGTGCGACATCTCCGGCTGCCGGACGGCCAACGCTCTGCCGAAGGAAGCGCTCGACTACGTCAACTACCTGCAGGCCGCCGTCGGCTGCCGCATCCAGTACGTCTCCGTCGGCCCCGATCGAGACGCATATATCAAACTGTTCTAAGTCAATTACAGCAAAGAAGCCGGCCATCAGGCCGGCTTCTTTGCTGTTTTCTATGGGAATGCCCTTCGGCAGGAATTTGTTGTCTGCCGCTTCGCATCCGCACGGCGGGCAGTTGCCGTTTTGTCTTTCGTTTAAGGGTCCTTTTGCTCGACGGCTACAGGATAACAGGCAATCATGAACCGGAAATGAACATTTTGCGAACCTTTTGTCTCTTAACAAATTGTTTAAGTTCTTCCATACGCGAAAAAATCAGGAGCCGGTCGTGACCGGCTCCCTTGGTATTCATTTGGCCATCAGCCGCACAGCAAGCGCCTCGTCGCTCTCGGCCATACAGGTTTGATATTCGGTATAGATCACCATGCCGGGCAGCGCGCCGGACGGCTTGCGCACGAAGCGCGCCATCGTGTAATCCACCGGCGTTTTCCCTCCGCCGCGCGCCTGCGAATAGTACACCGCGAGGGACGCGGCTTCCTCGAGCGTCTGCGCATCCGGCTGCGTGTCCCGCGCGCGGATGATAACGTGCGAGCCGTGTACCTTCTGCGTGTGCAGCCAAATATCCGTCCGCCGTGCCAGCTTGTGTGTCAGCTCGTCGTTTTGCGTATTGGAGCGGCCCACAAGGATATCATATCCGGTGCTGGAGACGAAGCGCAGCGGCGCGCGCGGCTGCGTTTTTTCGCGCTTATTGGCCTTTTCCCGGCGCAGATACCCGGTCGCACGCAGCTCGGCGCGAATTTCCGCGAGATCGCGCTCGCCCTCTGCGCGCGCCAGTTCGTCGAGCACGCTGTTGAGGTAGTTCAGGCTCTGCTCCGCCTCGCCGATCAGCTTTGTGAGATGCGCCTCGGCAGTCTTGGATTTTTGATAGGCCTTATACAGCGCCGCGGCATTTTGCTGCGGCGTTTTGAGCGGGTCGAGCGGGATCTCCACCTCCGGGCAGCCTTCCTCATAAAAATCCTGTGCAACGAGCGTGCGGTCGCCCTTTTTCATACGGTAGAGATTCGCTGTGATGAGATCGGCACGGCGGCGCGTCGCCTCGCGGTCGGCGCTGCGTTTCAGATCTTCCTGCTGCAGCGCCAGCTTTTTCGCTGTGCGGTCGCGCACCGTTTTGACGGAGCGCGTGAGCGCCTGCGACTTGCGGCGCATGGCCTCCGCCTTGTCGCGGCGGAGGTAGAACTCGTCCAGCAGCTCTGAAAAGCTCCCGCACTGCGTGCAGGTGCGCGCGCCTTCATACTGTGTAACCGGCCAGAAGCTGAAATCCTTCGGCTGCGCGCCGTCGAGCAGCATCACCGGCTCCAATGCGCCGGCTGCAACCCGCTGCGTCAGCTCGTCCATAGCCGAAAGCAGCGCGTCTTGCTGCGCATCGGTCATGCTCTGAAAGCGCGGGCTGCCCTCGCCGAACGCACGGTGGCAAAGCTCCCGGCACGTCAGCGGCGACAGGCCGGAGAACGTGTTCAGCAGCCACTTGTCCACGGCTGCGCCCGGCTCCATCGCAGCGAGCAGCGCACGCCGCTGCTCCGGCGCCGTATCAAACAGCACGGGCTTTTCCTGCCGCAGCGGCAAACGGTACAGCAGTCCTGGCAGCACAGGGCGCACCTCGCTCATGGCAGAATCCACCCGGCGCATACAGTCGATGACATGCCCCTCCGGGCCGACAAGGATCACGTTCGACTGGCGGCCCAGCATCTCCACAACAAGCTGCTTTTTCACCGCCGCGCCCATTTCGTCGCGCGCGTCGAGATTCAAAATCAGCAGCCGCTCAAAGTCCGGCTGCACGAGCGATTCGATCCGTGCGCCGACAAGGTGCTTGCGCAGCAGCATACAGAACATCGGCGGCTCCTGCGGGTTTTCAAAGCTTCCCTGCGTCAGATGCACGCGCGCGCTGCCGACGCCGCCGTTGATCAGAAGCTTTGCGTTGCCGTCGCGCGTGCGCAGGCTCAGCAGCAGCAGATCGCGCTCCGGCTGCTGCACCTTGTCAATCTTCGCGCCGGTGACGCGCGCGTCCAGTTCGCGGGTCAGCCCCGTGAGAAATACAGCATCCAGCGGCATTCAAAGCACCTCCGACAACATGGCAAACAGCTCGCACAGCCGCTGCGTCTGCCCCTGCAGATACAGCCAGCCGAACAGCGTCTCCAGCCCCGTGGCCGCGTGATATTCCGACACGTCTGCGTGCTGCGGCACAGAGTTGACCTTCGCGTTGCGCCCGCGCTTGTACACGGCGCGCTCCGCGTCCGTGAGCGCCGGGAGCAGCTTCCCGGCCGCCTTTGCCTGCGCGGGCGCGTTGACGCGGCGCACCGTTTCACGGTGTAAGTCCGTCACGGCGGTCAACCCCGCTTCACACAGAGCGGTGCGCATCATCAGCTCATACACCGCGTCTCCGATATGCGCAAGCGCGAGCGTACTCAGCGCCCCGACCTGCGCCGGGGTCAGCTCCGGGGCAAACGCCGCCCCGGTTCGAAATGTAATTGCGCCAACGGGGCGGTTTTCAGGCCGCCCCGCATTGGGATTATGCATCATCTTCCTCGTCCTCTTCTTCGTCCGGCGCAAACTCCATCTGCGCCTGCAAGACCTCGCCCGGCGCGGTGCCCTGCACATACTGCATCTCCTGCCACTGCTGCTTCGTGATGAGGATCTTGCGCGGCTTGGAGCCTTCAAACGGCCCGACCACGCCCATTTCCTCCATCTGATCGACCAGCCGCGCCGCGCGCGAGTAGCCAAGCTTCAACCGGCGCTGGAGCATGGAGACCGACGCCTGATTCGTTTCCAGAATGACGTCCACCGCCTGCGGCAGCAGCTCGTCATAGTCGTTTTTCTTGTCATGGCCGGAATCAGCCGGCGCGCCACCGGACTTGTCCTCCGCCGCGGCGGCCTGCTCGATCTGGGCTATGATATCGTCGCTGTACTGCGCCTCGGAGTGCTGCTTGATGAAGTTCACAACCTCCTCGCGCTCCTCGTCGGACACGAACGAGCCCTGCACGCGCAGCGGCTTGCCGCAGCCGATCGGCGCATAGAGCATGTCGCCCATGCCGATGAGCTTTTCCGCACCGGAGTTGTCCAGAATGATGCGGCTCTCCAGCGAGGACGACACCGCAAACGCGATGCGGCTGGGGATGTTCGCCTTCATCAGGCCGGTGATGACGTCCGCCGACGGACGCTGCGTCGCAATGATGAGGTGCATACCGGCTGCGCGGCCCATCTGCGCCACGCGGCAGATGCTCTCCTCCACTTCCTTGGCGGCGCAGAGCATCAGATCGGCCAGCTCGTCGATCACAATGACGACCTGCGGCAGCGTTGCGCCTTCCGGATCGGCCTTTTGCAGGTCGTTGTAGCTCTTGAGGTCGCGCACCTGTGCCTCGGAAAACAGGCGGTAGCGCTTAAGCATCTCCACAACCGCCCACTGCAGCGCACCCGCCGCTTTCTTCGGGTCGGTCACGACGGGAATATACAGGTGCGGGATGCCGTTGTAGATGCCGAGCTCAACCATCTTCGGGTCGATCATAATCAGGCGCACCTCATCCGGCGTCGCCTTATACAGCAGGCTCAGAATGAGCGAATTCATGCACACGGATTTGCCGGAGCCGGTCGTACCGGCGATGAGCATATGCGGCAGCTTGGAGATGTTTCCGATGATGCAGCTGCCGCCGATGTCCTTGCCAACAGCGAAGGACAGCTTCGACTTTGCGTTGCGGAAGTCGGGCGTGTCGATGATGTCGCGCAGGCAGACCGTGCTGACCACCTTGTTCGGCACCTCGATGCCGACGGTGGAGATCTTGTCCGGAATCGGGGCGATGCGCACGCTCGTCACGCCGAGCGCCAGCGCAAGGTCGCCGGACAGGTTCGTGATCTTGTTGAGCTTGACACCCGCCTCCAGCTCCAGGTCGTAGCGTGTCACGGTAGGGCCGCGGGTGATATCCTTGATGGATGCGTTCACGCCGAAGCTCTTGAGCGCGGTATCGAGCCGGTCGCGGTTGAAGCGAACCTCCTCTGTGGCATCCGTCTGATTTTTCCTGCCCGCGCGCAGAAAACTGACCGGCGGGAGCTGGTACTGGGAATGATCCGCAGTGTCATTTTCAATTGCGGTGGTGATCGCCGCTGTCTCCGCCGCGACCGCCTCCTTGGCGGCCTTTTTGGAGGGCTTCGGCTCGCTTACGATTTCCTTGGAAACCGTCTCCGCCACGGGAACGCCGCAGAGATCGGCGGCCTCCTCCACGGACAGCGGCTGCACGTCCTTCGTTTCCGTGCCCGCCTTGCTCTTCGCGCGGGACTTGGCCGTTGGGACCGGCAGCGGCTCCGCCGGCGTCTCGAGGTTCACCTCGGAGTCAACCGGGATGTCGATCAATTTCTTTTGCGCGACCGGCTTTTCCGCGGCCTTTTTGCGCTTGCTGCCCGGCAGCTCCGGCACGGGCTGCAGCGGCTCGGTGTCCTCCTCTTCCTCGTCGGGGATGATCTCCTCGTCCGGAATATATTTCGACTCTGCGCGGTCATGGAACCAGCCGGCGATCTTCGCCACCGTCAGGTTCAGGCTGCACATCAGAAAATACAGGAACGCCAGCAGCACCACGGGAACGGAGGCATACACGCTCAGCGCCGCTTTCAGCAGAAGGCCAAGCCCGCCGGAGAGCACGCCGCCGCAGGTGAGTGCTTTGCCGCCGGAGTACAGCTCCGAGACCACCGTACCGAAGTCCGCCGTCGTAAACGCCGAGCGGCACAAAATCAGGTGCAGCAGTGTGCCGAACAGAAGCGGCAGCAGCAGGATCGATACGATGCGCAGCACCATGCGCCTGCGGTTCTTGCCCACCAGCGTCCACGCGAGGAGCAGCAGCGCGAACGGAAACAGCCAGAAGCCATAGCCGATGACGCCCTTGACAAAAGCGCAGAAATAGTCGATCACAAATCCATCCACCGGAAAAAAGCCCAGCAGCCCCAGCAGCGCCAGCAGTACGCACACAAGCGCATACGGCCAGGCCGTCTGAAGGGACGACGCCGGTGCGCTCTGCGGCGCGGACTTGGCCGCGGTCGTGGGTCTTTTCTTCTGCGGGCTGGTGTTTTTCTTCGTCCCGCTATTCTTTTTGGAAGAACCTGCAGATTTGTTTGCCATTTAAAATACGTCCTCTCAGAAGATCAGAGAAAGAATAATCGTCAGGGCGGCGACGCCCCAGCAGTAGTATGCGAAGTTTCCGAACTTTCCCTTGCTTGTGATGCGCTTGACCAGACCGATCGCAAACACGCCGGACACCATCGCCACGAGCATACCGACCAGATACGCCGGCAGAAGCGACACGTCGATGCCCGCCTTGACGGCCTTCGCAAGCGAAAGAATGTTCGCGCCAAGCACAGCCGGCAGCGACATCATAAACGAAAACTTGACGGCGAAATCCCGATTCAGTCCGGTGGCCATGCCTGCCGTGATCGTGGTGCCGGAGCGGGACAGGCCCGGGATCGTCGCAATGGCCTGACACACGCCAATGATGAGCGCGTCCTTAACGCGCATGTTCTTTTCCGTGCGTTTGCCGGCCGGCATCCGATCGGATAAAAACAGCAGGCAGCCGGTAAGTGCAAAGGCGATGCCGATGAAGATCGTGTGGTAATAAAGCTGCTCCACATAATCGTTGATCGGCAAAATCACGAACAGCGGCAGCGTCGCCACAATAATCATCAGAACCATGCGCGCGGCGGGAAGCTGCTGCTGGCGCTCGGCAGCAGGCTTTTTCATGTCCCGGAAAAACTGGATCGTCTCGCGGAACATGTTCACGATATCGCGCCAATAGACGATGCAGATGGAAATGAGCGTGCCCAGATGCAGCAGCACATCAAAAAACATATGGCCGTCCTCGGCCGTAGACATATGAAACAGATTTTGCAGCACCGACAGATGCCCGGAGCTGGAGATGGGCAGAAATTCCGCAACGCCCTGCACCAGTCCCAAAATGATTGCATTCCAGATGGTCACGAATGCACCTCCTGATGGAAAAAAGTCAAACAGATTATGTAACCCTGAATGAAAATGATACCACATTTGGGCCTAAAGAACAAGCGAAAACGGGCGGAAATCGCCCGTTTTCACCGGAAGTTTCTGAATTTTTGCTTAAGTCTCCTCCTGATACGCCGCGAGGACGCCCTTGTAGGTCATCCAGCAATCGAACTTCGACACGGTCTCAAACGGCGCATGCATACTCAGCACCGGCACGCCCGCGTCGATGGTGTCGATGTTCCGCTCGGCCATAAACTTGGCGATGGTGCCGCCGCCGCCCTGATCGACCTTGCCCAGCTCCACGAGCTGCCAGACGACGCCGTTTTCCGCAAACAGGCGGCGCAGGTGCGCCACGATCTCCGCCGAAGCGTCACTCGTGCCGGACTTGCCGCGCGCGCCGGTAAATTTGCAGATCCCCATGCCGTAGTTGATCTTGGCCTCGTTGCGCTTTTCGCTGACCTCGGGAAAATTCGGGTCAAACGCGTTGCACACGTCGGCGGAGAGGCAGAAGCTGTTTTCAAAGCAGCGGCGCAGCGGCACATCCTGCTGCTCGCAGAGGTCGGTCATGAACGTCTCGAACGCGCGGGACTTCATGCCGGACACGCCCTCGGAGCCAATCTCCTCTTTGTCGGCGAGGATGCACACTGCCGTGCGCTCCGGCACATCCACGTCCAGAATCGCGCGCAGCTCGGCATACGCGCACACGCGGTCGTCATGCCCGTAAGCGCCGATCATGCTGCGATCCAGGCCGATGTCGCGCGCCTCAAACGCCGGGACGGCAGTCAGCTCGGCGGAGAGGAAATCCTCCTCCGTAATGCCGTAATCGTCGTTCAGCAGTGAGAGAATGGCGAGCTTCACGCGGTCCTTGCCCTCGTCGGCATACGGCACGCTGCCGATCAGCAGGTTCAGCCCTTCGCCCGAAATGCCCTCGGCCATCGTCTTTTTCATCTGATCCGCACCGAGATGCGGCAGCAGATCGGTGATGACGAACTGCGGATCGTCCGGGTCACGGCCGATGACCACGTCGATCAGATCGCCGTTTTTCAGCGCGACGACGCCGTGCAGCTCCAGCGGGATCGTCACCCACTGGTATTTCTTGATGCCGCCGTAGTAGTGCGTCTTGAAATAGGCCATTTCCGTGTCTTCATACAGCGGAAGCTGCTTGAGATCCAGCTTCGGGGAGTCCACGTGCGCGCCCGCGATCACACAGCCCGCGCTCAGCGGCTCGCGGCCCATCACGGCCAGCATCAGCGCCTTGCCGCGATTGCTGCAATACACCTTCGTCCCCGGCTGGAGCGTCATGCCATATTCATACGGTACGAACCCGGCCTCCTCTGCCAGCCCGATGGCCGCCTTCACAGCCTCGCGCTCGGTACGCGCCGTGTTCAAAAACTGCTTATACCCCTCGCAGTACGCGTAGGCGAGCTTCGCCTCCTCCGCATCAATCCGGTCATATCCGTTCTTCTGCTCGTAAAAGAGCTTTTCGCGCCATTCCTTGTTTTCGCTCATGCCAAAACCTCCTGTATCACTTGCTTACATGTCTTTTGAAATTGATCCAGCGACCCGCTGTTTTCCAGCACGCGGTCGCAATGTTCCGCAAACCATTCGTTCGGCTTCTGCGCGTCGATGCGCGCCTCAGCATATTCCCGGGAAATGCCCTCGCGCGCCATCAGCCGCTCAATGCGCGCTTCCCGCGGCGCAGTCACGCCGAGCACCACGCCGCAGCGCTCCGCAAGCCCGCTCTCGATCAGCGCAATGGCGTCGATCGCAGCAAGCCTTCCGCCCATCCGCGCCCAATCGCGCAGCCGCCGGTCCACCTCCGCGCAGACATACCGGTGCGTGATTGCGTTGAGATCCTCCAGCGCCTGCGCGTCGTCAAAAACGACCGCGCCCAGCTTTTTGCGCTGCAGGGCGCCGTGTTCCACCGTGCCGGGAAAGCGCGCGGCAATCTCCGCGAGCATCTCCGCACTGGAGGCCAGCAGCTCATGATACACTGCGTCGCAGTCGATAATCAGCGCGCCCAGATCCCGCAGCACGTTCAATGCCGTCGTTTTTCCGCAGCCGGTGCCGCCCGTGATGCCGATCACCTGCACGGCACGCGCCAGCGCATTCCACACCGCGTCCTCCGGCAGCGCGCCCACGCGCAGAATCCGGTACGGCGCAGCAGACACATCCACGATCGTAGATTCCCTGCCGATGCCGCAGGCGCCGCCGTCGATGACCGCGTCGATTTTCCCGTCAAAATAGTGCAGCACCTCATCCGCCGTTTTCGGGCTTGGCTCGCCCGACGGATTTGCTGAGGGCGCTGCCAGCGGCAGCTGCGTCTGACGGAGCAGCTCCAGCGTTGCCGGGTGATCCGGACAGCGGAGTCCGACCGTCTCGCCGCCTGCACGCACAATTTCCGGCACGCAATCCTTTGCGCGCATCACAATGGTCAGCGGCCCCGGCCAGAACCGCTCTGCCAAAGCATATGCCGCGCGCGGCGCTTGCATACAGTATTGCGCCATTGCCTGCGCATCATGCACCATGAGCGACAGCGGCTTGACTGCCGGGCGGCCCTTGACCTCATAAAGCTGTTCGACCGCGCGCGGGTCAAGCCCGTTGGCTGCGAGGCCATAGACCGTCTCCGTCGGCACAGCGACCAGGCCGCCTGCCCGGAGCATCTCTGCCGCGCGGGTAATTTCTGTTGTAATTCGCTCTGTCTTCATGCTTCCTCCACAGATGCCCGGAGCTTTTCCGCCTGATCGGCAGTGATGAGCGCATCCATGATCTCATCGAGATCGCCGTTCATAATCTGGTCGATCTTATACAGCGTCAGCCCGATCCGGTGGTCGGTCACGCGCCCCTGTGGAAAATTATAGGTGCGGATGCGCTCGTTGCGCATTCCGGTGCCCACCTGACTGCGGCGCTGCGCGGCCACGGCGGCGTTCTGCCGCTCCTGCTCCGCCGCATACAGGCGTGAAGCAAGGATCTTCATGGCGCGGTCTTTATTTTTATACTGGCTGCGCTCGTCCTGACATTCCACCACCGTGCCGGTCGGCAGGTGCGTAATGCGGATAGCGCTCTCGGTCTTGTTGACGTGCTGTCCACCAGCGCCGGAGCTGCGGTAGGTGTCGATCTGCAAATCCTTCGGGTCGATGTGAAACTCGACCTCGTCCAGCTCCGGCAGCACCGCGACGGTGGCCGTGCTGGTGTGGATGCGGCCGCCCGCCTCCGTCTCCGGCACGCGCTGCACGCGGTGGACGCCGCTTTCAAATTTCAGGCGGGAATACGCACCCGCCCCCGTAATCAGGACGCTCGCCTCGCGGATGCCGCCCAGCTCCGTCTCGTTCAGGTTCGCAACTTCCGTTTTCCACCCGTGCGCATCGGCATACATGGTGTACATCCGGTAAAGGCTGTGCGCAAAAAGCGCAGACTCCTCCCCGCCGACGCCGCTGCGGATTTCCAGAATCACGTTTCGTTCATCATTCGGGTCGCGCGGCAGCAGCAGAAGCCGCAGTGCCTGCTCCAGCGCCGTCCGGCGCGCTTTGGCGGTTTCAAACTCCTCCTGCGCCATGTCGTGCAGCTCCGGATCGCTCAGCAGCATACGCGCCTGCTCCAGCTCGTCTCCGCACTTCTGATACGCGCGGTACGTCTCAACAACCGGCTGCAGCTCTTTCTGCTCCCGGCAGAGCTTCTGGAACACCGCCGGGTCGGAGTAATACGCGGGGTCGGTCAGCTTGCTCTCAATTTCGGAAAAACGCGCCTCGACCTGTTTCAGCTTCTCCAGCATGGCGGCCCTCCTTTCCTTTCATACCTTGGAATTTTACCACAACTCACGCGCGCTGTAAACACGAAACCAGCGCGCGTTTCTCATTGCACGCGCGCTCCATTGCTTGTCAGGGGTTGTCTCTGCTGCTCTGGGCACTGTCAGCATTGGCGTGCCATTTATCACAACATTTGACCCCAAAAATCGGGCAGCTCCATTCAGAGCTGCCCGGTTGAGCCGATTTTATGCTTCTCTCCGGAAGCCGTATCTCTGCAGCAGGTCTGCGGCCATGTCCGCGAAGTCTGCATTTGCGCCCCAGCTGATATTGAACAGGCCTTCCCCGCCCCCGGAGCCTATAATGTCCGCAGTCTGCGTATCCGCAGTTTCCGTGAGCATCACAGTAAGGCTTGCATAACTTCCATTCCGAAAAAAGTATTTCTCGAAGGAAAGCAAGACGACACTCGCGCCATCCAGACTTCGCCAGCTTTCGGAAATCAGTTCATCCCGCAGCGCTTCTTTCAGAGCCTTCGCCAATTCCTGAATGCCCGCCGCGCCACGCCCGGTCATTTTAATCACTTCGCAGCTCATATACGCATCTCCCTCCATACACCGGATTCTTATCCCCTCGAAATGATCGCCTGCCCCACATTGTCCACTGAATACTGCTCCAAAACAGTGTCCTGCAAATCATAGAGCGCATCCACAACCGATGCATCCGCACAAAACACTGCGTACTGTGCGTATGCGCTATAGTCCATCGACGTACACGCCGGCGGCCGTTCCCGGTTCAGCGGAATGATATCCAAAGTTGTGCCCAGCTCGGAATACGACTGCTCATCCGTATAGGCGTTCAGCTCCGATGGCTCCAAAAACACCAAATACCCCTGCTCCGGCAGCAGCACATTATCCGTTCCGTCATACGTCACAATGCCGTCTCTGTTGACGAGACCACCAGAGCGGAAAATCGTGATCTCATCTCCCGGCTTGACAACATCCATACTGTGGATCACCTGCTCCACCCGGACGCGCTGCGAAAAACTGCCCCGGTATTGGTGGAAGTCGTCCAGCGGCACCACCACCAGTGCCGTCGGCGCTTCACAGACCATATCCACATACTGCTGCCCCTCGGTTCGGTAATGCGTGCAAAGTGTTTCCGCTTTACCATCCTGACCACTCCGATATCCGATCTGCACATCCAGCGCGCGCAAATCGGTCACGCTGGCGACATCCTCAATTCCGACGGACGTCAAGCTCAACCGCGCGTGAATGGCAACCGCCAATCCAATGACAACCAGCACGCCCGAAATCAGAAGCAGTACCGGCACCGTCCGGTTTGTTTTTCTACGCTTCATTTACGATCTCTCCATTCCGCATCTGGTAACACACGTCTGCCAACGCAGAAATATCCTGATCGACATGCGACGTCAGAAGTACAACCGCGCCACGCGCCGCCTCCTGCCGCACGATCTCATATACCTCCGTCACGCCCGCTTTATCGATCGCGCTGGTCGGCTCGTCGAGAAACAGGAAGTCCGGCCGCTCCATGATGGCTTGCGCAATCAGCAGCCGCTGCTTCATGCCAAGCGAATATTTTTTCACAACTCGCGCGTCATACGGCTCCAAGCCTACGCGCTGCATAGCATCGGCAACCTCTGTCTCTCCAATGCGGTTGTTGATTTTCGCAAGATACAGCAGGTTCTGCATCCCCGTAAACTGTGGAAACACGGAAGCATGCTCGATCACGATGCCGATGTTAAACTGCGGTCGCCGCTTGGCATACAAATCGACGCCGTTGTACAAAATCTGCCCCTCTGTCGGCAGCGACAGGCCGGAGAGCACCCGGAACAGCATGGTTTTTCCGCTGCCGTTTTCCCCTTGAAAGGCGTAAATCCTTCCGCCCTCCAGTTCGAGGTTCACGTCTTTTAAAACGCATGCCTTCTGAATCCGTTTGCCAATATGGCGTGCAGTGATCGTATTCATACGCAGTTCACCTCCTCAATTTCGTTCCGCATCAAACATTGCAATATCGTACCGCGCAACATAGCGCGCGCCGCCGAACAGAATCGCAGCAAAAATCAGTACATGATACGCCGCCATCCGCACCTGTTCCCCCGCTCCCTGATCGAGCAGGCTCAGGCACGAGATCGGGTTGAGCTGTACCATCCACGGGATGTTGCACGTCCAGATGGCCAACAGAATCAACGACGAGAGCACACCCTGCACGAGAAAAAAGCTGACCGTTACGCCCCAGCGCATCGCCAGCAGGTTGATTGCAAGCGTCGTGTCCACCACAATGCTGATAGAAAACAGGAACACAAACGCGAACTTTCCCCAGTCCCCCGGCTCCAACGGCAATGTGGAGCACCGGAGGCACACCAGCAGCACACACCCCAGATACAACAGCAGATACAAAACCGCATACAGCACCAGCTCGCCCACGCGCCGGAAATACCACGCCCGGCGGCTGCGCTGCCGCGAAAACACATAGACGCAGCTATAGCGGAAGTGCTCCGAAATGCAGGTTGCATACAGCAAATTGAACACCAGCACAAACGCCAGATTCTCAATCGCCAATAGGTAAATGCCGTTGTTGTTCAGGGTAATGCGGCCAAACACCTTTCCAAGAAGCAGCTCCATCGCAGGCATCGGCTCCGGCTGTGAAATCAGCGCGAGGCAATGCAGCGCCAGCGCCAGCGGGATGGCCAACAGCGCCTTTTTAAGGCGCCGCCTGTCAACGCGCGGCACGCTTCACCCCGCCCAATTGCTCGTCCGCGCGCAGCACATGGCGCACGGCAAACGCGCAGAACACCAGCAGCACTGCCGCCACACTCAGGATGTAGTACGGGCTTTGACCGCGATACCCGAAGGCGGCAAAATAGTCCATCAGATTGTAGTTGACATACTTGTAGCTCGCGTCGCCAATCGCTCTACTCAGGCAATAGACGTTCAAAACCGACGAGCCGAGCACCATAAGGAACACCGGCAGAAACAGCGGCGCCTTCTGCTTGCAGAAGAAAAAGGACAGGCATAGCACAAACACTCCCGTGATTCCCGACGCCAGCGACAAAATCAGGATATACAGCACATTGTACAGCGTCGGGCTGTACAAAAACAGACGCAGAAACGGCAATGCGCCATAGTCGGTTTGAAAACTATGATTGGTACCGAGCAGTATGCCGTCGTAATTCCCACAGCCATATATCCACCGCGCCGAATTCTCATTGACCGGCAACGCAACGTGGCACAGCAGCAGATTCAGCAGAAACGGAATCAGAATGATCACCATGTTCCCCAGAAAGCAGACCACCAGCTTGGAAAACACATAGCGTTTCCTTCCGCCGCGCGTTGTCAGCAATGGCAATGCACCGCAATCGATATCCTGTATGTACGAGATGGAATGCGGTAACACGATTAAGAATGGAAACAAATACTGAAAGAAGTACCACATACCCGAACTTGCATTTCCGGCAAAGATCGAATTTGCGGAAAGCACTTCCGATTGGTCTGTTCCGCAATACTGAAACGCAGTACTCATTGATACGATCAACGAAAGAACGCAAAAAGCCATTGCGGCGCAGAAAGCAACCAGAAATTCTTTTTTGTGGAGCATTACGTTCCATTCACATTTTAAAGATCGGAGCATAAATACCTCCCTATATCCATTCGCATGACAAAACTAGTTGTGAAGAAACCTGTGGCGGTTTCACTTTATAGTACAATCATATCTATCGCGTACTATTTATTCAGTTCTCTGTAATCAAATTGGTCGTTCAGATACTCAATAGCCTGTCCAATTCCCGCTAATTTGACAATCTAGCCATGGCCTATTTCCCTGTGCATACAGCGCGATATTGGCTCCTTCATACCGGTATGCCTCTGGAATCCCGAGTTCCTGATAAGTCCCAACTACAGCCTGTTGCGCTACCCCATTCACCGTTGCTTTCGTCCAAACACAACTATACGCTGAGTTACTGCCATCTGCTTTATAAATGTTTGTGATATGGACAACCGCTGGGCTATACTTTGTTGTCTTAGTCGCAGATGTAATATAGGTGTAGCTATTACTGTCTACTGGTCTCTTTGTAAACACGACTGAGTTTGCCGCATTGGCAACCATCACAGCACTCGCCATAATCAGAACCACCAGAAAAATAGAAAGGGCACTTTTTACAGACTTTCTCATATTCTTTCCTCCTTTTCGTTTCTCCACAGTTTTCCTCACTTTTCTATCATTTCCTGATTTTGATGATACCAGTATTTTGTCAAAAGCACAATATAAATTTACAAATTTATTATTTTTTGGTTTCTTCTACAAATCTGTTCCTTTTTTGTTGTCAGTTTTAAACGATAATAAATTGTATTTTAGAAAAAGAACTAGTCGTATTGCCTGACAAAAGTCAAAAACACAGGCATTCCTGCGCGCAGGAATGCCTGTGTTTTCCTTCAAAATAAGGGTTTTCCTCTGTCTTTATCCTCTCGAGATAATCGCCTGCCCCACGTTTTCGAGGGTGTCCATATCGAGGATGTTCACGTAATCGCTGCCGACCACGTAGAAGTAGTTCCCGATGTACAGGCCGCGGTTGTTCCAATCCCACTCGGAGACGGAGATCTCAGCCTCCAGCTTGAAGCCTTCCTCCGCCGTGTAGCTGTACACCAGATAGCTCCCCTCTGCCGGGAACGCGATCAGATTCTTCTCGCTGTCCACCAGAATGGCCTTGTGGTTGTTCAGCGCCACACTGTAATCCGCGTCGATGTCCATGGTGTGCTGCGCCGTGAGGCTGGCGGGATCGGACGTGTCCACCATAATCATCTTCATGCCTTCCACCTTCGCAGTCGCCTCGCCTTCCGTTTCGACCTCCTGCGTATTCATGCCGAGGCCAAAGAGCAAGCCGTCGTTCCAAACGTGGAGATAGTCCGAATAGCCGGGCAGCTTCAGCTCGCCCAGAACGGACGGATTCGCGGGATCACTCAGGTCGATGGCAAAAATCGGGTCTACGGTGCGGTAGGTGCAGACATACCCGTAGTCGCCGTCGAACCGGGCGGAATAGATCCGCTCGTTTTCCGCGAGTCCGGTCACGCTGCCGGTAATTTTCAGGTCACTGTCCAGCACGAACAGATCGTTCACGCTCTTGTCCTCGTCCGCATCATAGTTTTCAAACCCGTGCGCCTCGTCCACATATACGCGGTAGCTTCCGGTGTTCTCCGTCGTCACCAGGCGGAGACTGCCCGCGTTCTCATCCATGGAGAACTGGTTGAGCAGCGCGCCGGGAACCGTGCCCGTCGCCGCATAAACGAGCTTTCCGCCGTCCACGGAAAAGCGGTTGACCGTTGTTTGCACGTCGGTTTTATGCTCGGTCACCGTGTAGCTGTCCTCCTGATACGGCTCGCCCGCCTGATCCTGATACACGCTGCAGCTGAGATAGAGATTCTCCGCGTTCATATACACCGTTTCGCCGCCGCCGAGGACAGACAGACTGTTCACCAGGCTGCCCCCCGCCACGTCGTAGGCGCCGAGCACCGAATAGGTCATGGAATTGTCATACGGCAGAAGCCCGATGGAGCCGCATTCGACCGCTTTGCGCTCCCCGTCCGTATACAGGCACGGGACGTAGCTTTCCTCCGAGTCCTCATTCATACCGGTCGCATAATAGGACGTGCAGAGGTACAAAATGCCGTCGATCATGCGCGACGCGACCAAATACCCATCCTGCCCGAGCGATTTCACCAGCTTGGGCTCAGCCGGGTCGGAAATGTCGTAGAGATAGACCGAGACATGGTTGTTGCCGCCCGCTTGTGCCGAATCGGAGGAATCCGCCATGACACGCTCTGACCAGTCGTAGTAGGTTGCGAGGATGACTGCGCGGTCGCCGGCGAGATACAGCTCCTGCGGCAGTTCTTCGCTGCCGTGGCTGCTGCCGTCGTCCGACTTGCCCGAATCCCATTCCTGCCCGATGACGGTGTGCGAAATGTCGGTCACCTCTGCGCCGTCCGCCTGCATGATGATCCACTCGCAGTCACGCAGAATGTAAATATACGAGCCGTCAGTCTTGACAATGTCGCCCTCGTCCACACCCTGTACCTGCACGTTGGTGCCGGAATAGAACGTACCGTCCGCGTGCTCACCCTGATTGCTGTCGTCCGCCGCACCGTCCGTCTTCGTTCCCTCCGCAGCCGCGTTCACTTCATTGCGAGCGGCAGCGTTGCGCGCATCGGTGTTTTCTTTTGCGGCAGCGAGCGCCTGATAGACCTGCTCATAGCTCGTGGCAAAGGTCAGCGCTGCATTCTGCCCCGTCGTATCCGTCTGTGCGGACGGCTCCGACGGCTTCTCAGCGCAGCCCGCGAGCAGGCCAAACACCATGCACAAAGTCAGGAGTAATGTCAGATACTTTCTCATATGGCACCTCGTTTCGATCTTTGTAGGTTTGACGGATCAACACGGCAATATGTTTCATCCCGTTTCGTGTCATTCACCCAATCTGCGATTCATTTTACCACAAACCTGCCTGCTTTCAAAGGCATTTTCTGCATACCCCCGGGCATAACAAAATCCACCGGATTTTTTCCGGTGGATTTTGCCTGCACGATTATGCGCCGAGGTAGGCCTCTTTCACGGCATCGTTCGCCAGCAGCTCGCTGCCGGTGCCGGTCAGCGTAATGCGGCCGGTTTCGAGCACGTAGCCGATATCGGCGATCTTCAGGGCCATGTTGGCATTCTGCTCGATGAGCAGGATGGTGACGCCCTGCTTGTTGATCTCCTGAATGATGCTGAAAATGTCGCGCACGACCAGCGGCGCAAGGCCGAGGGACGGCTCATCCATCATCAGCACGCGCGGACGGCTCATGAGCGCGCGACCCACAGCGAGCATCTGCTGTTCGCCGCCGGAGAGCGTACCACCGGCCTGCCAGCTGCGCTCCTTCAGGCGCGGGAACAGCTCGAACACCCAGTTCAGGTCGTCCGACAGATCGTCCTTACGCAGGTACGCGCCGATCTTGAGATTTTCCAGCACGGTCATGTCCGGGAAAATGCGGCGCCCCTCCGGCACGAGCGTGACCCCCTTGGTGACGATGGCGGTGGGATCCTTGCCGGTGATGTCCTCGCCCTGCAGCGAAATCGTGCCGCCGGCCGGCTTGACCAAGCCTGCGATCGTGCGCAGCGTGGAGCTTTTCCCGGCGCCGTTGGAGCCGATGAGCGTGACGATCTCGCCCTCCGGAACGTCAAACGAAATGCCCTTGACGGCTTCGATGCCGCCGTAGTTGACCTTGAGGTCGCTGATTTTCAGGATTGGTTCACTCATCTTCCACAACCCCCAAATAGGCGTCAATCACGCGCTGATTGTCCTGAACGTCCTTCGGAACGCCCTGCGCGATCTCGCTGCCAAAGTCAATAACGTAAATGTAGTCGGAAATCCGCATGACGAGATCCATGTGGTGCTCGATCAGGAAGATCGTCAGGCCATACTCATCGCGGATCTCGTGGATGAATTGAGCCAGCTCCTGCGTCTCCTGCGGGTTCATGCCGGCTGCCGGTTCGTCCAGCAGCAACAGTTTCGGATTCGTCGCCAACGCGCGCGCAATCTCCAGACGGCGCTGCAGGCCGTACGGAAGGCTGGTGGCGCGCTCATCCTTGTATTTGTCCAGCCCCTGCTCCACGAGGAGCTGCATGGTTTCCTCGCGCATCCGCTTTTCTTCCTTCGCGTTGCAGCGGAAGGTGGAGGAAAACACGTTCTGTTTGGCGCGCATGTGCTTTGCCGTGAGCACATTTTCAAACACCGTCATGCTGCTCCAGAGGCGGATGTTCTGGAACGTGCGGGCGATGCCGAGCTTCGTGATTTTATCCGGCGTCGGGCTGACCACGTGGGTATACAGCCCCTGGTTTTCGCCAGCGTAAGTCTTTTTCATCTTGCCGCGCGGATAGTTTTCCACGATGGTCTTGCCCATGAATTCGACCTTGCCGTTCGTCGGCTCATATACGCCGGTAATGCAGTTGAACGCCGTGGTCTTGCCTGCGCCGTTCGGCCCGATGAGCGCGACGATCTTGTCCTCCGGGATGTCGATGGACAGGTTGTTCACCGCCACAACGCCGCCGAACTGCATTGTAATGTTTTCCACGTGCAGTACATTTTCACTCATCGTCTGCACCTCCCTTCGCCGGGGCCGCCTTTTTCCTGTGGAACAGCTTCCGGAAGAAGTTTGCAATGGCGTCCCAGCTAAACTCCTTGTCGCCCATGATGCCCGTGCGGAAGAACAGCACGACGATCATCAGAATGACGGAGAACACGACCATACGGAAGCCGGTCTTGAGCAGCGGGACCTTGAACGTGCCGATCATCATCGGCTGGTCCAGGAACCGCAGCCACCATTCGCGGCTGGCAATGACGAGGAACGCGGAAATGATGCTGCCGGTCACGCTGCCCATACCGCCGATCACGACGATCAGCAGGATGAAATACGTCACCGCGATGGTGAAGGTCGTGGCCGACACCGCACCGAGGTACATCGCCATGAGCGCGCCGCCTATGGCCGCGAAAAACGAACTGGTGATAAACGAGATCTGCTTGTGCTTCGAGAGGTTAATGCCCATCGCCTCCGCTGCAATCTCGTCATCGCGTATTGCCTTGAAGGCGCGGCCATAGGACGAATTCAGCAGCAGAATGATGATGACGATGCAGACAATCGCCACGATGAAAATGCCGTAGTAACTGGAAAAACCAGGGATCTTGGTCAGCCCCATCGAGCCATTGGTCACGCGGTTGAGCGGCGAGGATGCCATCACGATGCGCACGACTTCCGCGAAGCCCAGCGTTGCAATTGCCAGATAGTCGCTCTTGAGCTTCAAAACCGGAGCGCCGATAATCGCAGCAAACAGCGCGCCGACCAGTCCCGCAACCAGCAGTGCGACCGGGATCGGCAGCTGCAGGTTCGCCAGCCAGTCCGCCACACCGTAGAGGTAATACACGCCGGGTCTGGCGGAAACCGGAATCGTCAAAATCGCATAGGTATAGGCGCCGAGCGTCATGAAGCCCGCCTGGCCGAGTGAAAACAGGCCGGTAAAGCCGTTGCACAGGTTCATGGACACCGCGATCAGCGCGTAAATGACGCCGAGCTGCAGCACCGTACGGAACATGGACGACGTTGGCAGCGCTTCGCCTGCATAGAGGATGACGCCCGCGATGGCAAGCAGGCCGATCACCGAACAAATGATTTTCGTCTTTTTACGCATGCTCACACCTTCTCCTTCAGCTTCTCGCCAAACAGGCCGGTGGGACGCACCAGAAGCACAACGATCAGGATCACAAATGTGATCGCATCGCTGAATTCCGAATAGGCACTGGCCTTAATGAAAGTCTCGCAGATGCCGATCAAAAAGCCGCCGACCAGCGCGCCGGGGATTGAGCCGATGCCGCCAAACACCGCCGCCACAAAGCACTTCAGACCGGGCAGCGAGCCTGCCAGCGGATAGACCGAAGAACGCGGAATGAAATACAGCACCGAGCCGATCGCTGCAAGGCCGCAGCCGATCGCAAACGTAAAGCTGATGACGCTGTTGATGCGGATGCCCATGAGCCGTGCAGTCTCAAAGTCTTTCGACACCGCGCGCATCGCCATGCCGATCTTCGTTTTCTTAATCAGGAACACCAGTGCAAAGACGAGCGCCACGGTCAGGATCGGCGTAATGAACGTGACCAGCATCGTGGAAATGCTGCCAAACTGGACCGTCTTGCTCAAAAAGCCCATGTCCGCCGCCGGGTAGCCCTTCGGCTGCGCGGAAAACAGATAGGTCGCGAAGTTTTGCAGGAAATAGGACACACCAATGGCAGAGATCATGACCGACATACGCGGCGCACTGCGCAGCGGCTTATAAGCAACTTTCTCTATGATAACACCGAGCAGGACGGTGAACACAATCACAAGAATGATGGATATGTACCACGGAATCAGCAGGTCTGTCATGCAGATAATCATGAAATAGCCTGCCATCATAAAAATATCGCCATGTGCGAAGTTAATCAGGCGGAGAATGCCATAGACCATGGTATAGCCGATGGCGATCAGCGCATAGATACTGCCGATGGACAGGCCATTCAAGCAGTTCTGTAAAAATGCTGTCATGGAAAAACCCCCTGTTTTCAGGTGATAGGTGCGAAAAATTCTGTATCTGGGGACGCGTGGGAAAACGACAAAGCAAATCGGCGAGTTGCCCCGCCGATTTGCGTGATGTCGGTTAGTGGGTTGCTATTGTTTTCAGCGAAAAGGCTTACTTCGCCTCGGTGAACTTGCCGTCGGAGGACTGGAAGCCAACCAGCGTCATCTTGCCATCCGCGAAGGACTCGATGAAGGCAACGTCCTTGTCCGCATCACCGTTGGTGTCGAACTTGATGCCGCCAGTCACGCCGGTGAAGTCCAGCGTTGCGAGCGCGTCGCGCACGGCAACGGAGCTAACCTCGCCGTCCAGCGTCTTGAGCGCTTCGATCACAGCCATATAAGCGTCATAGCCCAGCGCGGAGACGGAAGCGATCACATCGCTGCCGCTGTTGAGCTTCAGATTCTCGGGATCGCCATTCAGATAAGCCTGGAAGCCGGTGACGAAATCAGCAGCAGCCTCGTCGTCAGCGGAGAAGAATGTGGAGTAGAAAACATCGTTGCAGCTCTCAGCGCCGGCATTCGACACGATGGTGGCATTCTGCCAGGTGTCGCCCGCCATGATCGGGCAGGTGATGCCCATATCGCGCGCCTGCTTGATGATCAGGCCGGCAGTGACGATGGAGGACGGGATAAACAGGACTTCCGGATTGGCTGCCTTGGCAGCGGTCAGAAGCGCGTTGAAGTCCGTCTCATTGGTGTTGTAGGTCGCCTCGTTCACGACCTGACCGCCGAGCTTCTCATAAGCAGCCTTGAAGTAGCCGCCGAGGCCGGTGGAGTAGTCGTCGCCATTCTGGGTGATGATCGCAGCGGTCTCGCACGCCTTGGTCGCATATGCAAAGTTCGCCATGACTTCGCCCTGGAACGGATCGAGGAAGCAGACACGGAAGTAGTAGTCGTTGCCAACCGTAACCTGCGGGTTGGTGCAGGAGCAGCCAATGGCAGGAATCTTCGCGGACGCGAAGGTTTCGCCAGCCGCGATCGACACGCCGGAGCCATAGGAGCCGAGCACTGCAATGACCTGCTGGCTCACAAGCTGCTGGGCAGCGGTAACAGCCTGCGTCTTATCGGACTGATTGTCAACTTCGACGAGTTCCACCTTGTACTCCTTACCGCCGATGGTGACGGTCGGAGCAACGGTGTTTGCATAGCGGACACCAAGCACTTCCTGCATGCCGCCGGCGCCATTTTCGCCGGTTGCAGGCTCGAACACGCCGATTTTAATGGTATCGCCGTCAACAACGACGCCCTTGTCCGCCGCGTCGCCTCCCTTTTCAGTCTCGTTCTTCTCGCCGCAGGCGCACAGCGCGAACACCATGACCAGCGCGAGGACGAGCGCAATTGCTTTTTTCATTTTGAAATTCCTCCTCAAATTACCTCGCTCAGGCAGTTGTCCGCATTAAGCGGACATTTGTCCTTACGATTTATGCAGAAATTATACTATTAATTTTCTGAAATTGCAATATGAAATTTCATAAACCTGTAACATTTCAGGATTTTGCGTCTGTGCAAAGCGTCAAAGCAGGAACGGTGACCGCCGCCAGTCCCCGCCGCAGCGCCGTTCCTCACGCGCGCCATAGCCGAGAACATAGAGGTCGTGCGCGTCGGCAGACAATTCAAACAGCGCGGCGGCCTCTCCCGGGAGGCTCCGGGCTGCGGCGGGCTTCGTGATGACCGGCAGTGCGCATTTCTCATCCATCTCCCGCAAAAGCGCACGCCCCGCTGTGCTTGCCGCCAGCACCCGGGCATACGGCGGCGTGCCGTCCGCCATCCCTTTCGTGACGCCGAGCGCGGCACACATCGTCATGCGCCGGATGCGCGCAAGTGCGTAGCGCTTCGATTTGGCCGCGGCCAGCACGGCGTCGAGCGTGGCTTCCTCATGCGCAGCGCGGTGCAGGGCGTTTCCAAGCCCTTCTTCCGCGTCCGGTAGCGCGGCGTATGCCGCCCGGTCCAGCATCCGCAGCCGTGACAGGAGCGCGATCTCCAGATTCTCCGGCAGCACCGGGCCGCGGCCAAGCTTCTCCTCGCGGGCGTACACCGCCGCAGCCTCCGCCGGCACGTACCCGGAAACAGCCCGTCCCGCTCCGAGGAACATGCGCAGCTCTGACGCCGAGCGAAAACGCCCCTTTCCTGCCTGATCGTGCTGCGCGCCGGTGCGCAGCATGGTCACCGGGCGAAGGTTCAGACGCTGGTCATAGATGGCCTTCAGATATTCCACCGCCAAAATGTTGTTCGGCGCTTCCAGCAGCTCTGCCAGTGCGCCGACGCGCCGTGCAACCGCTCTCTGCCGCGCCGCGGCAAACGGCACGCCGCCCTGCAGCTCTGCGCGGATATCCATCCCAAGCGACGGATCCAGCAGCGCCTCCGCCACCGCGTGCAGCGGCTCGATCTCGCCGCATTCGCTGCCGAAGCTCAGGTGCGTCACAACGCCGAGACTCCCCAGCAGCCCAACCGCACCGCGCGCAAATCCCTCCGCCGAGGCGAGCGACCACGGCAGCGGCAGCTCCAGCACCAGGTCCACGCCGCAGCGCACTGCGGCCTCTGCGCGCGCGAATTTGGAATACACCGCCGGCGTGCCGCGCTGGGCAAAGTCGCCGGACATGACGCACACGACGGGCGACGCCGCGCCGAGGATGGCGCGCGTTTCCTCCAGATGCAGCGCGTGTCCGTTATGAAACGGGTTGTATTCCGCTACAATTCCGATGACATTTCGCATTTTTGCCCCCTCCTTCTGAAAAAACGCTTGCGTTTTGTGGGAAACCGGTTAAAATGTAAATGTTATGGCATCCTGTGCTCATAATACCGTTGTTTTGAATTTTTTACAATACCATTAGATAAGAAAGGATTCTGAGTATGAAAATTCTTGTCATCAACGCCGGCAGCTCCTCCCTGAAGTATCAGCTGATCGACATGGAGACCGAGTCGGTTCTGGCCAAAGGCCTGTGCGAGCGCATCGGCATCGACGGTCATCTGAAACACACCCCGCTCACCGGCGGCAAGCCCGTGTTTGACGAAGACCTCGCAATGCCCACGCATTCCGAAGCCATCGCTGCTGTTATCGACAAGCTGACGAGCGCCGAGTACGGCGTGGTCGCCTCGATGAAGGAGATCGACGCAGTCGGCCACCGTGTCGTCCACGGCGGTGAGAAGTTTGCCGCGTCTGTCAAGATCGACGATGCCGTCATGGCCGCGCTGGAGGAGTGCATCCCCTTCGCGCCGCTGCACAACCCCGCCAACATCACCGGCATCGAGGCCTGCCGCAAGGTCATGGGCGACGTTCCGATGGTCGCCGTGTTCGACACCGCCTTCCACCAGACCATGCCCGGCAAGGCTTACATGTACGCCATTCCGTATGAATACTACCAGAACGACGGCATCCGCCGCTACGGTTTCCACGGCACCAGCCACCGCTATGTATCCGCCCGCTGCGCGGAGCTGATGGGCAAGCCCATCGAAGAGCTGAAGCTCATTTCCTGCCACATGGGCAACGGCAGCTCCATCTGCGCGATCGACGGCGGCAAGTGCGTCGACACGTCCATGGGCTTCACCCCGCTGGTCGGCCTGCCGATGGGCACCCGCTGCGGCGATCTCGACGCCGGCGTGATCCAGTTCATCATGAACAAGTACGGCATCAGCATCGACGAGATGCTCAACATCCTCAACAAGAAGTCCGGCGTGCTCGGCGTCTCCGGCGTCAGCTCCGACTTCCGCGATCTCGACGCCGCCGCTGCCGAGGGCAACGACCGCGCACAGCTCGCGCTTGACATGTTCCACTACTGGGTCGCCAAGGTCGTCGGCTCCTACGTCGCGGCCATGAATGGCGTCGATGCCATCATCTTCACCGCCGGTGTCGGCGAGAACAGCAAGTCCTCCCGCGCCGCCATCGCCGAGTACTTCGGCTACCTGGGCGTGAAGATCGACCCGGTAGCCAACAGCAAGCGCGGCGAAGACATTATGATCTCCACCCCGGACTCCAAGGTCAAGGTGTTCGTCATCCCGACGAACGAGGAGCTCGTCATCGCCCGCGATACCAAGGAAATCTGCGGCTGAGTTTCTTTCTCCAAATTTACAAAACCGCCCGGAGCGTCTGCTCCGGGCGGTTTTTCTTTCTATTTTTAAACAAATTTTGTTTGCATCAGCAAAATTTTCTGTCTATAAATTGACAAGCGTTTTCTCTTCCTGTAATATGGAAATGCAAATCTTGGTTTTCACCATAGGCAGCTGGTGCAAATCAGGATGGAAGGATGTCAACATACAAACATTTTTATGTGAGAAAGGAGCCGCGCATATGAAACAATACTTCAAAAAGACATGGCCGTGTTTTCTGATCCTATTTCTGCTGTTTTTCGTCGGGAATCTGACCGTCATGCTGGTCTGGCCAAACCTTTCCCCCGAGATGCATGACGCGTTGTCCCCGCATACGACCCTCATCTATGGCATCGTGGTTGGCATCAGCGTGGCCGCCGTCAGCTTTTATTCCGTGTGGCGCGGCGGAAATGGGGATTATGATTTTCTCCCGCTCGCAGCGACCTATCTGTTCCAGTGTCTGGTGGCTGTCATCTCCATGTTTATGGGCGAATTCTATGACGGCGGAACCCCGTTCTTTTTGCCGTTTCTCCTCTATTTAGTCCCCCTGCTGCCGCAAATGTTCGGCATCGCCATCGTGAGAACCGTTGCTTTGTACCTCCCGCGCAAACAATAAACAAATTGCTGCCGTTGTAGCTGGTATGATTTCCTCCCGGTGATTGCGACTTACCTGTTCCTGTGCCTTGCGCTTTTCCTGAACATTCTGTTTGGTACAGCCGGCTTGGGCGGAGACGCGCCCGTCTATGTGCCGTTTCTCCTGTTTCTCGCCCCTGTTGTCCCGCAGTTTCTCGCAGTGGCCCTCGTGCGTCTCTTTTATCTCGCCTGCATTGCGTAGCGCACCCTGTTGAATTTTCAGCAAAAAGTCCTTGACAGTGCCTGTCCTGAATGATAAAATATCAAGGCCGCATTGAGTGGGTCTGCAAGCGAAGCGCGTCTTCCGCCCACGAGAGCGAGACTCTTACAGAGAGGCAGGTGCAACGAGTTGAAGCACGCTATCATCGAAACCGGCGGCAAGCAGTACCGCGTGGCCGAGGGCGATGTCATCTTCATCGAAAAGCTGGACGTTGAGGCCGGCGAGGCCGTGAAGTTTGACCGCGTTCTGGCGATCATTGACGATGAGGGCTCCGTGTTCGGCAAGCCCATGGTGGACGGCGCGACCGTCTCCGCAAACGTCGTGAAAAACGGCAAGAGCAAGAAGATCCGCGTTTACAAGATGAAGCCGAAAAAGGGCTACCGCAGAACGCAGGGTCACAGACAGCCGTATACCAAGGTTCAGATCGAATCAATCAACGCATAATCATTCCGCATCCTGATTTTGACACGTGGAGGTGTTATCTGAAATGGCACATAAAAAAGGCATGGGTTCCACCAAGAACGGCCGCGACAGTGAGTCGAAGCGCCTTGGCCCCAAGAGAGCCGATGGTCAGTTTGTTCTGGCCGGCAACATCCTCGTCAGACAGCGCGGAACAAAAATCCACCCCGGCACCAACGTCGGCAAGGGAAAAGACGATACGCTGTTCGCCCTCGTGAACGGCGTCGTGAAGTTCGAGCGCAAGGGCAAGGATCGCAAGCAGGTTTCTGTTTACGAAGAAATCGCGCAGTAATTCAAAAGGGGTGGGCGGCACGCCCGCCCCTTTTTCAATTTTGAGAAAAATCTGTTGAATTTTCGCTGACACAGCAGGATTCAACCAGTTTCAAGCATAGGAGAAAAACGATGGCTTCTGCATTTGTTGATAAGGTCACCATCACCGTGCGCGCCGGGGACGGCGGCAACGGCGCAGTGGCGTTCCACCGGGAAAAATACGTGGCGGCCGGCGGGCCGGACGGCGGCGACGGCGGGCGCGGCGGTGACATCGTCTTCGTGGTGGACGACAACATGTCCACCCTGATGGACTTCCGCTACAAGCGCAAATATGTCGCGGGCAACGGCGCGGATGGTCAGGGCAAGCGTTGCTCCGGCAAGGTCGGCGAAACGCTGCGCATCCGCGTGCCGCGCGGTACGCTTCTGCGTGACGCGGACACCGGCGCCATCATGCACGACATGTCCACCGGCGAGCCGTTCGTGGCGGCGCGGGGCGGTCGCGGCGGTTGGGGCAACCAGCACTTTGCCACGCCCACGCGGCAGGTGCCGCGCTTCGCCAAACCGGGTCTCCCCGGCGAGAGCCACACGATCCTTCTGGAGCTGAAGCTCCTTGCGGACGTGGGGCTGGTCGGCTTCCCGAATGTGGGCAAAAGCACGCTGCTGTCCGTCGTGTCCAAAGCACACCCCAAGATTGCAAACTATCACTTCACCACCCTCTTCCCCAACCTCGGCGTCGTGTACGTGTCGGAGGGTTCGTCGTTCGTCATGGCGGACATTCCGGGCATCATCGAGGGCGCCAGCGAGGGCGCGGGACTGGGGCATGATTTTCTGCGGCATATCGACCGCTGCCGGCTGCTGATTCATCTGGTGGATGTGTCCGGCAGCGAGGGGCGCGACCCGATCGAGGATTTCGAGGCCATCAACGCGGAGCTTGCGGCGTACAGCGAAGTGCTCGCCACGCGGCCGCAGATCGTCGCCGCGAACAAGTGCGACCTGCTGGGCGGTGACCGCACGAACATTGAAGCGCTCAAGGCCCATGTAGAGGCCAAGGGCTACCAGTTCTTCGAGCTGAGCGCTGCGGCACACATGGGCACGCAGCAGCTCGTGCAGGCGGCCGCCGCGCGGCTGTCCGAGCTGCCGCCCACGATCGTATTCGAGGCAGACTATGTTCCGCCCGAGCCGGAGATTGGCACGAGCGAGCAGCTGGAAATCCGCCACTTTGACAATCTGTGGATCGTGGAAGGGCCATGGCTGCAGCGGCTCATGGGCACGATCAATTTCGGCGATTATGAATCGCGCATGTATTTTGACCGCGTGCTGCGGCAGTCCGGCGTCTTCGACCGGCTGGAGGCCATGGGCGTTCAGGAGGGCGACACCGTGAGCATCTACGACCTCGATTTTGAGTATCGGTACTAATACACCACCTCATCCGGCCGCCCTGCGGGCGGCCACCTTCCCCTACTAGGGGAAGGCTTTGGGTGCGGTGCGATACGCGCCCAGCCCAAGGCTTCCCCCTCCGGGGGAAGCTGTCGGCGCAAGCCGACTGATGAGGGGGCTTTGGTGCGGTTCTTTGACAGTCTCATCAAAAAAGTGCGGGGATCTTTATCGGATCCCCGCGCTTTTTGATGTTTTAGAACGAAGAAATTATACGGCATAACCAACTAAAAACCAACTTTCTCTCGAAGTATAATATACGTGATAACAAAGCAAATGGGTGAGCATATGAAGGATGTGCTGCAAGAAATCACGCGGCTTCGTCTCGAAAGAAATTGGTCTGAGTATGAGTTGGCAAAGCACGCCGGGCTGTCGCAGTCCACAATATCCACATGGTATCGCAAGAATCAAGTACCAACCATACAAACCTTAGAGAAAGTATGCAACGGTTTTGGAATCACATTATCTCAATTCTTTGCCGAGGGTGACGATACGGTTTCTCTCACGAGCGAGCAGCGTGAGATGCTGGATAATTGGTCCGCATTGAGTATGCAACAGCAACGCGCAGTAAAAGATTTTCTCATCGGCATCTGCTTCTTTCGTTGCTGTTCTGAGGGTAGCGAACAATAAATTTCATATATTTTAATGGTGTAATATATGATGTATCATGATTTTATCAGCCGGCAGGACTTGCTCGACGAACTGTTCCCGCGCGGGACCTATATTCTGGGTCAGGCAATGTACGCAAAGGATGTTTACGACGCGATTGTCCACGCAAAGGGCGTCAACCGCATCCCGGAACCGAAAATTGATCGGGAGGAGCTTTCCGCATATCTGGAGCAGGCACGCGCGAAAGCCGCAGGAAAAACCGACGCGCCGCTTGTGTGCCTGCAATTATCCACCCGCACCTATCGCGCGCTCACTTCGCACGATCGGATGAAAACAGTCGGCGATCTCCTGCAATGTTCCGGGCAGGAGCTTTCCATAAGCTGGGGCATCGGGCCAAAGGCCATCGCCGAAACCCGGGAATGCCTGGATGCCTTTCTGAACCACGAAATATAGTCAAAAAATGCAGCAGCATGACACGCGCGTGTCATGCTGCTGCGCTTATGCAATTGCGTTGGTCGGATAATCGGTCACGATGTTCTGCTGCCCGGCAGCAGGCGCACTGCCGTCGCCATTGCGGACAAAGCGGAAGGCATAGCCGTAATCCGGGCTAGCCGGGAAATTTTGCAGCTGCTCTGCGGTCAGACAGCCCGCGACGTAGTTGTACGTCACATGCGCCCCCTCCGCGCCCTGATACTCCCACGCCTGCGCGTAGCCGACTTCCAGTCCAAGTCCGCGCAGCCGCTCCAGCTCCGCCGCCACCGCATCTCCGCCGGTGTCCAGCGCATCATCCGCCGAGAACAGGTCGATTCCCACGAAGAACCGAACGTCCTGCCCGGCATACGCCTCCAGCGCCGCTTGCAGATCCAAATGGCAGAAAAATTCCCCCGGTTCCGGCGCTTTGTAGCTCGCGCCAACGCCGTCGCCATAGCCTGTGATCACCTGCGGCAGTGGTGTCGTCAGCGCCGTATCCGGCGCAGTCTGCGCAATATCATTCTCTGCGCCGCTCTGCAGCACTGCCACCGCCCCGGCCAGCACCAGACACACGCACGCCGCAGCCGCCACCCAGCGCTGCCAGGTATGCCGCGTCGCCGGAACTGCCGCCGCCTCCTCGATCAGCGCGTCCCGAATCCCGGTGACGCCGTCATACAACCGCTCTCGTTTTGCTTCGCTCATTCCAAAAAAACCTCCTCACGTTCCAGCGCCGCTTTGAGCCCCCTGCGCAGCCGCAGCATCTTCTGCGCCAGTTTGTTTGCCGGCACGCCGATGAGCCCCGCCAGCTCCTGCAGCGTGTCACCGTACCAATACCGGCGGACAAAGAGAATGCGGTCGCTGCGCGGCAGGGTCTCCAGCCAATCGCTGATGATTTCGGAAAGGGCGGCCGTCTCCAGCTTCCGCTGGGCAGTGTCCGGCGCCGGGATGCAGTCTTCCAGCTCCGAAAGGAGCTGTTCCACGCCGTCGTACCGCTTTTGCGCATGGTTATGGTTCCAACGGTTGAGCGCCAGATTCCGGACAATCCGGCCCAGATACGCCCGCAGTGAGCGCGGCTGCTGCGGCGGAATTGTGTGCCACGCCTGCAGCCATGTGTCGCTGACGCACTCCTCGGCGTCTTCCCGGCTGGAGAGGATATTCCTCGCAATCTGCGTACAGTACGCGCCGTAGCGCGCCTGCGTCTCAGCAATTGCGGTCTCCTCCCGTCTCCAGAACATTTGGACGATCTCCGCATCCGTCACCGCCGTCCCTCCTTTCGTGTATTTGAGGCCTCTATCAATATAGACAGAAAATCGCCGCAGATATTTGCGGCTGCTCTCCATTTTTTCATGAAAAAACACGGGCTGAATTGCTTCAGTCCGTGTTCTTTTCGGTTGTGTCTTCCGCGGCGTTCGTCTGCCCAGCCTCAGACTCAGTCGCTTCCTCCGGCATGACCACCGGAACAAAATTTTTGGCAATGTTGTTCTTCCCGGACTTCGCGCTGAAGTAGCCGATGACGCTGAAGGTCAACGCACCGATGAAGTTGACGAACAGGTCCTCCATCGTATCGTACAGGCCAATGTCCAGATACCCGCCCAAGCCGAGACTGGTACCGTTGACCGCGACATCTGTGATGTCCTCCACACGAACCGGAATGTTGCTGGCCGTCGGGTCCAGATTGACCGAGGAAAAGGCGTGGATGACGGTGTCCTTCTGCATGTCCATGTGGAAGAAGTTATCCATACCGAACTCGAAAAACTCCCAGATCACACCGACCGTCATGGAAAAGCAGAACGAGACCAGCGCCAGATAAATCGGTGACAGCTGGATGTGCTCCGGCTTGTTGCGGTTCAGCAGATCCACCATGGAATAGCCAAACGCCGCGCTGACGAAGCCGCTCGTCGTATGCAACAGCGTGTCCCAATGCGGGAAGTAGATAAAATAACTGCGCAGCTCCCCGAGGATTTCCCCGGCAAAGATCAGCACCAGGATGATGATCTCCAGCGCGGACGGCAGCTCAATGTGGAAGTTCTGCTGCACAATGCGCGGCAGCATATAGAGAACCAGCACCAGCACGCAGACCCATGCGCTTTCATAATCCTTTCGGATGCAGGACAGCACCAGCGAGACGATGACGATGAATCGCAGCACCCAATACACCGCCATGACAATCGGCTTCGGCCGGTAGTCATCCTTGTGCCGCTTGATCTGTTTTTGCGGATCATGCATCCCCGTATCCTACCCTTCTCTATTTTTAAATGTGTCTGTTTTCTATTCCGCAGCTTCGGCCTGTTTTTTCCCGCTTTTGGCGCGCATCGGCGATTTCCTCTTAGCCACGCCATAGATCGCCAGATCGAGGAGCAGACCCAGTACCAGCCCTGCAAACACATCCAGAATGGAGTGCTGCTTGACAAAGACGGTGGAGGCGCAGATCAGCACGCCCCAGATCAGGCCGGGGATGCGCATTTTGCGCAGGTGCCGGCTGTCAAAGCACGCGGAGACGACGGCCATACAGCCGACCACATGCATACTCGGCAGCACATTTGTATTCGTGTCGGCCGAATAGATCGCATTGACCAAAAATCCGAACAGGTTGCTCGTATCCACTTCTGCAGGCCGAAGGTTCTGGCAGTTTGGCCAGATCATGCAGATCAGCAGCGAAATGGAAAAGCCCGCGATGATGAATGCTGCATAGCGAATAAACGCGTCCCGATCCTCTTTCACCAGCAGCACGATCGCCGGAAGCGCCAGAAACGGATACCACGACACATACGCCAGAATAAATGGCGGCAGGAACGGAATCTGATCGTCCAGCGGAATATAGGACTCCCAGCACATGTCCGGCGACGCGATAAAGTGCTCCACAAGAGCGAACCAGATCAAATAAATTGGAAGATACAGCACCAGCAAAACATACCGATGCTCACGGATATACTTTTTCATTTGCAAAACGCTCCAAAAGATGGCCAGTCGACCAGGTTCCAAGATTCCCCCAACGGGGTCAGCCGTCCACTGTCCCCCATTGGGCGGCTACGCCCTGCAGCATGGTTCGCTGCAGGCTCTCAATCTCCACAATCCGGTCAAGAATCCGGATAAATTCCCGCGCATCCCGTTCGCCGAGCTGCTCCAGCGCATAGCGCACCCGCTCGGACAAGTTCTGCCGGCGGTTTGCCGCCGCGCGGCGTCCGTTCTCCGTCATCGTCACCACAACGCGGCGCTTGTCGCGCCCGTCGGCATGGCGCTGCAGGAGCCCCTTTTGTTCCAGGGTCCGCAGCATGGCCGCCGTGCGCGGCGCGCTCACGCCCAGCGCTGTGCACAAATCGCTTGGCGTGCTCTCGCCATGGTGGCTTTCGAGATAGGACAGCAGATATCCCTCACCCTTCAGATTCTCCTGAAGCCCCTTCGGCCAATGAACCCGGTTGAGTGATGAGATCGTTTGCAGGAATTCTTCCGTCAGCTTCTGCAACTCCATATTCAGCCCTCCAAGATTTTAGTTAACACCGTTAAGCTTCGAGCTGCGAAGAGCATATTACCACCTTTGCCTATGCATTGTCAATCAAATTCCGTCAAATGGAACCTTAATAATCACTTTATGTGCAAAAAATGGTCAGGGGCAGAGATTGCAGCTGTATTTTTCTTGCTTTTTTCGTTGCTGAGGAATATAATTCCTTTCAACGGCATAGAGATTCGACCCATTTCGACTCGATTTTTGCAGAGTATTCACACGCCGAAGGAGTTGTACGGTATGGAAACCTTTCAGACAGAGCAAATTGTTACCGAGCTAAAGCGCCTCGTCGGCGAGTACGGTTGGGGCTGGAGCGTCGTACACCGGATCATCAACGACCGGCATGGGACCGACTACGATCTTCAGCAGCTGAAACGGCTGTACTACTATGGGAAATGATCCGCTCTCCCTGCCCCCGGCGAAAAAGCTCTGGAACCATGTGTTCCAGAGCTTTTTTCTGTAGGAAATGCAAGTTCATCGCCTGTGCGGCGGCACTGCGGATGTGAATCGCCCGGTACGCATAGGCCCGGTAGAACAGGTTGTCCGTCGTCTTTCGCGTGAGCTGGCGCAGGGTGTTGTACGTATACGTCACGCTCGGATAGAAGCCATACCCGTCCATCGTCGCGCTGCTGACCACCTTGGTCAGCGTCCCGTCTCCGTCCGCGCCGTTGCTGTACGTGTAGTCCTGCCCGAACGAGGCGCCGTTGGCGTCCGTAGCATACTGCCCCGCGAGACTACCTTCCGCGTCGTATTCGTAATGGTAGCTTGTGCCGTCATTATACGTCTCAGCCGTTTTCCTGTCAAACAGGTCACACCCAGCTCATGTAGTATCTTAATAGCAAAGCAGCACACAGCGCCGTTTTTTAGAGCTATGTGCTGCTTAATTTGGATTATCGCGTCTTGCTGTAATATGTTACCGGTACATTATTTTCCTCTAACAATGCCAGAATTTCATCCATAAGCACTCCATTGGGCACGCGATTAGGGTCTCCCGATTCTACAAGTTGAAATACAAAGAAGCGGAATGGATGTAATTGGGCATTTACACCTTGATTAATATAACTTATATTCCGGTTAAAACAAATGGCCTTTTTGCTTTCCGAAGGGAAGAGCGGCTCTATAGATACTTCAGTGAATGAATTCCAGGAATAATGGTCTGTATGCAGGAACCAATGCTGATGCAACCCTTCACTATTGAGTGTATATTTGATACTTCCGAAATCTAATACAATTGCTGAAAGCACAAATACAACGACAATGAAAAAGTAATCTAATTTCTGATCGTCAATCATCAGCAACAGCCCACACGCCAAAACGATTAGTGCAATCCACAGTCCAATCTTAGGCCGCTTTGTCCGTATTTCAAGCATACACCCCCCTCCTTTTTTGAAGCTCAAGACATTGCCATCATTTGTCTGCGGTAATGTTCTGTCATGTGTATCCATTTCGTCATATCCTCTTTTGACACTTGCCCTGATTGCGATTGCTTCCGCCCTTGCCCGGAAGATGTTCCTGCTAAATTTGCAGTTGCAGATACAACATTCCCACCTAAGCCAAACGTAAGATCTGTCAATGCTTTGTATCCAATGTCAATCCACTTATTGTTTTTGAATTGAGCGAGAGTTGAGAATGAAAAATAGGAGGTTGCAAAACTTACAGCGCCACATCCTATTTTTGCCCAAATCGACACTCCGGTTTCATTAGTTGCTCTGATTGCAGCCACCGCTGAAATAGCTGCGGCCCCAACTCTTGCGATCTTGCCAATAGTTCCACCTGAAATACTTCCTATTGCACCGGATGCAAATGCCGCCACTCCATCTAAAACACTAAATTTTTGCCCCGTAACCTTTGCACTAATCCATGACGTTGCAAGATTAATTCCACCGCCAACAACTGCTGCAACGGCTTGAACAGCTACAACTGGAAATTGGCCTTCGGAGTCTTTACAATTCACCGGGTTATTCTCGCAATAGGCGAACATATTTGCGCTGAGGAAGCCGTTGCAGTCGGTGGTGGCAAAGCTGTCCGCGCTGATGAACCGCCCAATCGCAGGATCATAGTACCGGCTCTGGAGGTAATAGAACCCCGTCTCCGTGTCGTAATAGTACCCTCTGTACCGCAGTGGGTTAACATTGCCGATGGCGGCGTCGTTGCCCTGCGCACCGCTGGCAGTTTTCACCGTCGGAACTCCCCACGGGTCATAGCTGTACCGCGCGTATTGATACCGGTTTTGCGCCCAACATTTCAGCGTTCATAGTCTAGCGGACCATAATACTGATTGATAAGTGGAAGTGCTTTCTTGACATGGTTGTAAATCGTGAACACTTTGATTGGATGAGACAAAAGGTATACATCGGTTAATTTCGCTTCGCTAAATCGTTTACATCCTTTCAAAGACACAACCAAAACGATATCTTTATAGTGGTAGCTTGAAATTTGATCGATTTGATCCCATGCAGTAAAACGATAGCGAATTCCAAGGCAATACTGGGATATTCCGTTCGCATTGATGCCGAAATATCTTAAACCGGAGAATAATACTATGCTAGCCACAAAGGATAACATGATAACTTCAAGAAGACCCATATGAAAGAAAATAATGATTGGAATTATCAGAAAACCCGCAAAAATTGAACCCCAGTCAGGCCCCACAGTTTCCGCTTTTGTTAATCTACGCTTCATCCAACGTATACCCACCTTCCGTTACCATGACTATCCACATAATAACGCATACCTTCAAATCTTTTTGCCGCCGAAGCCCGTCTATCAAGATGTGGATTACGTCTATTTGCTGCAGTTGCAGATGACGATTTGGGACTAGGAGTTGCTAACGCTGCATTTGTCCCGCCTGCAGATAATTTCGCGCCGAATGCAAAAGAGCTATCAAATAGATTTTTACCGATATTTGTTAAATTTGCGTTGAGTCCCTTTATTCGGTTTAAATTTCCGCCAGTAATATTGCTTGCGCCAAATGATATTACACCGGCAAGTACTGCATTAGACCACTTTCCTGAATTTTTATAAACTTGATATCCGTCATATACAGCAGCACAAAGATTCACAGCAGCAACCAGCAAATTGTTCTTTAATCCGGCTGAGAAGAATCCCGTTGTTGATGCGAATATAATATTTTTTAGATTCCCACCAGACGCATAAGCAGAGATTCCAGAAGTTACAGCGCCAATAACTGCTGCAGCAGTATTAAACTCACCGTCCCGGTCTTCCTTCATCACCGGGTTGTTCTCGCAATAAGCGAACATATTGGCGCTGAGGAAGCCGTTGCAGTCGGTAGTAGCGTAACTATCCGCGCTGATGAACCGCCCAATCGCGGGGTCATAGTAGCGGCTCTGGAGGTAATAGAAGCCCGTCTCCGTGTCGTAATAGTACCCTCTGTACCGCAGTGGGTTAACATTGCCGATGGCGGCGTCGTTGCCCTGCGCACCGCTGGCAGTTTTCACCGTCGGAACGCCCCACGGGTCATACTGGTACTCCGCCACAATCGTGCCGCTCGCGTTCATCAACGCGATCACATCGCCCTGCACGTTCAGCATGTAGTAATACAGCGAAGGCGTCGCTGTCGCACTGGACTTGTAGACCAGTGCATACGGCTGGTTGCTGTCGTCATACAGGAAGTACAGCTCTTGCGTTCCGTCCGTCTCCTGCATCACGAGCCCGCTCAGCGTCGTATACGTATGCGTCGTTCCTCCGACTGTCTTGCTGCTGCGCACGCCGGACATGTCGTACGTGTAGGAGATTTCCGTATCCCCCACGGTCGCGCTCGTGAGCTGCGTGCCTTTACCCCACCCGAACGTGTAATCCGTGCCGTTGTAATACGTGATGGGATTGCCGGTCAGGTTGCCGTTGGTCGTCTGGTATGTGATGCTCTTCGTCGTTCCCCCGACCGTCACAGACGTCAGCAAATCCGGCCACGAGGTGTTGGCATAGGTCAGCTTCGTTGTCGTCTTCGCGTTCGTTGCGGTTGCCGTCCGAACCATGCTGCGGAGGTTCCCCGCCGTGTCGTAAGTATAGCTGTAGGTATGCCCGGTGTCGGTGTCCGTCACGGCGGTCAGCTGACCCAGTGCATCGTAGGTATAGGCCTGCGCGGCTGTGGCTTCCACACCGCCCGAGGCTTTGCTCTTATACACCGCGCTGACGTTCCCCCGCTCGTCATACATATACTGGTAGCCGAGAATCAGGGCATCACCATTTGGCTTGCGGTAGTTCATGAACTCCACCTGCGAGGAGCGGCGCCAGCCACCGTTGAGCAGCCGGTACGAATACGCCCGGTAGAACAGGTTGTCTGTTGTTTTTCGCCGAACCTGGCGCAGGGGGGTGTAGGTATACGTCACACTCGGGTAGAAGCCATACCCATCCATCGTCGCGCTGCTGTCCACCTTGGTCAGCGTCCCGTCTCCGTCCGCACCGTTGCTGTATGAGTAGTCCTGCCCGAACGAAGCGCCGTCGGCGAACATCCAGTTCTGCTGCCGCAGCCGGTTCGACGTGTCGTACAGATGCTCCGTGCGCTGCACCATGTTGCCGCTGCCGTCCAGCTCCTTGCTGTGGATCAGCCGGCCAAGGCTGTCGTACTCGTAGGAATACCGCTCGGTTGCCGCACCCGACGCATCCGTGGCATACTGCCCAGCAAGGCTCCCCTCCGCGTCGTATTCGTAATGGTAGCTTGTGCCGTCATTATACGTCTCAGCCGTCTTCCTGTCAAACAGGTCATACTTATAATTCACCGTGTCCCTGTTGCCATACGCCATCTGCGCGAGGCGGCCATTGGTATTGTTTTCATACGCATACGACGCGAGCATAACCGGCGACGCATACGTCGCGCCGTCCGTTGACCCGCTCACGCTGACCTGCGTCGTGTTCCCGAACGCGTCATATGCCAACGCATACTGCTGCCAGAAGGGGCCGGTCACAGTTTCGCCATTCGACGACAAAAAACTCTTGCGCGTCAGCGTGCTGAGCTGCCCGTTCTGGTAGGCGTACCACATGGCGTCCATATTGTGGATGTAGGTTTGGACAACCCGATCATTGTCGGCGTTATATCCATATGCCTGCGTGGTTCCGTATGCGTTTTTGACGCTGGCGAGCGTCCTCGTCGGGTCGTTATATTCGTATTCGGTCGTGATCCCGTTGACGTCCTCGCTCTTCGTTTTGAAATGCAGGTTGGGCGAATACCAGTAATATGACGCCAGATAATCTCCACTGTAGCCTACGCTCGTGATCGAATTTGTCACTCCACCCGCAAAGTTGTAGTCAGTATAAGTCGACAGATTGTGGAGTCGCTCTTCCTGCACATTGTTATTGTTGTCATACCACAGCTCGTGCTTCGTGCCGCTCGGCGTGGTATAGCTCTTCAGCTTGCTCGTGCCGGAGTAATACTCGCTCGCGCTCTTCGCCTTTCCGTCTGTCGCCGCGATTGGGTTCCCCTTGCTGTCGTAGCTATACGTCTGCACCGGCTCCTCGATCAGGCTCACGCCGTCGAAATACGCGTCGTTCGCGTTCTTGTTATACGCGCACTGAACCGTCACCGTGCTGACCGTCTTATTGCTCTGCTTCGGCACGATGATGCCGCTGGCGTACTGCCACCCCGAGTACGACGCGTCGAACGGCACATAGTGGTTCTCCGTCGTGTTGTCCGTATACGTGATCTTGGCGATCAGGCCGAAAAAGCGCTCATACGTCCCGTCTTCCTTTGCGTAAAACGGCACCGAGTCTGCGCACCCCCAGCCGGAAAGCAGGAACGTCACGTCCGAGTCTTGGTTGATCTTCACGTTCTGGGAAACCTGCTTGTCCGCGCTCGATGCCCCCGAAATATGCAGCACCTGCCCGCGAACCACGGCGATTTCGCTCTTCGGGTCGGCCAGCGTGTTCCCCGTGCTGCCGATGCCGCTCCAATACGTGGAGAGCTGGCTGCCGACTTCAAAGCCGCTGTTTTGCAGCAGGTTCACGCTCGAAACGGTGTCCCCCACTTCCAGCTGCACGTCATCAAACGCCGCAATGCCCTGCGCCCCCTGCATACCGACCGCCAGATAGTACACGCCGCTTGTGTCCGGCGTGAACGATACACTCAGCCGCTCCCAGCCGTTTTCAATGCCGGGGTTCGTCCTGTAGTCGATGATCTCGCTTTTTTCCACGAAGTCCGCATCTTCCGTGTTATTTCGGAAGCCAATATACGCGCCGTAGCCGTCCCCGAACTGATTTACGGTATAGGTGTTCACATACGCGGAAAACGTATAGGTGACGCCCTGCGTCAACTGGACGCTCTGCCGCAGCTCGCTGTGATACCCTGTCGTTGTGTCGACGTTTCCAATATAGGCTTTCAGCAACCCCTGACCGGTGTGCGCCTGAACTGTTCTATCGGAAAAAGAGTAAGTACTGCCAACCGCTGCGTTTGTGATCGTTATGTCATCCTTCGAGCAGTCTTTTCTCCAGTTGCTGGGTGTTCCCGAATTGTCGACAGTATACTCCATTCCGCTGTTGAGCAGGAGGTTTTCCACGTGCTGGCCCGAGCTTGCCGACTTCGTCAGGCGGTTGTTCGTGGCCGACGTCATGCCATTGGCTTTATATGCCCCGGCTGTTACGCCCAAAAGCTTTTCCTTCTGGTAGTCTGTGGTGTAGCTGGTGATCGTGCGTCCATAGTGATCCAGTACGTTGTACACCACGAGGTCGTCCGCCGTGTCTGCCGTTTGATCGGCGCCATAATAGCGGCAGGAGGTCAAATGGCCCGAATTGCGATACGCGTGGAACTGATTCCCATAGACCCGGGCATTGTTGACCTGCGTAAATTCCTTCACCTGATTCACGGTTTGCCGATAGAACTGCCCTTCGTCATGCTCACTGTAGGTCATCTCCACGCCATAGTTGCTCTCCGAGTCATAAAGCGCAGAAAGCCACGCACCACTTGAATATTCATAGGACACTGTCGTACCGTCCGGATAGGTAACGCCGGTGAGATATACGTTGTCATAGCTGTAATGGGTGGTGCGTCCGGCGTAGTCCTCAATCGCCGTCAGCTTGTCGTCGCTGTTGTAACTCATGCTGGCTACCGTAACAAGGCCGCCGCCGTTGGTGTTTTGTACCACCGTCGTGATCCGGTTGGCACTGCCTTTGACAGGCTTCCAGGCGCTGCTCGTATCACTGTACGCATTGCCATTATAGGCGATATAGATGGCATTGTAATTATTGTCGGTCTGCGAGATGAGATACCCGTTGTGGAACACCCACGTGTTATAAGCGTCGGTATCCGTCATGGTGTAAATGGTGTTGCCGCCGCTGGTGGAAACGGAGATTTTCAGGCCTAGGCCGTCCTCATCCACGTAGTTGCCGGAGGCATCTTTTGAAAAATAGTGTTCGGTTCCGTCAGCATCGGCATAAATCAGGTAGGTGTCGTTTTCCAGCGTTTTCTCTACTACCGTCTGCTGTACGGACAATTTCCATCCGGAGCCCACACGCATGGTGTCATAGCTGCACGTATTCACGCCGACATAACCATCGTCAAAATAGGCTCCACGGTTGCCGGAATTGTAGTAATACGTAAGAGAAAACGGCGCTGGATCCAGGTTGAGGGAAACGTCGGTGCGCGCAATCGTCATCGAATTGGTATGGTCGCTGAGATACATCGTTCCGGCCCTGCCCACTCCGAAGGACTGATACGTGTAGTAATCCTCCAGGCCGATCATATTGCGGTATTGGATCGCTAAGATCGGGGCGCATTGTGATGCATAGGCATAAAGCCGGCTGTTGGCGGCGTGCGCTCCGTCTGAAGCGAGGGCAATCGCACGCGGCAGCGACGTGTCGATATACCAGTTTTGTACGGCCTTTGTCAGGTCAAAGCTGAGATAGCCGCTGCTATTGGGATGTGCCGTCTGGTAGTCAAGGATCGCACTTTCATGCGCCGGACGGTTATTCCAAGTAAGGTTACGCAGCCACGTGTTATAGGTTTCATAACTGCTCGGTTTTTCTGTGCTGACCTGATATGCAAAAACGGGCAAATCCGCATATCCGGAATAGCTCCACTGATACAGGTGCACGCTGGCCCCTACGATTTGGCAGTTGCTGTCGATCTGTGGAAGATTATCCACGCCCATATAGACCTGAAGTTCCTTATAGTTGTCGAGTCCCAGAAACATGGTCTGGCACCCGAAATAGACTGTGCTTGGCTCACTCTCTGATACGTAGGTCAAAGACAGTTTGGACGTATTATTGCTTGCGATGAGGCGAACGGTAGGGTCGAGGGTCACCGGAAATGCACGCGCTTCCGCGTTGAGCCATGCAGAGTCTGCAGTGACCGTCAGAACATACCCATCCGTTGTCTCCGCCAGCGCATACGCTGCATCAAAAGACACTTCGCCATCCGCGTCCTGCAGATAGGGTGCGGGAATTTCAAAGATGCCAGCGCCATCTGCATCCGCCAAAAGAACCGAGCCGTCCGCTTCCAGCGTCGGGGTCAGGCCATTCAGATTCAGCGCAAAGGAATAAGAATATGTATCCTGCTGCCGCTTGATGATGATGCTTTCCTTGACGTCATAGCCGTGATTCTGATAGACAAAATCTGTGTCCTCCAGAATGTCGGCGTACTGCACGCTGGAGGTAAGCTTGTCCGGCGTAACCATCTGCTCCGTCGTTGCTTGCTCTGCCACGTTTGCGGCCTGCTCTGGATTCTCCACCTGAGCCTGCACATTGCGCACCTCCATTGGAACAAAGCGAACGGTTTCCTCCGCGACGGTTTTCTCCATTTCTTCCGGCTCGGCTGCCGCCGTAGACGCACTGGCTTCCTCATCCGCAGCGCTCTCTGACAGTTCCACGTTTTCCGATGCAGCATAGTCCTCCGTCTGCTCGGTTTCCGCCACTGTGTCTTCGTCCCCCGTCATGATCTCCAGACCGGGCGTCGGCGTCGGCACCGGCATTACTTCGGAAACCCGGGTCACCAGCGACATGCCGATAGAATACGCCTGATAGCTGGTTTCGAACAGCAGACCACTGTCCAGCGATGCGGCAAAGGCCTTGGACACGGCTCCGTTTTGCGTCACATACCGGTCTCCACTGCGCCGCAGCGTGTTGTCGATGTCCTGCCATTCGCCGTCTGTGTCCTGATAATGAACCGGTCCGTCGTATTGGACGGCAAGAAAGCTGCCATCGCTCATGCGAAAGTGCTTGACCGCTTCCTCTCTCAGCTCATCCATTTCTCCGATCACACAGGCTGTCTCCTCCGCTCCTGGAACAACCGTGGCTTCCGCCTCTTCTGTCAGATTGGAATTGGCACCAACCGCCAGCGCAGATGCCGGAACAAGTTCCAGCACAAAAATAATGGACAACAAAAATGATAATACCTGTCTTCCGATTTTGCTTCGCATATCCTTCCTCCCTGCTTCACGAGAAATTGTTATGGCTCCTTTTTATTTATTATATGTCGCAACCAGTCGGAAATTGGACAAGTTTTTTCTCATTTTTGAAATTATGGCGGAATCGACAAAATTTTAAGATGCATTTTAGAGATTCCGAGAACAGGCCGGAGGCCGCCTTCGCGCTGCTGCTCCTGCTTTTCTCTGATGTGTGAATTTCTGAAAAATTGCATACAAAAAAGCCCTAGAACTTTAATGGTTCTAGGGCTTTGGGCTGGAGCTAGTGATGTGACTCGAACACACGACCTGCTGATTACGAAATTTGGGCTATTTGTTCGGTAACTTTTGTATCTCTAAAAACCGTTGAAATTCAACGGTTTTTTGCCTTTGTGCTTTTTGTATCTCACCGTAGATTTTGACGTTGCGAACAACTTGTGGCACCAAACTGGCGCCAAAATCAAGCTCGACTATCCTAGCTTTTTCATATCAAAATTACCGTTTTCGTAATATCTTTCCATACCTCAGCAAAATCCTGCGATAACTGATATATTCCGACGAAAGGAGTATCGGCTATGGTTAGGATTTTACTGTCCACCCTGCTTGGCGAGCGGAGGTGGACACAAGCAGATCTGTCGCGGGCTACAGGTATACGCGCAGCCACAATAAACGATTTATACCACGAGTTGGCCGAGCGAGTCAACCTAGAACATCTCGATCTGATCTGCGAGGCACTTGACTGCGACTTGGACGAGCTGATTGTACGTATGCCAAACCCAGAGCCTCGAACCAAATCGCGCAGAGGGCAGCCGCTACTACATAGCAAGCAGCGGTGAGCCGCCGCTCCAACCGAAGACCCGGACTTGTGATGTCCGGGTCTTTTCATATCTCGGTCCCATCCGGGAAGCGGAACCCGCAGAAAAATGTAGCATCAAGCGCTACTGCAATCTCTTCAAGCTCTTCTTTCGTTAGCGTATTACGTTTCACCTTCTGGTTGAGGTTTGAGGGTGTCGTGTTTATCCTTCGGGCAAGTTCAGCTTGGCTGATTCCTTTATAAGATAGTGCCATTTTAAGCATTTGCTCTATGGTCATAGTATCACCTCTCCTGTTTTCATAATTATAAAGCGTTTACTGTTTATTGTCAAGCGGCCGCGAAAAATAATTCAGGTTTTTCTTTATATTTTACTTGACATTATCAAGCGATTGCTGTATAATAACACTCGTAAGGCAGGGGTGAACGCCTCTTACGAAAGGAAGTGAGGGAATGCCTGAGGAGATGACGAACGCCGAGTTCGATGCTTTTCTGGAAACGCTGGCACAGTTGATTGAAGCGAAAGCCGCAGCGATCATCCGCGATAAGAAAAGCAAATAAAAACGGGATAGCGTAGCCCGTCAAAGCAGACGCTATCCCACCGCCCAAGGCGAGCCGGGAGCCTTACCCCGGCCGCCTTGATTATAACCGAGTAAGGCAAAAATATCAAGGAGGAAAACGAAATGAAGCAGATCAAGGTAGAATGGTGTGAGAACTTTGTTAGGAGCAAATTCAAAAAGCTCCCCTTCCCGAATGGCGGAATTGAAGTAAGCTGCTTTTTCAAAATGGCGCAGGACGCTGGACTGTATCAGCTTGGAACTTACGGCTCCCCGATGAGCAGAGCGCTCGAAGAACTGACACAGGTTGGGTCAATCCACGACGATGAGGGCAACTTCCTATATAACATATTCAAACTCAAGTAACTGGTACCCGCCCCGGAGGTCACGAGGGCAGGAAGGATACATCATGGAAAAGCTGTTATACCAAACATTTCGCGAGGGCTACGGCATCGACCAAATTCACCGGACTATGGCGGTTGGTGAACTGATTAACTTCCTCAGCGACTACGACGACACACCGATTTATCTGAGCTTTGACAACGGTTACACCTACGGCGGTATCACCGAGGGCCGGTTTGAAGAGGATTACGGGGAGGATGACAACGATGAGGCTTATTGATCGGCTTGATAAAATTTGCGATTCCACTACTGTCTGGATTGCTGAAGACCCAGCAAAATCTGAAGGCATCTATTTCGGTTTTGTCGGTGACATCCAGCTTCGAGTGGCAAGCGGCTATGAGGTCGTTGAAGTCTATCCGGAACATTACCCCGCCATCTACAATTTCGCGGGAATCACGATTATCGTTAAGAAAGCAGAGGCTTGATTATGAACAGGATGCGCCGCAAAGACTTACAGAAAATTATCGACCAGCTTGAAGAGCTGAAGGCCAGCCTGGAAGAGCTCCAGGAAGAAGAGGAAGAGTACCGGGACAATATCCCGGAGAATATGCAGGGCAGTGAGCGGTACGAAAGAGCCGATGAAGCCTGCGACAATCTAGAAGAAGCTGTCAACAGTCTGGAGGATGTGATCAGCAATATTGAAACTGCCATCGAGTGAAAGGAGTGCAGAAGATGACCTATTTACAGATTCTTGGTTGGGCAAGAAAAGGGATCACCGCAGAAAAGGAGCACTACCGTGCTATGCAGGAAAAGGCACTGGAAGGGAAGGCTCATGATATTGCCCGCCATTGTCAGGAGCACATTGATGCGCTGGATGTCAACCTTGCCACCCTCGACGAAATCGAGGACATCCACAACAGAAAGTGAGGATGCAGAATGGGAAAGGCAATCACCAAAGAAGCAGCAGCGAAACAACTCATTGAACAGTTTGCCAAGAAACAGCTGGACGGGCATTTCGCCTGCCTCCGATGCGAGAGAATGGCCTTTATCGCCCATAAAACTACATCACACCACACCGGTGCACGCAAACGTCCTGGTGAGGCATAGTTGGTATTCAGGTTTGTTCTCTATTGTGCCGTTCACCTGTAGCTTGCATTGGCATATAGTTCCCTTCTGTATAATTGATAATATGGAATATTGCTATACAAAGATATTGAATTCAGGAAAACTTTGTTATATAATGGCTAATGCAGCAATCAATCAACTGATTTTACGGGAAAATAAGGAGCGAATGATGATCAAACTCAGAAAAAGTACTCGAACTGGTAAAAAAAGCGTTAAATTTTGGTTCCAGCTTAATTTTGTTCTCTTTCTTTTGTTGGTCATTGGCATTGGTGGCTCCTATTTTTCACAATATAGAACCGGATTCTGGTGGAGCATACTTAGAATCATTTCATCTGGATGCATTACAGCCTCCTTAATCGACATCGTCCTTAGATTTTCTTCAGAACAACAATACATTGAAAATAGCACCAATATAATTCTTGACGAAATTGTAGCACAGCATAACTCGCTCGTTTTAGCCACTCGAATGCTCAGATGGAAAGATACCATTAGTAACAAATCCCTTGTAAATGCAAAAATGTCTCACGAAGAAATAGACGAGGCTGTTTCTGGATTTTCAAAAAACTTAAATAATTACCTAAATTATTGCTCCAATTTCTCCATCTTTTTTCACAGTTTCGTGCGCGAAGTTCATTTGGGCCGGGGCGAAGCTGCTGGGCACATCCGCGTTGAGACAACAACAGACTTGAAAATAGTGAATTTATCAGAAGACGCATATTCTTACACCATAAACCCGCAGTTTCGAAAAGGCACAATTAGCGGGGATACGTTTAAAATTCTGAAGATGGAAGTCAACGATAAGGATATAACAGCCAGCGCGCAGGACACTGTATCACGCGGTGTACTAGTCCCCGGATACCGTTCAGCCGAATTTGTGATTGGCAAAGATTATTCTGTTGAAATTTCAGCACACGCTGCATGTCATATCATCTATACAACTTCGTATCAAATATCCCTGCCCATGTTCTTTCAAGCGAAGTGCTTCTCAATTCCGTGTAGATCTTTTGATCTAATTGCAACATTCGAAGATGACTTTCCGTATGATAATCATAATTATACATTTCGTTGGTCACTGTACAGAAGCAAATCCTACGGCCCAGCTGGCAGCGACATGGATGGTGAGAGTATTACATATAGAGATAATTCATTTCTGCACATAGCAAAAGTAGAATGGATGAAGCCCGGAAATGGTTACACTCTTACTGTAGGAGAGTTTCCAAGTGTAGACGCGTCTCCCTCTACTCCACAGGCCTATTCAATGAGTGTTTAATTTCACTCCAAAGCAAAAATTCCCCCTCTACCTACATTTGAAGTGACCCCAAAAAGTTAGACAATAATTAAGAGCAAAAATTGTTCAAGCA
>JABLYK010000012.1:21658-52366 GCA_018265835.1 Oscillospiraceae bacterium | reverse complement strand
TGCTTGAACAATTTTTGCTCTTAATTATTGTCTAACTTTTTGGGGTCACTTCAGCTGCTGCGTTCTGGGGGATTTTGACTTCGGGCTAACGCTTTATGTGACGCTTGATCGCCTCGAAGGATTCGTCGCTGATGACATGCTCCATTTTGCAGGCGTCTTCCGCGGCGACCGTCTCGTTGACGCCGAGCTGAATCAGCAGCTCTGTCAGCATGGTGTGCCGCTCATATATTTTTTCCGCGACCTCGCGCCCCGCGTCCGTCAGCGATAAGAACCCGTCTGCATTGGCGGCTACATAGCCGCCCTCCTTCAGCAGACCGACCGCGCGGCTGACGCTGGGCTTGGAATAGCCCATATATTCGCCGACGTCGATGGCGCGCACATAGCTGCGCTGCTTGGATAAAATCAAAATCGTCTCCAGATACATTTCGCCGGATTCCTGCAGGTGCACCGAAAAGCCCTCCTTTCAAAGCGCAAATCGGATCTGATGTCCCATTTCTGTGCGCCGATCGTTCAGGTTGCAAGTGCAAACAGCGTATCACACAATGTTGAAATATTCAAGTCTTCTTTCCTTTGAATCCGGTTTTGCCGGTGAGAATGGACGTCGGCCGAGAAAAACAGACCATCTTTGCATGTTCTTAGAAAAAACGCTTGACAAAACGAACGTAAGTGTGTATGATAGCAGAGGTTAGCGAATGCTAACCAATAATTCAGACGATTGGTTAGCGATAACTTACTAAGATAAGCGAAAGCTAACCTCTGGAAAGGATGCAGTATGATGCCGCTTACGCTTGCAAGTGTCGGAGAAGAGAATATCATCAAAAAGGTCGGCGGACTGCCGGAAGTCAAAAAACATCTGGAAGATCTCGGATTCGTTGCCGGCGGCTGTGTCACAGTCATCAGCAGGATTGGCGGCAACATCATTGTGAACGTCAAAGAGGCGCGCGTTGCGATCAGCAAGGAAATGGCCCAGAAGATCATGGTCTGATCGCTGCCGGAGCAACGCACAAATGGAAGGAGGACAGGAAGCATGAAAACATTAAAACAGGTGAAAATCGGCGAAACCGTGAAGGTTGTGAAGCTCAACGGAGCGGGAGCGGTCAAGCGCCGGATTATGGATATGGGCATTACTAAGGGCGTTTCAGTTTATGTCCGCAAGGTCGCGCCGCTGGGTGACCCGGTTGAGGTTACGGTTCGCGGATATGAGCTTTCCCTTCGGAAGGACGACGCGGACATGATCGAGGTCGAATGACCGCGTGATCCGTGCGGGAACTTATTTTTTTGACTGAAAGTTAGCGGTAGCTAACTCGGAAAGTGAGGAGCAAACATGAATCTGCGAATTGCCCTTGCGGGCAACCCGAACTGCGGCAAGACGACCCTGTTCAACGCGCTGACCGGGTCCAATCAGTTTGTGGGCAACTGGCCGGGCGTTACGGTGGAGAAAAAGGAAGGCAAGCTGAAAAAGCACGACGGCGTGGTCATCACCGATCTGCCGGGCATTTATTCTCTCTCACCGTACACGCTGGAAGAGGTTGTCGCGCGAAATTACCTGATCGGCGAGCGTCCGGACGCAATTTTGAATATCATCGACGGGACCAATCTGGAACGCAACCTGTATCTGACCACACAGCTTACCGAGTTGGGGATTCCGGTGGTCGTAGCCGTCAACATGATGGACGTCGTAAAGAAAAACGGCGATCATATCAACACTGCGGAGCTGGGGCGGGAGCTTGTCTGCAAGGTTGTTGAGATCTCCGCGCTGAAGGGCACGGGCGTCATGGAGGCGGCGGAGGCAGCCATCGACGCGGCGCGCAACGGTAAGACCGTGCCGATGCACACCTTCTCCGGCGCAGTGGAGCATGCCATCGCGCACATTGAGGAGGCGGCCGTACATAACCTGCCGGAGGAGCAGCAGCGCTGGTATGCCATCAAGCTCTTTGAGCGCGATGACAAGGCGATGGAGCAGCTCCGTCTGTCCGCAGACGTGCTGGCGCACATTGAAACGGACATCGCGGCGGCTGAGAAAGAGCTGGACGACGATGCGGAGAGCATCATTACCAACGAGCGGTACGTCTATATTGCACAGCTCATCAAGGGCTGCTATCAGAAAAAATCCGCCGGCAAGCTCTCGACCTCCGATCAGATCGACCGGGTGGTCACGAACCGTTGGCTGGCGCTGCCGATCTTCGCGGTGATTATGTTCATTGTCTACTATGTGTCTGTCACGACGGTCGGCACATGGGCGACGGATTGGGCGAATGACGGCGTGTTCGGCGATGGCTGGCATCTGTTCGGCATCGGCAATGGCGCGTATGAAGAAGCCATGACCGACTACGCTGCTGAAAGCATCTGGACGGGCGATCTGGTTGCAACCGTGCAGGATGCGGCGGATGCCGGCGTCATCGGCGCGGAAGACATCCTCGGCGCGATCGGGGAGGAAGACTTTGGCGGCTTTGACGAGGCTTATGGCACGTATGGAGATGCGCTCGCGGAAGCGGGTTACGACATTTCGGAGCAGTACGACACGGCGATGGAAGCAGCACCCGATCCCTCGGAATACGGCGTGTGGGTGCCCGGTATCCCGGTGCTGGCGGAGCAAGGACTTGATGCTGTCAATTGCGCGGACTGGCTCAAGAGTCTGATTCTGGACGGCATCATCGCCGGCGTGGGCGCGGTGCTCGGCTTTGTGCCGCAGATGCTGGTGCTGTTTCTTTTCCTCGCGTTCCTCGAAGCCTGCGGCTATATGTCTCGCATTGCGTTTGTGATGGACCGGATCTTCCGCAAGTTTGGCCTGTCGGGCAAATCCTTCATCCCGATGCTCATCGGCACCGGCTGCGGCGTCCCCGGCATCATGGCCTCCCGGACAATTGAAAACGAACGCGACCGCCGCATGACCATTATGACGACGACGTTCATCCCCTGCGGCGCAAAGCTGCCGATCATAGCGCTGATCGCTTCCTCGCTGTTCGGCGGCGCGTGGTGGGTCGCGCCGAGCGCCTATTTCCTCGGCGTCGCGGCCATTGTGATCTCCGGCATCATGCTCAAGAAGACCAAAATGTTCGCAGGCGATCCCGCGCCGTTCGTCATGGAGCTTCCGGCTTACCATTGGCCGACGGTGGGCAACGTGCTCCGCTCCATGTGGGAGCGCGCCTGGTCGTTCATCAAGAAAGCGGGCACGATCATTCTGCTCTCTTCGATTGTCATCTGGGCTGGCTCCTGCTTCGGCATGGAGGACGGCAGGTTCGTGTTTGACGCGGAGATGGAGCTGGAAAGCAGCGTTCTGGGCATCATTGGCAACGCGATCTGTTGGATCTTCGCACCGCTTGGCTTCGGCAACATCAAGGCGACCATTGCGACCATCATGGGCCTTGTTGCGAAAGAAGAGGTCGTCGGCGTGTTCGGCGTGCTGGACTTTGAGGGCATGACGAAGCTGGCGGCATACTCCTTCCTGATCTTCAACCTGCTGTGCGCGCCCTGCTTTGCGGCCATTGGCGCCATCAAGCGCGAGATGAACTCGGCCAAGTGGACGTGGTTCGCCATTGGCTATCAGTGCGTGTTTGCGTATGCGGTCGCGCTGGTCGTGTATCAGCTGGGGATGCTTTTTGCCGGAAGCGCGAATGGGATTGGCGTCGCCGCTGCAGTGCTGGTTGCTGCGTTCATCGTGTATCTGCTGGCCCGCCCGTACAAGGAAGCGACCAGATTGACGACGGCCGGTGTGCGGTAAGCATCCCGGCGCTGTAAAGGAGGAAACCATATGTTTTTGTGGATTCGGGAAAACCTGGCGACGGTCGTCATCTGCGCAATCCTGGTGCTCATGGTCGCCGCGATTCTCGTCAGGATGGTGAAGAACAAACGCAAAGGCCGGTCCTCCTGCGGCTGCGGCTGCGCGGACTGCGCGATGCAGAACAGCTGCCACCACCATTCATAACCGACGGGGAGACGCGGGCACTGCCCGCGTCTCCCGGATCAAAAGGAGGCGCAAATGCGAAAAATCACATTGAAGATAGACGGAATGCAGTGCGGCATGTGTGAGGCGCATGTAAACGACGCAGTGCGCGGCGCGTTTCCGGTCAAAAAGGTGACCTCCTCGCACAGCAGGGGAGAGACCGTGATCCTGACGGAGCAGGAGATCAATGAGCGGGCGTTGCGGGACGTGATCGGCAGAACCGGGTACGAGGTCTGCGCTGTTTCCTCGGAGCCGTATGAAAAAAAGGACTTTTTTCGGGTCTGCGAAAATAAGCGCAGACCCGGATGCGCCGGAGAGGCGTTATTTTTCTCATCATGAGTTAGCACGCGCTAACTCCCGAAAAAGAAAGGAGCTGACAGCATGAGCGTTGTGATCGTAGGCGGGAATGAATGCATGATCCGTGAATATAAAGAGCTGTGCCGGGAATACCAGTGCAAGGCGAAAGTGTATCCGAAGATGAGCAGCGCGCTGAAAAACATCGGCAGCCCGGACCTGCTGGTGCTGTTCACCAGCACGATCTCGCACAAAATGGTGCGCTGTGCCCTGAGCGAGACGAAAGGGCGGGACACGCGGGTCGTTCGCGCCCATACCAGCTCGATGGCGGCGCTGCGGACGATTCTGGAGGAACACGCCGGATAAGGAGAGAACGATATGCAGGAAGAATTGATTGTACAGCTCTGTTCCCCGACGCTTGCCGGGCTTAAGACCGGCAGCTTGTTCTCCTGTCCCTATCAGTCGGAGCGGGAGCTTGCGGACGACGTGCGCTGGCTGAACCGGCGGCTTGCGCCCAAGGGCGTCCGCGTTTTGGTGCTGCGCGTCCGGCGGCGCGCGCTGATCTATCTGTACCGGCCAAGCAGTCTGAAAAAGGATCTGGCGGACGACGCTGCCGCCGCATTGCTCAAGGGGTTCGGATATTCTGTTGACAGCGCGGAGCGCTGCGTGATGCAGCTCATCGAGCGGCTGCGGACCAGTCCGGACTTTCCGCATGAGATCGGGCTGTTTCTGGGCTATCCGCCGGAGGACGTCCGCGGTTTCATCGAGAACAAGGCGCAGGACTGCAAATGTGTTGGCTGCTGGAAGGTGTATGGCGACGAGACCGCGGCGCAGCGGCGCTTTGCGCAGTATCAAAAGTGCAAGGATGTCTATTGCGCCAAGTGGGAGCAGGGCAGGAGCATCGAACGGCTGACGGTGGCCGGGTGAGCGAACAGAATCATGGGTTTGACAGGACGGCGGGATGTGATATATAATGTATTGTCATATCGCCAATCATGTGCGTTCGGGGCAAAATACGCACCGGATGCATGAAAACGATCCCCCGGAAGCCGGTCAAAGAATGGAGCAGTCGCTGTGGCGGGGACAAAACCCTGCCACAGCGTTTGATTTGATATGGAAACGATCACCTCGAGAAAAAATCCGTATATCGTACATCTGCGCGGCCTTGGCCGGGACGGTGCTGCGCGCCGCGCAAGCGGAGAATACGTCTGCGACGGCGAAAAGCTCCTGCGGGAGGCGCTGCAATCCGGCGCGCGCGTCACGTCGGTGCTGTGGAGCGGCGCGCCCGGGCTGACGCTGCCGGACAGCGTTGCGCAATACAGCGCGCCGCAGGCGCTGGTGGAATATGCGTCTCCGCTGGTCAATTCCCCCGGTCCGGTGTTCACGGTGCGGATTCCGGAGCCGGCTGTGCCAAAGCGGCTGGAGCACGTGATCGTGCTGGAAAATGTGCAGGATCCCGGCAACGTCGGCACCGTCCTGCGCACGGCGAACGCCCTCGGCATGGACGCGGTGGTGCTCACCGGCGCGTGCGCAGATCTTTACAGCCCCAAGACTGTGCGCTCGACGATGGGCGCAATCTTCCGGCAGCCGGTGCTCGTGTGCGATTTACCGCAGCTTCGGATGTTGCTGGAAACCCATTCTCTAAAACTCTACGGCGCAGCGCTGACAGAGTCTGCCCGGGATCTGCGCACCGTTTCGCTCGAGCGGGCTGCGGTGGCCATCGGCAGCGAGGGGCGGGGGCTGAGCGGGGAGCTGCTCGCGCGGTGCGACGGGCAGGTTATCATCCCCATGCGGCCGGAAGCAGAATCGCTGAATGCGGCGGTCGCGGCGGCGGTCGTCATGTGGGAGATCGCACGGACGTTTGAACAGTAAGGGAGTCGAAGCCGGTGTCTGAACTGAAATATTGGGTCTGGCTTTCCACGCGCCTCGGCGTGCGTCCGCGCACGAAGCTCGATCTGCTGGAGCATTTCGGCGGACCCCGGAATCTCTATTTCGCGGCAGAGGCGGATTACCGCGCGGCAATGCAGCTCCGTCCGGAAGAACTCCGGCAGCTATCGGAGAAAGATCTGGATGGAGCCAACCGTGTACTCGGCCTGTGCTGCGAAAAGAACCTTCAGATCATCACCATTCAGGACGCGGCGTACCCACAGCGCCTGCAGCACCTGTACGACCCGCCTGCGGTGCTGTATGTGCGCGGGCGTCTGCCCAATGTGGATGATGGTGCGGCGGTTGCCATCGTCGGTACGCGCAACGCTACGCCATACGGCGAGCGGATGGCGGCAAAGCTGGGTTATGAGACCGTCAAGTGCGGCGGTATCGTTGTCTCCGGCATGACGCGGGGCGTGGATGGCGCGGGAGCTGTCGGCGCACTGCGTGCGAACGGTACGTGTATTGGCGTTTCCGGCACGGCCATTGACAGTTCCTTTGGCGGATATCTTGCGCAGGACATCGCGGCAAACGGCGCGGTCATCAGCGAGTTTGCGCCCGGTATGCAGGTGACGAAGGTGGGCTTTCGAATGCGCAACCGCATCACTGCCGGACTTGCTGTGGCGACGGTGATCGTCGAAGCGCCGGAGCAGAGCGGCGCGCTGCTGTTTGCGGACGAGGCCGTCTCGCAGGGCAGGGAAGTGTTCGCTGTACCCGGCAACGCGGACGCGCACAATTCCGCCGGCACGAACGAGCTGCTCAAGGACGGCGCGCGCCCGGCCACCTGCGCATGGGACGTGCTGTGCGACTTTGCACCGCTCTTTCCCGGAAAACTGCGCGAATACCATGGCGAGCCGGTTGCCCCGCCGGCGGGGCGGAAACCGCAGCCTGCTGCGGAGGAACCGCGCGAGACGGGAGCGGATTTTGAGCGGTTATGCGTGCCAATCTCCCAAAAAGTGATTGACAAAGAAAAATCCGTGGAATATATTGACTTGGAAGACCAGCTCAAGGACTTGAGCGAGGTGCAGCTTCAGATCATTGCGGCAATGGAAGCGCCGCACATACATGTGGACGACATCATTGAACGGACGCAGCTCCCGGCTGCCAGGGTTCTGGCGGAACTGACAGTCTTGCAGATTCAGGGCTTTGTGCTGCAGGAGCCGGGCAAACGCTTTTCGCTGAATGTGCGTCCAAAAACGGAATCTTGAGGAAAGAGGACTATTCCGAATGGCAAAAGCAAAGACGGATCTGGTGATCGTGGAATCTCCGGCGAAGGCCAGAACGATTGAAAAATATCTGGGGTCGAATTATAAGGTGGTAGCCTCGATGGGGCACCTGCGTGACCTGCCGAAAAGCACGCTGGGCGTCGATATCGAGGGCGGTTTTGTGCCGAAATACCTGCCCGTCAAGGGCCGGGAAGACGTGATCGACGATTTGAAGAAGAAATCGAAGGCCGCGAACACCGTCTATCTCGCAACCGACCCGGACCGCGAGGGCGAGGCCATCTCGTGGCATTTGAAGGAACTGCTGGATCTGAACGATGAAAAGGCCAAGCGCGTGACGTTCAACGAGATCACGAAGAAGGTCGTCACGGAGAGCATTCAGCACCCGCGCGAGATTGATCAGGACCTTGTGGACGCGCAGCAGGCGCGCCGCATTCTCGACCGCATCGTGGGCTACAAGCTCAGCCCGCTGCTGTGGAAGAAGATCAAGCCCGGCCTTTCGGCGGGGCGCGTGCAGTCCGTGGCCACGCGCATTGTGGTGGATCGGGAAAACGAGATCCGCAATTTCCAGAGCGAGGAGTATTGGCTGCTCGACGCGCTGCTTGGCTGCGGCGAAGCGGGAGAGCAGTTCACCGCCCGCTTTTACGGCACGACGGAAAAAAAGATGGATGTGCCGGGCGAGGCCGAGGCCGACCGTATCATTGAGGCGGTGTCCGCGTCGCCGTTTCGGATTCACAACGTCAAGCGCGGGCAGAAGCAGCGCAGCCCGTCGCCCCCGTTCATCACCTCCACGCTGCAGCAGGAGGCGTCCCGCCGTCTGGGCATGACGCCCCGGCGCACGATGTCCATCGCGCAGCAGCTCTATGAGGGCGTGGATATCACCGGCCGCGGCACGATCGGTCTCATCACGTATATGCGTACCGACTCGCAGCGCCTGTCTGACGAAGCGCTGCAGGCGGCGAAATCGTTTATCATCTCGCACTACGGCGCGGAGTATTATCCCGGCAGCCCGCGCACGTTCAAGACCAAGGCCGGTGCGCAGGATGCGCACGAGGCCATCCGCCCGACGGACGTGACGCTCACGCCCGACGCGGTGCGCAAGGATCTGACGCAGGAGCAATACCGCCTGTACCGCCTGATCTGGGGACGCTTTACCGCCTGCCAGATGGCGAACGCGGTGTATGACAACGTCGTTGTGGACGCGGAGTCCGCCGGGTATCTCTTCCGCGCGAACTACTCGGAGCAGCGCTTTGCTGGCTACACCGCCGTGTACGAGGAGGCGAAGGACGAGGAGTCCAGCGAGATCCGCCGTCCGCTGCCGGCGCTGCAGCAGGGCGATGCGGTCGAGCTCGTGAAGGTCACGAAGGAGCAGCAGTTCACCCAGCCGCCCACGCGCTACACGGAGGCGACGCTGATCCGAGCCATGGAGGAAAAGGGCATTGGCCGCCCGTCCACCTATGCGCCGACGATCTCCACCATCACCAGCCGCGGCTATGTCGTCAAGGAGGGGCGCTATCTGCGCCCGACGAATCTGGGCGAGGTCGTCACGCAGCTGATGGAGGACTATTTCCAGGACATCGTCGATTTGAAATTTACCGCGCACATGGAAAGTGATCTCGACCGGATCGAGACGAGCGCCATCCCGTGGAAGGACGTGCTCAGCTCGTTCTACGGTCAGTTCGACCGGGAACTGCAGGATGCGGAGACGAAGCTGGAGGGCAAGCACATCAAGGTTCCGGATGAACTGTCCGACGAGGTGTGCGACGTCTGCGGCCGCCAGATGGTCGTGAAATCCGGCCGGTTCGGGCGCTTTTTGGCGTGCCCTGGCTATCCGGAGTGCACGTTCACCAAGCCGCTGGTGGTAGAGATGCCCGGCAAATGTCCCAAATGCGGCGGACGCATCCTCAAGCGCACATCCCGCAAGGGGTACACGTTCTACGCCTGCGAGCGCGGACAGGAATGCGGCTTCATGTCGTGGGAGGTGCCGACGAAGGACTTCTGTCCGGACTGTGGCAAAACGCTGTTCAAGCCGGCTGGAAAGGGCGCGAAGAAGGCGTTCTGCATCAACCCAGAGTGCAAGAGCTTCGTGCCGGAGGAAAAGCGCGGCTACAAACGGAAAGCGAAGACGGACGCGGAGCCGAAGGCCGAAGTGCCCGCAGAGACGGCGCCGCCCGCTGAAGCGGCTCCGGCGAAGAAACCTGCTGCCAGGAAAACGACTGCTGCGAAAAAGCCCGCTGCCAAAAAAACAGCCGCCACGAAAAAAGCTGCGGCCAAACCGAAAGAAGAAACCTGACACGATATCTGGAGGCGGCCTCTGGCCGCCTCAGTTTGCAATAGAGTCTTATGGCGCGCAAACTTTCTCAAACAGGTACCGGTATTTGTTTGAGAGTTCGAACGGAGGAATGCTATGACAACCGTAACCGTCATCGGGGCGGGACTCGCCGGATGTGAATGCGCGTGGCAGCTTGCGAAGCGCGGCATCCCGGTCCGCCTGATCGAGATGAAGCCGAAAAAATATACACCGGCGCACGTGTCGCCGGACTTTGCGGAGCTGGTGTGCTCCAACTCCCTGCGCAGCGATGAGTTGACGAACGCGGTCGGCCTGCTCAAGGAGGAGCTGCGCCGGCTGGATTCGCTGATTCTGGAGAGCGCGGATCGCCACCGCGTCGCCGCCGGCGGCGCGCTCGCCGTGGATCGGGAGGGGTTTGCAAAATACATTACCGAAAAAATCCGCAGCCACCCGATGATTGCTGTCGTTGAGGAAGAAGCCACGGAAATTCCGGACGGCGAGGTCGTCATCGCCACCGGCCCGCTGACCAGCGACGCCATGGCCGATACGATCCAGCGCCTGTGCCCGGAGTTCGATCTGCATTTTTACGATGCCGTCGCGCCGATCGTGACGCTCGAGAGCGTCGATATGGACAGCGCCTTTTTTGCCTCGCGCTATGACAAGGGGACGGCGGATTATGTAAACTGCCCGATGACGCAGGAGGAATATACTGCGTTTGTGCGCGAGCTGTGCGCGGCCAGAGAAGCACCGGTGCACGGGTTTGACGACGGCGCGGTGTTCGAGGGCTGCATGCCCGTGGAGGTCATGGCGCGCCGCGGGGAGGATACGCTTCGCTACGGCCCGCTCAAGCCCGTCGGCCTGCGCGACCCGCGCACAGGGGCGGAAAATTACGCGGTTGTGCAGCTCCGGCGTGACAATGCCGAGGGCACGCTCTATAACATCGTCGGCTTCCAGACGCACCTGACGTTCGGCGAGCAGAAGCGCGTGTTTTCCATGATCCCTGCACTGCGCAACGCGGAGTTTGTGCGCTACGGCGTCATGCACCGCAATACGTATCTGAACGCCCCGCAGATGCTCGACCGGTACTATCGCCTCCGCCGCGAGCCGCGCATCCATTTCGCCGGGCAGATGACCGGCGTGGAAGGGTACGTGGAGTCGTGTGCGTCCGGTATGCTCGTCGGCATTGAGACGGCGGCGCAGGTGCTGGGGCTGGAGCCGGTGGATTTCCCGCAGGAGACGGCTATCGGCGCGCTCGGCCTGTACGTATCCGGCGGCAGTGTCGGCGACTTTCAGCCGATGAACATCAACTTTGGCATTATTACGCCGCTGGATCACCGCGTGCGCGGCAAGCGGAACAAAAACGCCGAGATTTCGGCGCGGTCTCTGCAGATTTTGGACAAGCTGAAACAGAAGGAGGTCTTTCGAGTATGAGGATCATTGTGGACGCCATGGGCGGTGACAACGCCCCGCAGGCGATTGTCAAAGGCGCGCTGCAGGCGCAGAAGGAGCTGGGTGCGGAGATCGTGCTGGTCGGCCGGAAGGAGGCCGTCGAAGCCTGTCTGGAAGCGGAGAAGGCAACCGTAGCGCAGATTGTAGATGCGCGTGAGATCATCACGATGGACGATGACCCCAGCACCGCGACCCGCCGGAAGAAGGACTCCTCCATGGCCGTCGCGCTCAAAATGCTGCATGACGGCGCGGGCGACGCGGTCGTATCCGCCGGGAGCACCGGAGCGCTGCTGACCGGCGCGACGCTCACCGTCAAGCGCATCCGCGGCATCCGCCGCGCGGCGCTCGCGCCTGTGCTGCCGAACGGCGGCAAGGGCGTGATGCTCATCGACTGCGGCGCAAATGTGGAGTGCACGCCGGAGTATCTGCTCCAGTTTGCCTACATGGGCAGCTTCTATTCCAAGCGGATGCTTGGCTGCGACGAGCCGCGCGTGGGCCTGCTCAGCAACGGTACGGAGGAGCACAAGGGCGGCAAGCTCCAGCACGAGACGTTTGCGCTGCTCCGGGAGGCGGACACACAGGGACGCATCCGTTTCATCGGCAACGTGGAGGCCTCGCAGCTTCTGAGCGGTGATGTGGACGTCGTTGTGACGGACGGATTCACGGGAAACGTCCTGCTCAAGGGCATCGAGGGCACGACGAAGTTTATGCTCAAGCAGCTCAAGGGGATGTTTTACCGGAATCTCAAGAACAAGCTCGCGGCTCTGGCGATCAAAAGCGAGTTCAGCGGGCTGAAAAAGGCGCTCGACCCGAACGAGGTCGGCGGTACCGCCATGCTGGGCATCAGCCGCCCGGTCATTAAGGCGCACGGCTCGTCCGACGACCGCGCCGTGTTCAACGCCATCCGTCAGGCAATGCTGTTTGCCGATTCCGGCATCATCGACGAGATCACGAACAATATGGACTATATGCGCCTGACGCAGCCGGCGGCAGCGCCGGAGGCGTGATTATGGAGACACTGGAAGCCCGGATCGGCTATACGTTCCATGACCAGCGGCTGCTGCAAAACGCGCTGATGCACAGCTCTTATGCCAACGAAAACCGCGCGCGCGGCTGTACGAGCAACGAGCGGCTGGAGTTTTTGGGGGATTCCGTCCTCGGCATGGTGACGGCCACGCGGCTGTACCGCCTGTACCCGGACATGCCGGAGGGGAAGCTGAGCCGCCTGCGTGCGGAGCTGGTGTGCGAGCAGAGCCTGCACGCTGTGGCGCTGGAGCTGGGGCTCGGCAGCTATATCCGGCTGGGGCATGGAGAAACGCGCAACGGCGGGCGCGAGCGCCCGTCGATTCTGGCGGACGCTGTGGAGGCGATCATTGCCGCAATCTATCTGGATGGCGGCTTGGAGAGCGCGCAGCGGTTCATTCTCGATCACATCCTGACCGGCCTTGCCGAAGGGCAGATGCACCACGTTGCGGACTATAAGACCGACCTGCAGGAGCGCGTGCAGCGCAAGCCGGGGCAGGCGCTGGAATACACGCTTCTGTCCGAGAGCGGACCGGATCACAACAAATCGTTTACGATGAACGTTCTGCTCAACGGTGCGGAGATCGGCCGGGGCACTGGCCGGACGAAAAAGGAAGCGGAACAGTCCGCTGCGAAATGCGCGCTGGAGCGCATGGAAGCTTAAATTTGGATCAGGTACTGCCTTGATTTTGCGGGCAGTACCTGATTTTTTGTATACGGGGTGGAAGAACCGCGAAATCCATCGTTGCAAAATGACAAATTCGGCGGTATACTTTACTTTGTGTTTGTATGCAAATTTTTCATCTGTAAGAGGGATGCAGTTGTACTTAAAGGCTTTGGAAATTCAGGGGTTCAAGTCGTTTCCGGATAAGACGCGGCTGACCTTTGAGCAGGATATTACCGCCATCGTCGGCCCGAACGGCTCCGGCAAGTCGAATATTTCGGACGCGATCTTGTGGGTCATGGGCGAGCAGCGCACCAAAACGCTGCGCGGCGGCAAAATGGAGGACGTCATTTTTGGCGGCACGGAAAAACGCGGCGCACTCGGCTTTGCGCAGGTTTCACTGATCCTTGACAACAGTGCCGGCATTTTTGACACCGAGAATACCGAGGTTATGATTACCCGCCGCTATTACCGCAGCGGCGAGAGCGAATACTATATCAACCGTGAGGCATGCCGCCTGCGCGATATCAATGAGCTGCTGATGGACACTGGCCTTGGCCGGGACGGGTATTCCATCATCGGGCAGGGACGGATTGCCGAGATCGTTGCCGGTAAGAGCAACGAGCGGCGCGAGATCTTTGAGGAAGCGGCGGGCATTTCCCGCTACCGCTACCGCAAGGAGGAGTCGGAGCGCAAGCTTGCGCGCACGGAGGAAAACCTTCTGCGCATCAACGACAAGGTGGACGAGCTGGAACTGCAGGTTGGCCCGCTGCGCGAGCAGGCGGCCACAGCGCGCAAATATCTGGACCTGCGCAGTGCGCTCAAGGATCTGGAGGTCTCCGTCTGGATGGAGACGCTCGACCGCCTGAAGGAGCAGGCCGAGACGGTGGACCGCGACTATCGGACGGCGAAGGACAATCTCACCGGCGCGCAGCGCGAGCTGGAGCAGCTTTATGCGTCGGCGGAGAATATTTCGCAGAAAATGCGGGAAAAAGACCTGGAGGCGGAGACGACGCGCGCCCGCATTTCCGAGACGGAGACTGCTGCGGCGGAGTGCGAATCGGCTGCCGCCGTTCTGCGCGCGAATATGCGCAACAGCTCCGAGACGATCGAACGGATGCGTCTGGAGGTCTCCGAACAGGCAGACCGCGTCAACGCACTGCAGGCGCAGATTGCGCAGCAGCGCGAACGTCTGGCTGCCATCGACGCGGAAAAAGCGGCGCTGCAGCAGCAGGCGGAGCAGGTGATTGCGCAGATCGAAGCGAACGCGGAGGACTCCGGCGCGGCCGAGCGGGCGTTTGCCGAGCTGCTTGCAAAGGAAAACGCAGTCAGCGCTGCGCTGGCGCAGTGCCGCACGACGATTACGATGCTGGCAGGTCAGTCGCAGGAACTGCTGGATCGGGAAAACGTCATCGTCGCCGACGCGGCGCAGGCGGGCGAGCGCCTGGCCGGACTGGAGACGCAGCAGCAGGAAAAGCTGCGGGCGAAAGAGCAGGCCGGGCAGCACTGCGCCGATCTGCGCGCAGAGCAAAAGCGGCGCGCGGAACAGACGGCTGCGTGCGAGCGGGAGCTGCGGCAGCAGCAGGAGCGTTTGTCCACGCTGACGATTGATCTGCGCTCGACCGAGTCGCGCCTGAACATGCTCGCCGAAATGGAAAAGGAATACGAGGGCTTCTCCAAGGCCGTCAAAACCGTGATGCGTGAAGCCGAGCGCGGCGCGCTGCGCGGCGTACACGGCCCGGTGGCGAACCTGATCAAGACGGATGACCGCTATGCCCTCGCCGTCGAAACGGCGCTCGGCGCCGCGATGCAGAATATCGTGGTGGACACGCAGCAGCACGGCGCCGCAGCCATCGAGCTGCTCAAGCGCCGGGATGCGGGCCGGGCCACCTTCCTGCCGCTGGACACCATCCGCGGCACGCGCCTGAACGGTGTCCCGGAGCGGGAGCCGGGCTATGTCGGCGTCGCCGCCGATCTGGTCACGTGCGACCGGCGGTACGCCGAGATCGTCGGGAATCTTTTGGGCCGCACGATCGTGGCGCAGTCGCTGCAGGACGCAATCTCGATCTCCTGCCGGAACAGCAACCGCTTTCGCATTGTGACGCTCGACGGGCAGCTCGTCAACGCGGGTGGCTCGCTCACCGGCGGCAGCGCCGCGCGGGGCAGCGGCATCATATCCCGCGCAAACGAGCTGAAACGCCTGCAGCGTACCAAAGAAACACTTTCCGAAGAAAAGCTGCAGTGTGAGACGCGCTTTGCCGATGCACAGACGGCGCTCGAAACGGCGCGCACCCTGCAGGAGAATGCACAGACGCAGATGGAAGCCGCGCAGGAAGCGCTGCACGCGGTGGAGAGCGAATGCGCCCAGTGCGCGCTGCTCATCACCGCTGCGCACGACGCGATTGCCGGGCAGAACGCGCAGCTTGCCGATGCCCGTGCGGCACAGGAGGCAAATCAGGCGCGCATTGTACAGGCGCGCGCCGACGCGGAGCGCACTGAGCGCGAGCTGGACGCTGTGCGTCAGGCACGGAGCGACAGCTCCGATGGGCGCGAGCGGTTTGACCAGCGCCGGCAGGAGCTGGCCGAGCGGCTTGCCGGGCTGCGTGCGCAGGAGGCGTCGCTCTGCGCCGAGCGCGAGACGATGGAGCGCACGGCACAGCAGATTGAGGCGCTGTTTCAGGAACTGGCCGGCAGCCGGGAGGAGCGTCTGGCGCAGATCACGCAGGAAGAGCGCGGCACGGCCGCACTGCACACACAGCTTCAGGAGAAGGAAGCGCGTCTGGCCGAGCTGCAATCGCGCATCGAGACCATGAAGGCCGACCTTGCCGCGTGCAGCGCCAAGCGTCTGGAGCTGGAGGGGATGCGCACGAAGGCTGACCGGCAGGCGCAGGAGCGCAACCGCGACCTGCTGGATATGCAGGGGCTCGTCTCCCGCTTCGAGCAGAAGAAGCTGGCTGCCGATCTGGAGGAAAAGCAACTGCTCGACAAGCTGTGGGACAGCTACGAACTCAGCCACAGCGCAGCGCAATCGCTGCGCCAGCCAATCGAGAGCATGGCCAAGGCGAACAAGCGCATCGCCGAGCTGCGCCGCAGCATCAACGCCCTCGGCACGCCGAACCTCGGCGCGATCGACGAGTTTGAACGCGTGAACACACGCTATGAATTCCTCACCGGGCAGCGCGATGACGTGCTCAAGGCCAAGCGCGAGCTGACCGGTATCATCACGGACATTACCACGGAAATGGAAGAGATCTTCGTCCGCGAGTTCCAGGCCATCGACGAGGCGTTCCGCCGGACGTTTCTGGAGCTGTTCGGCGGCGGCAAGGCGGCGCTCGTGCTCGAAGACCCGGAGCATGTGCTCGACTGCGGCATCGAGATCAAGGTGCAGCCGCCCGGCAAGGCGCTGTCCACCATCAGTCTCATGTCCGGCGGCGAGATGGCGTTTGTGGCCATCGCGCTGTACTTCGCCATTTTGAAGGTGCGCCCCACGCCGTTTTGCGTCATGGACGAGATCGAGGCCGCGCTCGATGAAGCAAACGTTACGCGCTTTGCGGAGTATATGCGCACGATGTCCAAGAACACGCAGTTTCTGGTCATTACGCACCGGCGCGGCACGATGGAGGAGGCCGACCATCTGTTCGGCGTCACCATGCAGGAAAAGGGCGTTTCCCGCGTGATCGAGCTTTCGCTCGAAGAGGCGGCTAAAACCATAGAATAACGGAGAGAATATACATGGGATTTTTTGATAAGATCAAACAGGGGCTGACCAAGACCAAGAAAAATCTGGACGCGCAGCTCACCGGCATTTTCGCCTCCTACACCCCCGGCGATGAGGAGTTCTTTGAAGATCTGGAGGAGAGCCTGATTCTGGCCGACACCGGCGTGGAGACGACTGAGCGCGCCATCCGTGAACTGCGCCGCGCCATTGAGCAGAAGAAGCTGCGCACCGGCACGGAGGTCAAGCAGGAGCTTGTGCGCATCCTCACGAAAATTCTGAAGGTGCAGGACACGATGCTGCTGCTCACAACGCAGCCGTCCGTGGTGCTGGTCGTCGGCGTCAACGGCGTCGGCAAGACGACGACCATCGGAAAGCTCGCCGCGCAGCTCAAGCGCGAGGGCAGCAAGGTATTGCTCTCGGCCGGAGACACGTTCCGTGCCGCTGCAGCCGATCAGCTCACCGTCTGGGCGCAGCGCGCGGGCGTGGACATCGTCAAGCACGAGGAAGGCTCCGATCCTGCCGCCGTGGTGTTCGACTCCATTCAGGCGGCGAAAGCGCGCCATTCCGACGTGATCATCGTGGACACTGCCGGACGCCTGCACAACAAGGCGAATCTCATGAATGAGCTGAATAAGATCACCCGCGTCATCCGCCGCGAGCTGCCGGATGCGGACATTGAGACGCTCATGGTGCTCGACGCGACGACCGGTCAGAACGGCCTCATTCAGGCCAAGCAGTTTCTGGACACTGCCGACCTCACCGGCATCGTCCTCACAAAGATCGACGGCACGGCCAAGGGCGGCATCGTCTTCGCCATTGCGAGCGAGCTGCAGCTGCCGGTGAAGTACGTCGGCGTCGGCGAGCAGATCGACGATCTGCTGGAGTTCAAGCCTGCGGAATTTGTGGAGGCGCTGCTGTCATGATCCTTGCAAGCAACAATGCGCACAAGCTGGAGGAGTTTCGCGCCATTTTCGCGGACATGGGCATTGAGATCATCTCCCAGCGCGAGGCCGGGTGCGATTTTGAGGTCGATGAGACTGGCACGACCTTTGAGGAGAATGCCTATCTCAAGGCCATCGCCGTAACGCAGGCGACGGGTCAGCCCGCCATCGCGGACGATTCCGGCCTGATGGTGGACGCACTTGGCGGGGAGCCGGGCGTCTATTCCGCGCGCTACACCGGCAACCACGACGATTCGGATGAGGACCGGTACCGCTATTTGCTGAAAAAACTGGGCGATTCGGAACAAAGAACCGCGCGTTTCGTCTCCTGTATATGCCTGACGTTCCCGAACGGCGATGTTCTGCGTGCCAGAGGCACCTGCGAGGGCACGATTCTGGACGCGCCCCGCGGCGAGAACGGCTTCGGCTACGATCCGATCTTCCTGCCGGACGGTTTTGACCAGTCCATGGCTGAAATCACACCAGAAGAGAAAAACCGTATTTCCCACCGGGGGAATGCGCTGAAAATTCTGAAAGAAGAATTGAGGAGCTACTATGCTGACAAGTAAACAGCGCGCCCAGCTGCGCGGTCTGGCCTCCACGGAGGACACGATCGTCCACATCGGCAAGGGCGGTATTACGGAAAACATCATCATTCAGATGAACGACGCGCTCAAGGCGCGCGAACTGGTGAAGGGACGCGTGCTGGAAAACTCACTGCTGACGGCGCAGGAGGCCTGCGACCGGCTGGCGGACACCTGCCGCGCGGAGCCGGTGCAGGTGATCGGATCGAAGTTCGTGCTGTATAAGCGCAACGAGCAAAAGCCGAAAATCGAGCTGGTGAAGAAGAAAAAATGAGGATTGCGATTTATGGCGGCAGCTTCAACCCGCCGCATCTTGGCCACGCGGCGGCCATTCGCGCCGTGCAGAGCACCGCAAAGCCGGACGTCCTGCTGGTCATTCCGGCAGCGATCCCGCCGCACAAGAAGCTTTCGGAAAACAGCCCGGAGGCTGTCGAGCGGCTGACGATGGCAGCGCTTGCGTTCGGCAAACTGCCGGGCGTGGAGGTCTCCGACCTGGAGCTGAACCGGGAAGGGAAGAGCTACACGGCGGACACCGTGCGCGAGCTTTTGGCGTGTAATCCGGACGCGGAGCTGAGCTTTGTGGTTGGCACCGACATGCTGTGTTCCTTTGAGGAGTGGCACGATTTCCGCTACATTTTGGAGCACGTGACGCTGCTGGCGCTGGCGCGCTATCCGGACGATCTGGCGCAGATCGAAGCGTGCGCCGCGCGTTTGCGCGCGCAGTACGGCGCGCGCATCACGGTGGTGGATACGCCGCCGCTGCCCATGTCGTCCACGGAGATCCGCAGCCTTCTGCGGCGGCGTGGGGGTGTGGAATTCCTGCATCCGGCGGTGTATGAACACATCATCCGGCTGCGGCTCTATGGGGCGAAACCGGCCTTCGACTGGCTGCGCGAGCAGGCCTACGCCATGCTCAAGCCCAAGCGCATTTCCCATGTGTGGGGGTGCGAGCACGAAGCCCGGAAACTGGCAGAACGCTGGGGCTGCGACCCGGACGCTGCTGCAGAAGCCGGAATTTTGCACGATATTACAAAAAAATTCGAGCTATCTGACCAATTGCTATTGTCAGAAAAATATGGTATCATAAACGATACCGTTGAAACTTCGAACACAAAGCTGCTGCACGCCAAAACCGGTGCGGCAGTTGCAAAGGACCTGTTCGGCGTGCCGGATGAGATCTACAGCGCCATCCGCTGGCATACGACCGGCCGGGCGGACATGACGCTGCTGGAAAAGGTCCTGTATATGGCGGACTATATAGAACCCACGAGAGAGTTTGAAGGCGTGGACCGGCTGCGCGCACTCGCATATCAGGATTTGGATCAGGCGATGATTCTGGGGCTGGAAATGAGTCTGGACGAGCTGACTGCCGGGGGCATCACACCGCATCCGCATACGATGGACGCTCTTGAATGGTACAAGCAACAGGGAGATAAACTATGAGGCGCAAAAAATACGAGGACGAGTACGACCAGCAGTACGCCGGCTATGTCGGAGACTTTGACGATTACGATTCCGCTTTCTCCGAGAAGGCTGCGGCGGAGACGCATGCGCAGCAGATTCAGCAGAGAAACCAGAAAAAGAAAAAGCGCAGAAAAAGAAATTTTGCGATTTTGATCGTGCTGCTGCTGGCGCTGATGGTGGGCGAATTCACGATTTTGATGAAGAAGTGGGTCAGCCCGCCGGATCTCAACAGCGCTTTGAGCGACGGCAATCTGGACGATGACATCGTGCCGAACAATGTGGAAGGGCGTAAGCCCGGTTGCTACACGTTCCTCATCGCCGGTAAGGACAAGGCCGCCGGTCTGACGGATACGGTGCTGGTCGGTATGCTGGATACGGAAAACGGCGCGCTGCGCTTCATCAGCATCCCGCGCGATACGGCGGTCAACATCAGCTGGGCGCCGAAAAAGATCAATCAGTATTACCCCGCAGCGGAAAACCGCGGCGAGGACGGCGTGGAGGCCCTGATCGCCGGTGTGGAAAAGATCGTCGGCTACCGGGTAGACAGCTATGCGATCTTTGACGTGGATGTGTTCGTGGATCTGGTGGAGACGATGGGCGGCGTTGAATTCGACGTTCCGATCGACATGGACTACGAAGATCCCGGACAGGATTTGTACATCCATGTAAAAAAAGGCTTCCAAAAGCTCAACGGGTATGATACCATGGGCGTATTCCGCTACCGCAAGTCGTATGCGGACGGGGATATTGGCCGCCTGAATGTGCAGCACGACCTGCTCAAGGCGATGACAAAGCAGCTTCTGACGCTCGGCAATGTCCCGAACATCAAAAAACTGGTGGATATTTATGAGAAAAACGTCATTACGGACCTTTCCGCCGGCAACGTGATGTTCTACGTACAGGAATTTTTGAAGCTGAAAGATGAGAATATAACGTTTGAGACCATTCCGGCAAACTACAACGGCTCGAAGAACGGCATGTCCTATGTGTTTATCCATCTGGATGAGTGGCTGACCTATGTGAACACATATCTCAACCCATACACATCGGAGGTCACGGCGAACAATGTGGATATTATCTACCAGGACGCCAACGGCAACGTCGTTTCGACCACCGGAACGATTGCCGGAAACAATCGCTGGTAACAGATAAAGGATGGATGCATTATGATGCCTGCTAAAGAAATGGCGGTCAAGATCGTCAAGGCACTCGACAGCAAAAAAGGTTTGGACATCCGACTATTGCGCACGGCAGATGTCACTGTGTTGGCAGAGTATTTTGTCATCTGCACTGCAAGCTCCCCCACCCACGTCAAAACGCTGACGGAGGAAGTGGACCGGGTCCTGTCGGAGAGCGGCGAGCCGCCGCTGCGCCGCGAGGGTTACCGCAGCGGAAGCTGGGTACTGCTCGATTTCGGCTGCGTGATCGTGCATGTCTTTATGGACGAGACGCGCAAGTTCTATGATCTGGAGCGACTATGGAGCGACGCGGAAAACGTGGATTTGTCCACGATCCTGTAACGACGTCCGAATCAAACAAACAGGGCGGACGTGCAGTCCGCCCTTAGAATTTAAAGAGAGTGTGAAACTATGAAATACGATTTTCAGGCAATTGAGAAAAAATGGCAGACAAAATGGGAGGAGACCAAGCCCTTTGCAGCGATCACCGGCGATCCCAGACCCAAGTTTTACGGTCTGATCGAGTTTCCGTATCCCTCCGGACAGGGGCTGCACGTTGGCCACCCGCGTCCGTTCACCGCGATGGATATCATCTGCCGCAAGCGCAGAATGGAAGGCTACAACGTGCTGTTCCCGATCGGCTTCGATGCGTTTGGCCTGCCGACGGAGAACTACGCAATCAAGAATCACATCCATCCCGCCATCGTCACCAAGCAGAACATCCAGACGTTTACCAAGCAGCTCAAAATGCTGGGCTACAGCTTCGACTGGGATCGCTGTGTGGACACGACCGACCCCAACTACTACAAGTGGACGCAGTGGATTTTCCTGAAGCTGTTTGAAAACGACATGGCGTATAAGACGACCATGCCGGTCAACTGGTGCACTTCCTGCAAGTGCGTGCTGGCGAACGAAGAGGTTGTCGATGGTGTGTGTGAGCGCTGCGGCAGCCCCGTGATTCAGAAGGAGAAGAGCCAGTGGATGCTGCGCATCACCCGTTATGCCCAGCGCCTGATCGACGATCTGGATGATCTGGATTACATCAACCGCGTGAAGATCCAGCAGAAGAACTGGATCGGCCGTTCCGAAGGTCTGGAGGTGGACTTTAAGATCACCACCGGCGATACGATGACGGTCTACACTACGCGTGCCGACACGCTCTTCGGCGTGACATATATGGTCATGTCCCCGGAGCATCCGCTGCTGGAAAAATGGAAGGATCAGATTCAGAACTGGGACGAGGTCGCTGCCTATCAGGAGGAGGCCGCGCGCAAGTCCGATTTCGAACGCAGCGAGTTGAACAAGGATAAGACCGGTGTGCGTCTGCAGGGCATCCGCGCCGTGAACCCGGCGAACAACGGTAGCATTCCGATCTTCGTTTCCGACTACGTCCTCATGGGCTACGGCACCGGCGCTGTCATGGGCGTGCCGGGTCACGACCAGCGTGACTGGGACTTTGCCGATAAATTCGGCCTGCCGATTATCGAGGTCGTCAAAGGCGGCGATATGACCAAGGAAGCCTACGCGACCAAGGAAGACGGCGTCATGGTCAACTCCGGCTTCATGGACGGCATGACCGTCAAGGAAGCCATTCCCGCAATGCGTACCTATGCGATCGAGCACGGGTTTGGCCGCCCGAAGGTCAACTATAAGCTGCGTGACTGGGTGTTCTCCCGCCAGCGCTATTGGGGCGAGCCAATCCCGCTCGTTCACTGCGAAAAGTGCGGCTGGGTGCCGATTCCGGAAAGCGAGCTGCCGCTGGTGCTCCCGCAGGTGGACAGCTATGAGCTGACGGACGACGGCGAATCTCCGCTGTCCAAGATGACCGACTGGGTCAACACGACTTGCCCGAAGTGCGGCGGACCCGCCGTGCGCGAGACCGATACCATGCCGAACTGGGCCGGCTCCTGCTGGTACTTCCTGCGGTATATGGATCCGCACAACGACAAAGAGATTGCCTCCAGGGAAGCGCTGGAGTACTGGAGCCCGATCGACTGGTACAACGGCGGCATGGAACACACCACGCTGCACCTGCTGTACAGCCGGTTCTGGCACAAGTTCCTGTACGACATCGGCGTCGTGCCGACGAAGGAGCCGTACCAGAAGCGCACCAGCCACGGCATGATCCTCGGCGAGGGCGGCGAAAAGATGTCCAAATCCCGCGGCAACGTCGTCAACCCGAACGACATCGTGGAGCAGTACGGCGCGGACACCATGCGTCTGCACATCATGTTTATTGGCGACTTTGAAAAGGCTGTTTCCTGGTCGAACGAGGCCGTCAAGGGTTCAAAGCGTTTCCTTGACCGCTGCTGGAATCTGGCGGAGTCGTGCGTGGACGATCCGGCGATTTCGGCGAAGAACGAAGCGGTCATTCACAAGACGATCAAGAAGGTCACACAGGATATCGACGAGCTGAAGATGAACACCGCGATTGCGGCGATGATGACGATGGTCAACGAGTTCTACGCCAACGGCTGCACGAAGGGCGATATCGAACAGCTTCTGCTGTTGCTCAGCCCGTTTGCGCCGCACATCGTCGAGGAGCTGTGGGAGCAGAAGGGCTTTGCTGAGAAGTATGGCAAGATGGCCTGCCAGATGCCGTGGCCGGAATATGACGAGAGCAAGACCGTCGCCACCACGGCGGAAATGGCCGTTCAGGTGCAGGGCAAGCTCAAGGGCACCGTCACTGTCCCTGTGGACAGCGACGAGCAGACGGTTGTTGACGCGGCGCTGCAGCTTGAGAAGGTGCAGCGTATGATGGATGGTATGCAGATCGTGAAGGTCATCCACGTGAAGAACAAGCTGGTCAATCTGATTTTGAAGCCGCAGGCGTAATCTGCATCTTGACATTACAGGCAAATCACATTATAATATCTCCGTTAAAGCCATGCATTATGGCCCTTGAAGCGCCGAAAGGCGTATTTGGAGGGAGGGAATAAAATGTCTGAAATCTACGTCAAAGAGAATGAGTCTCTGGACAATGCGCTCAAGAGATTCAAGCGTAGCTGCGCCAAGGCCGGCGTCCTGTCCGATCTGCGGAAGAAGGAGTACTATCAGAGCCCCAGCGTCAAGCGCCGCAAGAAATCGGAAGCCGCGCGCAAGAACAAGAATAAGCGCTACTACTAATTTCGAAACCAAAACCGGAGTGCCGAATGGCACTCCGGTTTTTTCTTTGAACGCCCCATTGGGCTGCTCCACAGCGGTCACCTGCCGCATCACGGTGTCATGGGTGTACTTCGCCTTGTCGCCGTAGCGAACTATTTGCCCTGACTCTGTTTTACGTTATGCCAGCGAATACCTTCCGCAATCAAAATACAAATTCCAATCAAGTACAATGCAACAATCAGCCACAGGTAAATGGTGCTGTGCAGCGGGTCGAAATGCAGGGCAAGTGCGAGAACTGTCGTACAAATTATATAAATCCCTAATAAGATTTTTACTTTCTTACGATAACGATGCATTTGTGGCATATCCGCATCTTTTGCTTGAGATAATGTATGATCTTCTTTCTGCTGCTTATGTGACACGGCCAGTAGATAGAACGTCAAAACGATGATCACCAAATCAAATGGAAGGATCGTAAAGTATCCAACAGCTCGCAGGGCAATGAGCAGTGATTCCACATCCCCACTCCCATTGAGCCTGTTGTTCAGAAATACAAACAGAAATCCCAATACATAATCTGCAATGAGCAGAAAAATGAGGGCATGTGTTTGCCACGGAGCTAAGATTTTGACTTTATAACTCTTATTTTTTAAGTTTTTTGTTTGACGATGCAATGCGGTTCCACAGATACCAGCTTGCATGAATATATTCGCCAAAATCAGCAACAACATAAACGTATCATGTGCTTGCACTCCGTTCACCTCCGTATGATTTCATTTACGATCACGGGTCCACGAACAAGCCATTCGCCGAGCTCCTTCGGCGTGGATGGAAGATATCAAGTAATCATGACAGGATCATTAGAAAAGAAAGACTCTGATCAGCACAACGGTTGGCATTAAAGCAAACCAAATAGGCACTGAGCGCAGGTAAAAGCGAAATCGCTGCTGTCGGTTTTTCAATTCCTCATCCGGTGGTTGCGGCGTAAATTCCAGCTGTGCTTTAAGTCCCTCCTTCATCATCTTTTGGTAATCTTCATGATAGTGTGTGTCATAATAATTGGTATAACGGACACCTTCAAAGCACCATGTTCCAAAATTAAAGATTATCAGAAGCGTACATGCAGCCATTGATAAAGTCATCATAAAAAAGAAGAGGAGAATCACTTCAATCACCCAATAAATCTTGATTTGATCCATGTATGAAACCTCCTGTTTCGAGTGTCGCGCTCGCCGCCAACTGGAATCACAAGGTGCTGCATTTCGGGCTTGCGCATTACGTTTCGCTCATCTCCCCTTTGTCGGGCATTCTACTCCTCGCTTTCATCACGATCGGAAACACGCGCCGGTGTTCTCAGCGCGATGACCATGAGTCCCAGTACGATTACCGTACCATAAGCCAGAATTGAAAAACACACCCCGTCACTGATAAGGCCCATTTTATAGCATACGGTACATATCACAGTTGTGATGAAATAGGCCCAACATATGCCCAAGATCAGGGGGCGGTTGGCTGGAGTCTTTCATGAACGACAATCTTTTTGTCACCTTACGCACGATCACCATTGCCCACACAAAAAGCGACACGCTTATGATAAATGTCAAATAGATCATAGCGTTCTCCATTTCATATCACGGCTCGGAAACCATTCATTGCATCATATTTACAATTATAACCTAGCTTGGCGCTCCCGTCAAATGCGTATTTGGCTTTGCCGGGCAGAATCAAAGCGTCACAAACGCAGCAAAGCGCGCTTCCGTCACGGGATATAAAAATCAGAGATGGCATGGTGCCATCTCTGATTTTCTGTTATTCCCGAATGTCCCGCTCACCGCCGCACCAGATCAGAAATTCCCGATAAACAGAATCCGGACGGTTCCGGATGCACATCGTCTTTTTTTTCTGAGATTTCATGCGGCAGTCCAGATCTTGAGCAGATGATTGTGTTGATCTTCATGGGGTTTGAAGCGGCTCGTATTGCGCATACCATGGCAAATCGACATAGGTCAGATCGTTGCCGAATGCGGGGATCAGTTTGTCCAGCACGTCCGCCATCCGCAATTTTAGCGTAGAGGAGTTGATACAGGGGTGGCAGCAGAGAAATTCATCCCGCAGCAGGTCGCGGTCGATCAGCAGCCGAACATAGTTTTCGCGGTCGTTCATCAGACCGAGGATGCTCACGGAGCCGGGCGTAATGTCCAGCAGACGCTCCATGTGCTCCGGCGACGCAAAGGACAGACGGGCGCTGCCGATCTGATGGGAGAGGTCTTTGGTCTTGAAGGGCTTGCTGCCCGGCATGAGCAGCAGGTAAAAATCCGTCTGCTGGCGGTTGGTCAAAAACAGGTTCTTGCAGATTTCCGCCCCGGTCACGGCCTCGACCGCCGCGCAATCCGGGATGGTGTTGGCAAAGCCGTGATCGGCCCGGTCATACGCGACACCGAGCCGGTCCAGGAAGTCATAGCAGCGCAGCTCCTTGTCCAGCCGCCCGTCGGACGCGGGACGGCCATGATAGAGCTGCTCGTCCACAAAAATGCTCATACAGGTTCCTCGCAATGTCAAATTTCTTCCGTATGATACCACCTTTGCGCACGCCGTGCAAGTGCTGCGCGGGAAGGAAGTTGACACCGGCGGCGCGGCAGGGTACAATATTTCAGAATTTGAATGGACACGGCAGACCGCGCTTGCGGCCGCTATGGGAGAACGTATGGCTTATCAACTCATCGCCGTCGATATGGACGGCACCTTGCTCAATTCGAAAAAAGAGATCACGCCGCGCAGCGCTGCCGCCGTGCGCGCCGCGCTGGAGCGGGGATACCATGTCGCCATTGCGACGGGCCGCTGCTACCGGCAGATTCAAAGCTACTTTGCACGGTTTCCGGAGATGCGCTGCGCCATCACCTCCAGCGGCGCGGCAATCGCAGACCGTGGCGCCGACCGGATCGTCCGCTCCAGTAATTTGCCTGCAGATGTTGCAGCAAGGCTGGTGGAGGCGTCCCTTGCGTCGGATGTGTTTCCCATCCTGTTCACGGACGGACAGGCCCTCTACCGGCCGGACCTGCTGGACGAAATGGAGAAATACGATCTTGTGATTTACCGCAGCACGATTGCAAACGCCTGCACACCGACGCCGGATCTGGAACAGCAATTCTTGCGTGCGCCGCACCCGGTGGAAAAAATCGACCTGTACTTTGCAGGTCCGGATGAGCGCGCGGCCTATCTCGCGCGCGTAGGCGAGGCGGATGCGCAGATCACACCTTGTGATGATGCCGGACTGGAGATCAATGCCTCCGGTGTGGACAAGGGCACGGGGCTGGCGGCGTTGTGCGACTATTTGCACGTCCCGCTGTCGGACGCGATCGCCATCGGCGATGCGGAGAACGACGTCAGTATGCTGCGCGCGGCGGGGCTGGCCGTTGCCATGGGCAACGCCCTCGATGCGGTGAAGGCCGAAGCGGATGTGATTGCGCCGGACTGCGACCATGACGGGGTTGCAGACGTCATCGAAAGATATTTGCTGGCACAAACTTGATTCACGCGTCGATCCGTTGTATAATAACTTGATTTTGGATTGAAATTTCCCTTGCGCTTTGGAAAGGAGCGGAGCACAGCATGGACGAAGCCATTCTGGAACTGAAGCAGCTCATTGCGGACAGCAGCAATATCGTGTTTTTCGGCGGCGCGGGTGTCTCTACAGAGAGCGGTATCCCGGACTTTCGCAGTGTGGACGGGCTGTATAACCAGCACTACAAGTATCCGCCGGAGACGATTTTGAGCCACTCCTTTTTCATCAGCCACCCGGAGGAATATTATGAATTCCACCGCGACAAGCTTGTTGCGCCGGATGCAAAGCCGAACCGGGCGCATCTGCGTCTGGCCGAGCTGGAGCGGGAGGGGAAGCTGCGCGCCGTCATCACGCAGAACATCGACGGGCTGCATCAGGCTGCCGGGAGCAAGAACGTGCTGGAGCTGCACGGGAGCATCCACCGCTGTTCCTGTATGCGCTGTGGGCGGCCATACCCGGCCGAGCGCGTGAATCTCGGCACCGGCGTGCCGAAGTGCGACTGCGGCGGCATCATCCGGCCGGACATCGTGTTTTATGAGGAGTGTCTGGACGATGACGTGATTTCCAGGGCCATCCACTTCATCCGGGAGGCCGAGGTGCTCATCGTCGGCGGCACGTCGCTGGCGGTGTACCCCGCAGCAGGACTCATCAATTATTACCGGGGCAATCATCTGGTGCTCGTCAACCGCAGCGCCACCCCGTATGACAGCGAAGCAAATCTGATCATTCACGCAAAGATCGGAGAGGTTTTCTCTCAGGTCTGACGGAGGAATACTATGCGGATTGACGTAATGGGCGTCGGATTCGACAGCATGACAATGGAAGAAGCGGTGGCGAAAGCGCGCGCGCTCATGGCCGAGCGCCGGGCGGCCTATGTGGTCACGCCCAACCCGGAGATCGTGATGCACTGCCGCGGGGACGCGGCGGCGATGGCCGCCGTGCAGCAGGCGGATCTCGTTTTGCCGGATGGGATCGGCGTCGTCTACGGCGCAAAAATTCTTGGTACGCCGCTGAAAGCAAAGCTGCCGGGCATCGACTTTGCCACGACCCTGATGGGTGAGCTGGCGCAGGAGGGCAAGTCCGTGTTCCTGTTCGGCGCGAAGCCCGGCGTGGCGGAAGCTGCGGGGGCAAAGCTGCAGGAGCGCTTTCCGGGACTTGTCATCGCTGGCACGAACGACGGCTATTTTCAGGACGACGCCCCCATCATCGAAAAAATCAATGCCGCGCAGCCGGATCTGCTGCTGGTGTGCCTCGGGGCGCCGAAGCAGGAGCTTTGGATGCAGCGCAACGCGCCGCGCCTGCGCGTGGGGCTGATGGCTGGACTTGGCGGAAGCTTGGACGTGTTCGCAGGAACCGTCAAGCGCGCGCCTAAAATTTTTCAAAAGCTCGGACTGGAATGGTTTTACCGGCTCATCAAGGAGCCGTCGCGCATCGGCCGCATGATGAAACTGCCGAAATTCCTGTTTGCCGCCATTGGGCAAAAGCTGCGAGGAAAACGCCATGAATAACGGAAAATTGATCGTGCTGGAGGGCATTGACGGCAGCGGTAAGTCCGCGCAGTACCGCCGCTTGTGCTCTCGGTTTGAAGAGGAGGGCATCGCCTTCCGCCATATCGTCTTTCCGCGCTACGACCAGGAGTCGTCCGCGCTGATCCGGATGTATCTTGGCGGCGCGTTCGGGGAGCGCCCGTCGGACGTCAACGCCTACGCCGCCTCCACGTTCTATGCGGTGGATCGTTATGCCTCCTACCGCACGGACTGGGGGACGGACTATGAAAACGGCGGGCTGATCTTGTCCGACCGGTATACGACCTCGAACGCAGTGCATCAGGGCTCCAAACTGCCGGAATCGGAGTTGCCGGCATTTTTCGACTGGCTGTACGATCTGGAATACGGCAAGCTTGGCCTGCCGAAGCCCGATCTGGTGATTTATCTGGATGTGGATATTGAGACGTCCCTTGCGCGCATGGAGCACCGCCAGAACAAGAACCATACGAAGGCGGACATCCACGAACAGGACGTCAAGTATCTGGAAGACTGCCTGCGCATCGGCCATCTTGCTGCCGAGCATTACGGCTGGCGGGTCGTCCCGTTTCAGAAGGACGGAAAGGTGCGTGCACTTTCGGAAAAGCACGAGGAAATCTTCCAAATCGCGCAGTCCCTTCTATGAACGAGGCAAAAAAGCGCCTGCGCGCGCAGATCCGCACGGAGCTGGCCGCGTGGAGCGCCGAAGCGCTCGCGCAGAGCGACCGGGACATTACGGCGCGCGTTCTGGCGTTGCCGGAGTTTCAGGCGGCGCAGCGGGTGCTTGCATATTACAGCATGTCCCCGGAACCGGATACGCACGCCGTGATCGCGGCGGCGCTGCGGCAGGGGAAGACGGTTGCCCTGCCGGTGACGGAGGGCGAGGGGATGATGCACTTTGCGCGGCTGGACGCGGCACTCACCGCCGGGCGCTACGGCATCCCGGAGCCGCCGCCGGACGCGCCGCATCTGACGCCGCAGCCGGGCGACCTGCTGCTTGTCCCCGCCATGGCGTTTGACCGCGCCGGCTATCGGCTGGGGCGCGGCGGCGGATATTATGACCGCTATCTGGCGGAAACGGTCTGCTGCACAGTCGGCCTTGTCCGCAATGCGTTTTTGTATGAAACACTTCCGCGAACGTGGAACGATTTGCCCATCTCCATCGTCTTATCGGACAGGGAAACGATCCGAACGGCGTTGCTTTGAGGGGCCCCGTAAGGGCCCCCCTGTCATACTCAGCAGCCGCAGCCGCAGTTGTTGTCGCAGTTGTTGTTGCCGCAGCCACAGCCGCAGCTGTTGTTGCCGCAGCCACAGAAGAGGATGATGAGGATGAGGATGATCCATAAGCAGCTATTGTTATTTCCGCAGAACATAAGATGATTCCTTTCTCCGCGCAACAGATTTTTTGTTGCCAAAGTCACTCCCGCACGGAAGATGAATGACCCGGAACGCTCTCGACTGTACCCGGCGAAGCGGCGCCCTCTCCGTCGTCGCCCTATCTTATGCCGCACCGGTGCGAGTCGTTACTATGCATAGGAGACCAAACGATGTCTGATCATTTCAAAAATTTCGATGAGCTGTTCCGCAGCGAGGACAGCGGCGGCGCGCAGCAGCATCCTGCGCAGCAGCACCCCGCGCAGCAGCACCCTGCCCAGCGGCATCCTGCCCAGCAGCGTCCTGCCCAGCAGAGACCTGCCCAGCAGCGTCCTGCCCAGCAGAGACCTGCCCAGCAGCACCCTGTTCAGCAGCGTCCTGCCCAGCAGAGACCTGCCCAGCAGAGACCTGCCCAGCAGCACCCTGTTCAGCAGCGTCCTGCCCAGC
>JABLYK010000012.1:0-21558 GCA_018265835.1 Oscillospiraceae bacterium | reverse complement strand
AGCACCCCGCACAGCAGCATCCTGCCCAGCAGCACCCTGCCCAGCAGCGTCCCGCGCAGCAGCACCCTGTTCAGCCGAAACCGGTGCAGTCATGGCCGGAGCGGGAGGCAGTCAAGCAGGCGCCTGCCGCCCAAGACGTTGGCTGGGAGGACATGGACCGCACAACACGAAGCAAGCCGGTTTCGGAGCCGGCGCGAAGCGGTGAGACCGGCGATGAATGGGACTTTTTCGACAGCCCGCGCCGCAAACGCGGTGCGCCGCAGCCTGAGCCGGAGGAACCGGTGTTTGAGGAAGAGCAGCTTGCCGAACCGGTCGTGGACGACAGCGGCTGGGATCAGGTGGAAGCGCCGATCCGCAAACGGCGCGACGGCCGGAGCGGCTGTCTGGGCGGCTTTTTGTACTTTGCGTTCGTTCTGAGCGTCAGCATCATTCTGGCCTGCCTGGGCTGGATGGCGGCGTCTGACGTTCTGGCGCTCAACAAAGAGCCGGTGACCGCGACCATTACGCTCGACAAAGCGGAGTTTGAGACGAAGACGGAAACCGTTACGGATGAGGACGGCAACTCCAAGGAAGAGAAGACCCGCTACGCGGATATCGGCTACGTTGCGGATCTGCTGAAGGATGCCGGTATCATCGAATACAAGGGCCTGTTCAAGTTTTACTGCGCCATCTCCCACGCCGATGTGAAGATCGACCCCGGCACGTATGAACTGAACACAAATTACGATTACCGCGCGCTCGTCAAGAAAATGCAGGTTGGCTCCGGCGCGATGGTGACGACGGAGGTCACATTCCCCGAAGGCTATACGATGGAGCAGATCTTCCAGAAGCTCGAAGAGGAGGGCGTCTGCGAATATGACGACCTGATGGAAGCTGCCGCGAACTATCAGTACAACTACTCGTTCCTTGACGAGAATGCTCTGGGCGACGCCACGCGGCTGGAAGGCTACCTGTTCCCGGACACGTATGAGTTCTATCAGGGGATGCAGGCGTCGAGCGCCATCAACAAGTTCCTGGTGAACTTCCACGACCGGCTGACGGCGGAGATGCTTGATCTCGCCGAGCAGAAGGGACTTTCGCTCAAGGAAGTGGTCACGATCGCGTCCATGATCGAGAAGGAGGCCGCGAACGACAGCGAGCGCGCGCAGATTGCATCCGTCATCTACAACCGCATCAAGGCGGGTATGCCGCTGCAGATCGACTCCACGATCATGTATGTTCTTGACGAGCACGGAGCTGTGCTCACAACGGAGCAGACGCAGATCGACAGTCCGTACAACACGTATACGAACACCGGCCTGCCGCCGACGCCGATTGCAAACCCCGGCGCCGCGTCCATCAACGCCGCGCTGAAGCCGGCGGATACGAATTACCTCTACTATGCGCTGGATGCGGAGAGCGGAACGCACAAGTTCTTCACGAATTATTCTGAGTTCAAGAGCTTCGTCGCCAGCCAGAGCTATTCACAGGGATGATGCAGAACGGTATGAAACAAAAAGCAGAATTATTGTCCCCTGCGGGAGATTTGGAGCGCCTTCAAATGGCGCTCCATTTCGGTGCTGATGCCGTATATCTGGCGGGAGAGGAGTTCGGCATGCGCGCCAGCGCGGGCAATTTTACGCCGGACGGACTGCGCAGTGCTGTCAAACTGGCGCATGCCGCCGGCGCGGCTGTGCATGTGACGTGCAATACGCTGCCGCACGATGATGAGATGGAGCGGCTGCCCGCATTCCTGGAACTGCTGGACGATGCCGGGGCAGACGCCGTCATTGCGGCGGATCTCGGCGTGATCACGCAGGCGAAGCGCTATGCACCGCACGTGGCGCTGCACATCAGCACACAGTTCGGCGTGGTGAACGCCGCTGCGGCGAACGCGCTGCACGATCTGGGCGCGAGCCGGGTGGTGCTCGCGCGCGAGCTGCATCTGGACGAGATCGCCGCCATCCGCGCCAAAACGCCGCCGGAGCTGGAACTGGAGGCATTTGTCCACGGCGCGATGTGCGTGTCGTTTTCCGGGCGGTGCCTGCTCTCCAACTACATGACCGGGCGGGACGCCAGCCGCGGCCGCTGCGCACAGCCCTGCCGGTGGGAGTACGGTCTCGTGGAAAAAAAGCGTCCCGGCGAGGTGTTCGAGATCGTGGAGGATCATGGCACATTCCTGCTGAATTCCCGCGATATGTGCATGATCGAACACATTCCGGAATTGCTGCAGGCGGGCGTCTCCAGCCTGAAGATCGAGGGACGCATGAAGTCTGCATACTACGTCGGCACGGTGACGAACGCATACCGCCATGCCGTTGACGCGGCGCTGGAAGGCCGGGCGCTGGACGATGTATGGAAACGCGAAGTGCTGCAGATCAGCCACCGGCCTTACAGCACGGGCTTCTACTTTGGCGAACCGGGGCAGTATACCTCGGACTCTGCGTACTTTTCCGGCGCGGAGGTCTGTGCCGTCGTGGAGGGGAAAACGGCGGACCGGGCGATTTTGACCCAGCGGAATAAATTTTCCGCCGGAGACGAATTGGAGCTGGTGACGAAGGAGCACGCGCCCATCGCGTTCCGGGCAGAGGACTTGCGCGACGAGGCGGGCGCGCCGATCGACTGCACCCCGCACCCCATGATGCGCTTTTCCATGCCGCTGCCGGCGCAAGCCGCGCCGCTGTCGCTCGTGCGGCGAAAAATGGCGGAATAAACGGTTGACAACCGGGCAAAATGTGATAATATATTTCTATTCGCCATATGCAAACGCTTTGAAAAAATGAACTGTGCAGCGATTGCCCGCAGAGAGAGGGGGACGGTGGAAGCCCCTCGGCCAATCCGCACAGAGGCCGTTTTTGAGCAGCCCGGGAGGACCGGGACGACTCATCCCCGTTAATGGATGACTAAGACGCCCTGCAAGGGGCAATTAGGGTGGTACCGTGAGATTCGCTCTCGCCCCTATTTCAGGGGCGGGAGTTTCTTTTTTAGGGAGGTCAATATGAAAAAATTCGGTTTGAATGAACTGCGCGAGATGTTTTTGAGCTTCTTTGAAACGAAGGGACATCTGCGCCTGCCCAGCTTTTCGCTGATCCCGCAGAACGATGCCTCGCTGCTGCTGATCAACTCCGGCATGGCGCCGATGAAGCCCTATTTCAAGGGAGATCAGGAGCCGCCGCGCCACCGTGTCTGCACCTGCCAGAAGTGCATCCGCACCGGCGACATTGAGAACATCGGCAAAACCGCGCGTCACGGCACGTACTTTGAGATGCTCGGCAACTTCTCCTTTGGCGACTATTTCAAGCACGAGGCCATTGCGTGGTCATGGGAGTTTCTCACCTCGCCGGACTGGGTGGGGCTGGACCCGAACCGGCTGTACCCCTCGGTGTATGAGAAGGATGACGAAGCGTTCAACATCTGGCGCGATGAGATCGGAATTCCGGCAGAGCGCATTACCCGTCTCGGCAAGGACGATAACTTCTGGGAGCATGGCTCTGGCCCGTGCGGCCCTTGCTCCGAGATCTATTTTGACCGCGGCGCGGAATATGGCTGCGGCAAGCCGGACTGTGCGCCGGGCTGCGACTGCGACCGGTATATGGAGGTCTGGAACAACGTCTTTTCCCAGTTCGATAACGACGGCAACGGCAACTATTCCGATCTTGCGCAGAAAAACATCGACACCGGCATGGGTCTGGAGCGTCTTGCTGTCGTCTGCCAGGGGGTGGACTCGCTGTTCGATGTGGATACGGTGATGAACATCACCAACAAGGTCAGCGAGATCACCGGCGCCCACTATGGCGACAGCCACAAGACGGACGTCTCCCTGCGCGTCATTACCGACCACATCCGCGCGTCCGTCATGATGATCTGCGACGGTGTGCTCCCGTCGAACGAGGGACGCGGCTATGTGCTGCGCCGCCTGCTGCGCCGCGCAGCGCGCCACGGCAAGCTGCTGGGCGAAAACGATCCGTTCCTCTACCGTGTGGTGGATACCGTGGTGCAGGAAAACGAGTGCCAGTATCCGGAGCTGCGCGAGAAGCAGAGCTATATCACCCGCGTCATCAAAACGGAGGAGGAAAACTTCGACAAGACGATCGACGCCGGGATGCGTATTTTCGCAGACCTGCTCGCGGAGCACCAGGCCAAGGGCGAACAGGTGTTCTCCGGCGCGGATGCGTTCAAGCTGTATGACACTTATGGCTTCCCGTTTGACCTGACGAACGAGATGGTGCAGGAACAGGGCATGACGGTGGACGAGGAAGGCTTTCACGCGCTCATGGAGGAGCAGCGCGTGCGCGCGCGCAAGGCGCGCGAGGCGCTCGGCGACCTTGCGTGGGCAGGCATTGAGCTGGGGCTTGACAGCACGCCGACCACATTCACCGGCTATGACCACAGCAAGGACACCGGGCGGATTCTGGCCATCGTATGCGACGGCGAGGTCTGCTCCAATGTGCAGGAGGGGAACAAGGGCATTCTGGTTCTGGACCGCACGCCGTTTTACGCCGAGATGGGCGGTCAGGTGGCCGACCACGGCGTGATCGAGACGGAGAGCGCGCTCTTCCGCGTGACGGATGTGCAGAAGGACAAGTCCGGCAAGTTCCTGCACTATGGCGAACTGCATTCCGGCTCACTCCATGTGGAGCAGGAGGTCACCGCGTCGATCGACATGGACCGCCGGAAGGCGATCATGCGCGCGCATTCCGCGACACACCTGCTGCACGCAGCGCTCCGGGAAGTGCTGGGCGACCATGTGCATCAGGCAGGCTCTCTCGTGGAGCCGGACCGCCTGCGCTTTGATCTGACGCACTTCTCCGCCGTAACAAAGGAAGAACTGCGCAAGGTCAACGAGATCGTCTGCGACATGATTCTGGATGGCATGGACGTGAGCGTTTGCGAAATGCCGGTTGAAGCGGCGAAGCAGTCCGGCGCAACGGCGCTGTTCGGCGAAAAATACGGCGATACCGTGCGCGTGGTGAATATGGGCGGCAAGAGCGTTGAGCTCTGCGGCGGCACGCATGTGGACAATACGGCGAAGGTTGGCCCGTTCCGCATTACGAGCGAAAGCTCTGTGGCTTCCGGCGTGCGCCGTATCGAAGCAGTGACCGGCAAGGCATGCATGTGCCAGGCGGAAGTGGATAACGACTGCCTGTGCAGAATGTCGGAGCTGCTGCACACCAGACCGGTGGAGCTGCTCACGAAAGCGGAAAACTTCATGGCAGAGCTGAAGAACATGCGGCAGAATATGGAGCACTTGAAGGACAAGCTGCTCGCGGGCGACGTGGAGCGCTTCCTGTTTGCAGCCAAAAACATCGGCGACTTCCATGTGATAACGGCCACGCGGCCGGATCTCGATGCGGGCGACCTGCGCAAGATGGGCGACTTCCTGCGCGACAAAGACCTGAAGGTTGTCGCGGTTCTCGCCACGATCGCGGGGCAGAAGGTCACCTTCGTCGCGGTCTGCGGCAAAGAGGCTGTAGCGGCGGGTATCAAGGCCGGCGAACTGGTTCGCGCGGTTTCCTCCGTGGCCGGCGGCAAGGGCGGCGGCAAGCCGGACTCCGCCATGGGCGGCGGTACTGAGGTTCTGAAAACCGACGATGCGCTTGCCATCGTGGACGATTTCGTAGCAGAAAAACTGGGACTGTAAAGGAGAAATAACCATGAATGATTGCCTGTTTTGCAAAATTGCGGCGGGGGAGATCCCGTCCACCTGCCTGTATGACGATGACGCGGTCTATGCCTTTCGGGACATCAATCCGCAGGCGCCGGTGCATTTTCTTGTGATCCCCAAAATGCACATTGGCTCGGTTGCTGAGATCACGGCGGAAAACTCGGCTGTGGTTGCCAAGTGCTTTGAGGTCATCGCAAAGCTCGCGGCACAGGAAGGCCTGGAAAACGGCTACCGCGTCATTTCCAACTGCGGCGACGACGCCGGGCAGACGGTGCACCATCTGCACTTCCACGTCCTCGGCGGCGCGTCGATGGGCGAGCATCTTCTGTAATTTGCTGAGAAAAAACGGCGGCAGGGCTTGTCCCTGCCGCCGTTTTTTACTATAATACGATCGGAACGATCGGAAGAGAGAAAAAAGGGAGTGGGGGAATGCGCAAGCTGGCGTATGCCGCGGGCGGCTATGCTGCGGCGATTTTTCTGGCGCACTACGTACTGCCGGCGCGCCTGCTGCTGTATGCTGCCGGTACCATGCTCCTGACGGCGCTGGTATCCCTGCTGCTTCCGCGCAGCGCACGCAGCCGGGTTCTGCTCCTTGCGGTTTCGGCGGCCGTCGGCTTTGGCTGGTATTTTGGCGCGGCGCACCTGCGTCTGGAGCCGGTGCAGGCGGTCTCAAGCGACGAGCGGACGGTCACGGCGCGCGTGACGGCGTATCCGCAGGAATATGAGCATTCCGTTGGGCTCACCGTGCGCCTGACCGACCCCGCGCTCCCGCATTGGACTGCGCGGCTGTATGATTACGCCGGGGAGAGCGCCGAACTTCGTCCCGGTGACGAGATTACCGTGCGTGTGAAGCTGCGCCCGGCGACCGAGCGCTACGGCGAGGAGACGGATACGTACCTGTCGCGCGGCATTTATTTTCTTGGAACGATCCAGGAAGCGCCGGAAAAGACCGGCGTCTGGCCATACCGGGCGCTGTATTTTCCGAAAACGATCGCTTATGCGCTGAAAACATCCGCTGCGCGCATATTTCCGGCGGATGCAGTTTCGTTTGCGCAGGCGCTGATGCTGGGAGACAAGCAGGCACTGGATGCGCAGAATCTGGATATCCCGTTGCGCGACGCGGGCATTATGCACACAGTGGCGGTGTCCGGGATGCATTTGACGTATCTGCTGGGCTTTGTGCGTCTGCTGTTCGGGAGACGGAAGCTTTCAGCCGTGCTGGCGCTGCCATTGATGGCGGTGTTCGCGGTGATGGCGGGCGCAAGTGCGTCGATCCTGCGCGCGGCGTTCATGGCGGCGCTGCTGCTGTTTGCGCCGATCCTGGGGCGGGAGAACGACCCGCCGACCTCGCTTTTGACGGCGCTGGCGTTACTTTTGGCGTGCAACCCGTTTTCGGCGGGCAGCGTCGCGCTGCAGCTCTCGTTTGGCTCCATGGGCGGAATCTTTCTGCTCTCCGACCCCGTTTATCGCTTTTTATCGGCCCGTTTCCTGCCGCCGAAGCGGAAGCTTCGCAAGGTTCCGCGCGCGGCTGTGCAGTTCGTTCTGGCAACGACCGCGACCTCCGTTGGCTCCATGGCGTTTACCGTGCCGCTCTCCGCGCTGCATTTCGGCAGTGTGTCGCTCATCGCACCGGTGACGAATCTGCTGGTGCTGTGGGTGCTGCCGGCATGCTTCGTGGGCTGCTATCTTGCGGCGGCTGCGGGGCTTGTCTGGCCGCTCGCCGGGCGGGCGATTGGCTGGGTCATCGCGTGGCCGCTGCGGTATGTGCTCGGCGCGGCAGAGCTGCTTTCCGGCCTGCCTGGCGCAGTGCTGTCTGCAAAAAATCCGCTGATCGTGCTGTGGCTGGTGTTTGTGTACGTTCTGTTTGCCGTGACCTACCGCCTTTCCGAGCGCGGGAAATACCGCCCGGTGCTGCCGGTTTGCTGCTGCGTCTGCACGCTTTGCGCCGTTGTGATGCTCACGGCGTGGAGCGCGGCGTCCGCGGCGCGCGTGACGGCGCTCGACGTGGGGCAGGGACAGAGCATCGCGTTCCTCGCCGGGAACGATACCGTTCTGGTGGACTGCGGCGGCAACGGCGCGGTGACGAACGCGGGAGACACCGCTGCGCAGTATCTGCGCTCTGTTGGGCGCAGCACGGTCGATGTACTGGTGCTCACGCATCCGCACGAGGATCACACCAACGGCGTTTTGCGCCTGCTTCAGCAGGTGCACGTGCGCATGCTCGTCGTGCCGGAGGCGGCGGATCCCGAACATGAGCCGCTGCGCGGCATTTTGAAGCTGGCAGAGCAGAAGAACGTGGAAATCCTCCGGCTCAGCGAGGACACGCAGCTGGACCTGGAGCAGATCACTTTGGCGGTCTACGCACGCCTTGGCCGGACGCATGAGGACGGCTGCCTGATGCTGCGCGCATCCGTCGGAGACTTTGACACGCTCATCACCGGCGATGTCAAAACGGAGGTGGAGGCGCAGCTCGCGCTGGCGTATGATCTCAGCGGCACGGAGCTGCTCGTCGCGGGGCACCACGGCTCGCGTTACTCCACGGGCGAGACCCTGCTGGATGCCACGGGCGCGCAGTGCGCCATTGTCTCATGCGGCTACAATTCGTATGGCCACCCAGCGGAGGAGGCGCTCGCCCGCCTGCAGAACCACGGAATGGAAATCTACCGCACCGATCAGCTCGGCAGCGTCACGGTGCGTTTGAATTAGGAGTCATTATGGCGAAAGCAAAAAAGCAGGAAAAAGCATTCAATTACAATGCCGCTGTCCGCGAGCTGCGCGAGCAGGGGCCGCAGCGGCTCTATCTGCTGTGGGGGCGCGAGGATTACTTGCGCGAGGCGTATCTCACCCAGCTCAAGCAGTTCTGCCTGCCCGGCGGGGAGGACGACTTCAGCTACCGCCGGTTCGACGGCGCGGCACTGGAGCTGCACGCGCTGGCGGACGCGGTGGATGCGGTGCCGTTTTTGTCCGAGCGCACGCTCATCGAGGTGCGCGGGTATGACACGAACAAGTGCCGTGAGGGCGATGTGGAGCGGCTGCTCGCCATCTTGGGCGACATTCCGGACTATTGCACGCTCGTGTTTGTGATGGACACGGCGTTCGAGCCGGACGGACGCCTGAAGGTGACAAAGGCATTCCAGAAGCACGGCAAGGTGCTGCAATTCACCGCGCAGGGCAGCGACGCGCTCGTCACATGGGTGCGCAAGCGCTTTGCGGCCTATGGCAAGCAGATTGCCACCGCAGATGCGCAGCAGCTCATCCTCATCAGCGGCGGCCTGATGAACCAGATGATCCCAGAGATCGACAAGCTCGCCGCCTATGTCACGGGCGACACAGTGCGCCGCGCAGACATCGACGCTGTGGCGCACAAGCTGCCGGAGGCGGTGGTGTTCGAGATGACCGACCGGCTTGCCGCGCGCGATAACGACGGCGCGATGGCCATCCTCGCGGAGCTGCTGGCGGACAAGGCAAACACGCCGATCTTTCTCCTGTCGGTGATCGGGCAGCAGATGCGCAGGCTATACGCAGGGAAGGTCGCGCAGCAAAGTGGCCTCGGCACGGCATATGTCTGCGAGGTGTGCGGCATCCGATATGATTTCATTGCGGCGAAGCTCCTGCAGTCCGCGCGGCGGTTTTCGCTGGCGTCGCTCGAGGACGTGGTGCGTCAGTGCGCGGAGACGGACTATGCCATGAAGAGCACCGGCGCGGACGATACGGCGCTGCTCAAGGATCTGCTGCTGCGCATCGCAGTGGAGGCGTGACATGCTGAAAATTCGGGAAGCCATCATCGTCGAAGGGCGGTATGACAAAAACACGCTGTCCCAGGTCGTGGACGCGCCAATTCTGGAGACGGCTGGGTTTGGCATTTTCAACGACAAGGAGCAGCTCGCGCTGCTGCGAGCCGTCGCGGAAAAGCGCGGCCTGATTGTGCTGACTGACAGCGACGGCGCAGGCTTCGTCATCCGCCGCTATTTGCGCGGCGCGATTGATCCGGCACGCGTGAAGCACGCCTACATTCCGGACATTGCGGGCAAGGAGCGCCGCAAGGCAGCGCGCTCGAAGGAGGGGAAGCTCGGCGTGGAGGGGATGCGCCCGGAGGTGCTCATCGAAGCGCTGCGCCGCGCCGGCGCCACCGTGGAAGGGGAGACGCCCTGCCGCACGGCGGGAGAGATCACCAAGGCGGATCTCTATGCAGCCGGGCTCAGCGGCGGCGCGGGCAGCGCAGAAAAACGAAAAAACCTTCTGCGTGCGCTGAATCTGCCGGAGCGTATGAGCGCGAACGCAATGCTGGAAGCGCTCAACGCCCTCATGAGCCGGGACGAATTTTTGCAGCGATTGCCGGCGGATTCGGATGAATGATGTACAAAACCGCTTCCGGGAGGGAAATCCTGCCGGAGGCGGTCAAATTTTTCGTGCAATAGGGGGTGGTGTGTGCTATAATAAAACACGAATATGCAATATCTGCTACAGTTTGTGTTTGGAGGAAGCAGCCTATGAAATGCCCGTTTTGCGGTTTTGCAGAGAGCAAGGTCATCGACTCCCGCCCGGCTGAGGAGGGCGCAACGATCCGCCGCCGGCGCGAGTGTCTCGCCTGCCAGAAGCGGTTCACAACATATGAGATCATTGAAAGCCTGCCGCTGGTCGTCATCAAGCGCGACGGCAGCCGCCAGTCGTTCGACAAGAGCAAGCTCATCAACGGCATGGTGCGTGCCTGCGATAAGCGAAAGGTGCCGCTGCCGGTGCTGGAGAAGATTGCGGACGAGATCGAGCAGGAGCTGCAGAGCGCGCTGGAGCGCGAGATCACAACCGAGGAAGTCGGCGAGATGGTCATGAAGCGTCTCAAATCGGTGGACGAGGTCGCCTACGTCCGCTTTGCGTCTGTGTATCGCCAGTTCAAGGACATTGACACCTTTATGCAGGAGCTGACGAAGCTTCTGAACAACCGGGATTAAAATACGTTCCCAAGTGCGGCGCGCTCGCTCTCGCCGAGATTGGCGATGTGGGTGCGCAGCAGGAGAAGCTGCGCTTCCGCCGCTGGGTCTCCGGCGGAGAGGGCGGCTTTTGCTGCGTCGAACGTTTCGGTCACCGACTCCACGGCACTGTGCGGCAGCATGATGTGGGCATAGCGGTCCATGCTGTCCCAGTCGCAGCGCGCGTCGGTGAGCGCCTGTGCAGCGGCGCTTCCGTTGCCGGACAGGTATTGTGATTGCGCCTGTGTGACGGCGCTGTCGAGCGAATCGCAGCGCGCGTCCAGATAGCGGACGTTCCAGATCGCAGCCGCCGCCAGAAGCAGCAGCAGCGCGGCTGCGGCCAGCTCTTTTTTCATGCCTTTCGCTCCTTTGCCGTGTAGTAGATGCTCCCGGCGTCGTTGACCATCATCAGATAGACGTCCTCCGGCCCGGCGGCATGCCGCTGCCTCAGCTCACGTTCGAGCCAGCGCATGTCGTGGCCTGTTTGCGCCAAATTGTTGGAAAGCACCCGCCCGTCGCTGATGAGGATGGAGAAATATCCGTCGTCGTCCGGATTCAGGTGAAGCTGCTTTGCAGTCACGGGCTGTTCGGCGGGGTAGAGCACAATGTTGAGCTGTCCGTTCGTCTCCAGAATGGCATATTCCACGCTGGCGATGTCCAGAATGCCCTGATTGCGCAGCTCCTGCGTCAGCTCGTCGAGCGTGAAGCGGTTTTTGGTCATCTCGCGCTGCGCAATCTTCCCCTTTTCGATGAGCAGGCTGGGCTTGCCGTACAGAAGCTGCCGCAGCCGGATGCTTTTGAGCGTCAGGCCGGAGATGATGATTTCGCAGCAAAACAGCACCAGAAGCGGAACCAATCCATAGATCAGCGGCATATCGGTGTCCTGTAGGGGATTGACTGCAATGTCGGCGACGAGCACGGCTACCACCAGCTCGGAGAGCTCCATTTCGCCAAGCTGCCGCTTTCCCAGCAGGCGCATGGCCAGCACCAGCGCGGTAAAAATAATCAACGTCCGGATCAGAATGATCGCCAAGGTTACATCCCTGCCTTTCCGAATGCACTTAGCTTTCCCGCGAAAAAGCGGAATCATGCGGCGCAATGGGGGGCGAAACGGAGGTCGCGTATGAAGTTTACAAAAATGCAGGGCTGCGGCAACGACTATCTCTATGTCAACTGCTTCGAAGAACGCGTGCCCGACCCCGGATGCACGGCGATCCGTCTTTCTGACCGGCATTTCGGCGTCGGCGGGGACGGTCTTGTACTCATCAGCCCGTCTGACTGCGCGGACTTTGACATGGATATGTATAACGCGGACGGTTCGCGCTCGGATATGTGCGGCAACGCCATCCGCTGTGTGGCGAAATACGTCTATGACCGGGGCCTCACGGACAAAACGGTTCTCACGATCGCAACCCGTGCCGGCGTCAAAACGCTGTGGCTGAATGTGGAAAACGGCGCGGTGCAAACAGTGCGCGTGTGCATGGGCGCGCCGGATTTTCATCCGCAGACGATTCCGGTCGCGGCTCCGGGGGCAACATTCCTGCGCCAGCCGATCGAGGCGGGCGGCAAGACGTGGCTTGTCTCTGCCGTGAATGTCGGCAACCCGCATTGTGTGACCTATGTGGACAATCCGGACGCGCTGGATTTCCCGCGCATCGGTCCGGCATTCGAGAACCATCCGGTGTTTCCGGCGCGCGTAAATGCGGAATTCGTGCAGGTGATCGACCACCGGACGCTGCGGATGCGCGTCTGGGAGCGCGGCAGCGGCGAGACGCTTGCCTGCGGCACGGGGGCGACGGCGGCGCTGGCCGTCTCTGCGCTGCTCGGCAAGTGCGGCAGCGAAGCGGATGTGCTGCTGCGCGGCGGCACGCTGCACATCGAATGGAACCGGAAAGAGAACCTGCTGTATATGACCGGCCCCGCAGCATTTGTATTTGACGGTGAGGTTACCCTGTAACGGAGCAACCCGCTTTGACGAAAACAGGAGGAATCAACATGAAAACCATCATTGGAACACAGGAAGAAATCTTCGCAAAGCTCGCGCAGCGGTATGCATCGCTGCTTTCACAAAAGCCGGAAGCCGTGCTTGGCTTCACAGCAGTGGACGTTCCTGCGGCGGCGTTTGATGCGCTCGCCGCGAGCGGCGTGTCCTTCGCAAGCGCCGCGGCGTTCAACGCCTGCGAGTATGTGGGCGAGGCGGCGCAGGGTGCGCAGTCGCAGCGCGCTGTGATGCAGGCGCTGCTCTATGACAAAACGCCGTTCGCGGCGATGCATACGCCGGAGCCGGAGTCGGATTACGATGCGGAGATCAAAGCGGCCGGCGGGCTGGATCTGGTGCTGCTTGGCCTTGGCGAGCGCGGCCATGTGGCGTTCAACGAACCGGGGGCGGCCTTCGGCTCGCGCACGGGTGTGAGCAAGCTTGCGGACGTGACCCGCGCTGCGATCGCGGATGCGTTCGGCGGCGTGGAACAAACGCCGGAGCAGGGCGTCACAATGGGTATCGGCACGATTCTGGACGCAAAGACGATCCTGCTTGTCGCAACCGGCAAGGACAAGGCGAGCATTGTTCAGAAAACGCTGGAGGGCCGGCCGGAATCGTTCATCCCGGCATCCTTTTTGCAGCTCCACACGGACGTGGAGGTCTATCTGGATCACGACGCAGCATCAATGCTGTAAAGATTTTATCCGCCGCCGGCGGAGAGAACAATCGGAGGTAAAACATGTCCAAATATTTTGGCACTGACGGCTTTCGTGGGGAAGCCAACGTTGACCTGACGGTCGAGCACGCGTACCGCATCGGGCGCTTTCTCGGCTGGTATTACGGGCGGGAGCACAAGTGCTCCGTCGTCATCGGCAAGGATACCCGGCGTTCGAGCTACATGTATGAAAACGCCCTGTCCGCGGGCCTGACCGCGTCGGGTGCGGATGCGTATCTGATGCATGTCACCACGACGCCCAGCGTCTCCTACATCGTCCGGTCGGACGATTTTGACTGCGGCGTCATGATCAGCGCGAGCCACAACCCCTATCACGACAACGGCATCAAGCTGCTCAACAGCGCGGGCGAGAAAATGCAGGAGGACGTCATCGAGGAGATCGAGCGGTATCTCGACGGCGAGTTTGAAATCCCGTTCGCCACGGGCGCGGAGATCGGCTGTACGAAGGATTATTCCGCCGGCCGCAACCGCTACATCGGGTATCTGATCTCGCTGTCCACGCATTCGTACAAGGGGATGAAGGTCGGACTTGACTGTGCCAACGGCAGCACCTGGATGATGGCGAAAAATATCTTCGATGCGCTGGGCGCGGATACTTATGTCATTGGCAACGAGCCGGACGGCACGAATATCAACAACGGCGTTGGCTCCACGCACATCGAAAACCTCCAGAAGTTTGTCCGCCTGCATGGACTGGACGTTGGCTTTGCCTTTGACGGCGACGCAGACCGCTGCCTCGCCGTGGACGAAAACGGCTCCGTCGTGGACGGGGACAAGATCCTCTACATCTGTGCGCGGAATATGCTGCAGGAGGGGCGCCTGAACGATACCAAAGTCGTCACGACCGTGATGTCCAACCTCGGCCTGTACAAGGCGCTCGACGCCATCGGCATCGGTTATGAAAAGACGCCGGTGGGCGACAAGTACGTGGCGGAGAACATGCGCGCAAACGGCCACCTGATCGGCGGCGAACAGTCCGGCCACATCATTTTTGGCAAGTACGCCACCACCGGCGACGGACTGCTCACGGCCATCAAGGTCATGCAGGTCATGCTCGACCGCAAAAAGACGCTCGGCGCATTGGCCGCGCCGGTGCACATCTATCCGCAGCAGCTCACGAACGTCGTCGTGGACGATAAGGACGCGACGCTTGGCGATCCTGCCGTGCAGGCGGCGGCACAGGCCGTCACCGAGCGGCTCGGCGACGAGGGGCGTATCCTCCTGCGCAAGAGCGGCACAGAGCCGCTGCTGCGCGTGATGGTGGAGGCCTCCACGCACGAGCTTTGCGAGGAAAATGTCAACAGCGTCATCGACGCTATGCGGGAATCGGGTCATCTGATCCGGGTGAAGGCATGATGACGGTCACAGAGCTGCTCGATCTGAGCAAGACGATTGCGGCGCCGCTGTTTGCGGGCAAGACCTATCCGTGGGAGGCGCTCGCGGAGATCAAGGACTTCATCCTGACGCTCGGCCCCACACTGCCGAAGGACGAATATGACCAGGTGGGCGAGGACGTGTGGATTGCGAAGGACGCCACGGTCTTTGCCAGCGCGTATATCGCGGGCCCCTGCATCATCGACCACGGCGCGGAGCTGCGTCATTGCGCGTTCGTGCGCGGCAGCGCCATTGTCGGTAAACATGCGGTTGTGGGCAATTCCTGCGAGCTGAAAAACGTGGTGCTGTTCGACAATGTGCAGACACCGCATTTCAACTACGTCGGAGACTCCATTCTGGGCTATAAAGCCCATATGGGCGCAGGCTCCATCACCTCGAACGTCAAGAGCGACAAGACCCTGGTGGTTGTCAAAAACGGGGCGGAGCACATCGAGACCGGCCGTAAAAAGTTCGGCGCGATTCTGGGCGACTATGTGGAGGTCGGCTGCAACAGCGTGCTCAATCCCGGTACAGTTGTTGGCCGTCACTCGAACATCTATCCGGTGTCCTGCGTGCGCGGCGTCATCCCGGAAAGCAGCATCCTCAAGTCCACCGGCGAAGTGGTCAAAAAAGTGTAACCATACCAGCAAATACAAAAGCTCCGGTATCGCAAGCCGCGATACCGGAGCTTTTGCTTGTCAAAAAAGCAAAGCTTTTTTGACAAAGGGGACAGCGGCCTGACTGCAACGCACTCGCTGTCCACTGGAAGCGGACAGCTCGCACGTTTGCAGGCCGAGAAGTATTTTCTCCGCCGCACATGTCGCCGGAGAAAATAATTGAATTTTATTTCGCCGCTGCGGCGGCGAAACTCTGCGAGGCTTTTTTGACACCCTGAAGCTCCGGTATTGTAAGCCGCGATAGCGGAGCTTTTTATCATGCGAGCGGGGAAAGTGTGCGTCCATACCGCGCCGGAACGGCGGTTCCTTGCGGTGTCTTTAGAACCCTTGCTCCCGATCTGCGGGGGCTGACAGGCGCTCGCCGCGCCCGAACAGCTCACCCCGGTACTGCTTCAAAAACAGCGTCAGCGTCGTTGTGGCGGCGATGGTATCCGAAATCGGCTCGGCGAGGAACACGGCCATGGCCTGATCGGGCAGGAAGCACGGCAGAATGTAGATCAGCGGGATGAGCAGAAATACCTTCCGCAACAGCGCCAGAAACAGCGACGTCTTGGCGTTGCCCAGTGCGAGAAACGTATTCTGACAGGCAAGCTGCGCACCCATCACCAGCAGCATGGCGAAATAAATGCGGATCATCCTGCTGCTGTATGCGATCAGCGCGGCATCGTTGGTAAACGGGAGAATGAACACGTGCGGGAACAGCAAAACGAGCAGCCACATCAGGGTGGAATAGCTCAGGCTGATTTTGAGCAGCAGCTTGAACGCCTCCGCCACGCGCGTCTTGTTTCCGGCGCCGTAGTTATACCCTGTGATCGGCTGCACGCCCTGCGCCATGCCCAAAAGCGGCAGCGTGGCAAGCTGCATCACAGTTGCAAAAATCGTCATGGCACCGACAGCGACGTCGCCGCCGTATTTCAGCAGGGAGCGGTTGAAGCAGACGAACAGAATGCATTCCGTGAACTGCATCACGAACGGGGAGAGCCCCAGCGCCAGACATTTGCCCAGCAGCCGAAAATCAATGCGAAGTCCGCTTTTCTGCAGACGGAGGTTCGTGCGCTTGCCGGAGAGAAACACCAGCACCAGACATGCGGACAGAGCCTGTGACAGAATGGTAGCCAGCGCCGCGCCGCGCACGCCCATTTGCAGGGCAAAGATGAAGACCGGATCCAGAATGATGTTGCAGATCGCACCGGTCAGAACGGTAATCATGCTGATCTTGGTGAAGCCCTGCGCCGTGACAAAACAGTTCAGCGCGATGGAGCAGGTGGAAAACAGCGTGCCCCAGACGTACAGATTCATGTATTCCAGCGCATACGGAAGCGTGTCGCTGCTTGCGCCGAAGAGCACGAGCAGCGGCTCGGAGATAGAGCGCACGAGGACGGTCAGTGCGATGCTCATCAGAACCAGCGCGACGGTGCAGCTGCCGAGAATGCGCTCTGCGGTGGGCGTGTCCTGTTTTCCGAGCGAGATGGAGGCCAGCGGGGCGCCGCCGGCACCGATGAGCTGGGAAAAAGCCGTGAGGATCATCATGAGCGGCATGCACACGCCAATGCCAGTCAGCGCAAGACTGCCGACCTCCGGAATGTGGCCGATGTAAATACGGTCTACCATGTTGTAGACCAGATTGATGAGTTGGGCGACGACCGACGGAATGGCCAGACGGACGACCAGTTTGCTGATTTTTTCAGTTCCGAGCGCGTCATTGGGTTGCTGCATGCGTGTACCTTCTTTGAACGAGATCTGCCCGCAGCCGATCAGCGCCGCGGACAGAGAATAGTATAAAACAAATGCGTCGGGAAAGAAAGCCCCGATCAAACGAAAATCGAGCGCAAATGCGCTCGATTTTGCAGTTAGTCCAACAATTGTGCCTGAAAGTCGCTCGCGTCGAGAAAATCAGCCAGGCCGGTAAGCAGAGTGGAATTCTGCTGCGTGAGATAGGCGGGCGGGTCGCATTTGAGCTGGCCGGAACCGGAAATGGATGCGCTGAGCAGCACACGGATGGAGGTGCCGTTTTTCTCAGAGCTTTCCGCAAGGATCGTTCCACCGTGCATTTCTGCGATGCCAAGCGCAACCGCCAGACCAAAGCCCGCGCCGGATTCTTCGTCAGGCGTGCGGTTTCTGGGGAGGTAGCTGCTGAAGATGGAGGCGAGTTTGTCTGCCGGAATACCGGATCCGGTATCATTGAACGCGATGAAGATGCTGCTGCCGTTTGCGCTGAGTGTGACGCGCACGCGATCGCCTCGTTCGCAGTGGAGCAGGCTGTTGCAGATGATGTTCAGCGCCATCTGTTCAATCAGATTTGGGTCGAGCGTATAAATCATCCGGCTCTCCGGCGCCTCCAGCAGAATGCTGATGTCGCGCTTTTCCGCAAAAAAGCGGACGCCGTCCAGCAAATCGGAAAACTGCTTCTTCAGATCAATGGCCACCGGCAGGAACGGAAGCGTCCCATTCTGGAGCGCAGCCAGAAGAGAAGCGTTGACCGACCAGCGGTTGATGAGATAAAAGCATTTCGACAGCTCAGCCGAATACCGGGAAAGCTTATCGTCCTCTTTGTCCTCGCTGTAACGTGTGAAATAGTCCGTTACCAGCCGGAAATTGGCGAGTGTGGAGAGCTGCGGCACGAAAATGGGGGACGGCGGCGGGGCGTCGGTCTGATCAAAGGTCAGCGTATACAGGCGGAAGGCGGCAAGAGACGTGACCGTAATGATGGCGTGCTGCCCCGCGAGCGTGGCGGAGGTGACGAATTCGGTTGCCTGTGACTGAATGACGTGCTGCGGCAGCAGGCAGGATACGGGCCTGCCTGTCTCGTTGCAGCCGAGGATCCGCTGCGCGGCGGGATTCATGAAGGCAATGATTCGGTTTTGGGTTCCAATCACAGCGGTATCTGAGAGTGTAAAGAGTGTGCCGAACATGCCGGCAGGAAAGGCGTCTTTCATACATACCTCTTTCAGATCAAGTCTTTTTTACAAATATACCATTTTTCGACACGAAATTCAAGGGCGTTGCGGAAAACAACGTTCGTTTGTGGAAAGATTTACTTTGAAATACAAGAATGATATTGCGCTTTTTCGGAAAACGTACTAAAATGTATGGCGAAAATCAGATATCCACGATCTGAAGGCAACCCTTGAAAATTTACAAGGAGGTATCTCAATGAGTATTAGAATTGGCATTAATGGTTTCGGCCGCATCGGCCGTCTGGTGTTCCGCGCTGCGATCTGCAGTGACGACATTGAAGTCGTCGGCATCAACGCGCCGGATAAGACGCCGGAACAGCTCGCATACGTTGTGAAGTATGATTCCGTGCACGGCCGCTTCAACGGTACGGTCGAGGTCGAGGGCGGCGAAGCCCCGGCGCTGATCGTCAACGGCAAGCGTGTTCCGCTGCTCAACTCCCGTGACCCGAAGCAGCTCCCCTGGGGCGCGATCGGCGCGGAGTATGTGCTGGAGTGCACGGGCAAGTTCCTGACCACCGAGGCAGCGCAGGACCATCTGGACGCGGGCGCTCAGGTCGTTATTCTTTCCGGCCCGTCGAAGGATAATACGCCGATGTTCGTCTGCGGCGTGAACCTCGATTCCTACACGCCGGACATCAAGGTCGTCTCCAACGCCTCCTGCACCACCAACTGCCTTGCGCCGCTTGCGAAAGTCATCAACGACAACTTCGGCATCGTCGAAGGTCTGATGACCACCGTTCACGCCGACACTGCGACCCAGAGCGTGGTGGACAACTTCTCCAAGAAGAACTGGCGTCTCGGCCGCTCCGTGCATGGCAACATCATCCCCAGCACCACCGGCGCCGCCAAGGCCGTCGGCAAGGTCATCCCCGCGCTGCAGGGCAAGCTGACCGGTATGTCCATGCGCATTCCTGCGGCGGACGTGTCCATTGTGGACCTGACCTGCCGTCTGGAAAAGGCTGCGACCTATGATGAGATCTGCGCTGCGGTGAAGGCAGCCGCCGAAGGCCCGATGAAGGGCGTTCTGGAGTACACGGAAGACGAGGTCGTCTCCTCCGACTTCCGCACCGATCCGCACACCTCCATCTTCGATGCCAAGGCCGGCATCGCGCTGAACGATCACTTCGTGAAGCTCGTTGCGTGGTATGATAACGAATGGGGCTTCTCCAACAAGATGCTCGACCTGACCCGCCACATCGACTCCGTCAGACACGCATAAGCATTGCACAAGTTTCAAAATCAAGGGAACGGGAGACCGTTCCCTTGATTTTTTAAAAGGCCTCGCAGAGCTTCGCCGACGAAGCGGCGAAAGAAATCCAATCGTTTTTTCCGGCGACATGTGCGGCGGAAAAAACTCCGCTCAGACTGCAAACGTGCGAGCGAAGCGCGTGCGCTGCAACATGCTGCATCCCCTTGACAAAAAAGCTTGCTTTTTTGTCAGCGCAATCAAGGGAACGGGAGACCGTTCCCTTGATTTTTTCCGTTCCGTAGTGTAAAGTATACCATTGTCTGAAAGCCGCGTGATTGGATTTGTGCGAGAGGAGGAGCCCATTGCAGGAGAGTCAGAAGCAGAACTACCTCCATGGCGCCGCCATTCTGACGGCGGGCGTGGTGATTACGAAAATACTCGGTGCCATCTACAAAATTCCGCTTGGCAACATCCTGGGCGACGAGGGCTATGCGCACTTCATGGTCGCCTACAATATCTACAACGTGTTCCTGACGCTGTCCACAGCCGGATTGCCGGTAGCGCTCTCGCGCATGATCAGCGAGGCGGACACGCTGGGCCAGACCATGCAGATGCGCCGGACTTTCCGTGTGGCGTTCGTCGCGTTTGCGTGTATCGGGCTTCTCTCCAGCCTCATCATGTTCCTGTTCCCGACGGAGCTGGCCAGCATGATGAACGATGTGGAGGCGGCGCAGAGCATCTGGGCGCTGTCGCCCGCGATGTTCCTGGTGTGCATGACCTCAGCGTACAGAGGGTATGCGCAGGGACAGAGCAATATGACGCCGACTACGGTGTCGCAGATTCTGGACGTGCTCGCAAAGACGCTGGTGGGGCTTTCGTTGGCGTGGTACTTTATCCGGATCGGGAAAAGCCTTCCGATCGCATCTGCGGGCGCGATTTTCGGCGTCACAGCCGGCAGCATCGCGGCGCTGCTGTACGTTGCTGTTTACAAACACCGCCACTATCCGGAGCGCACGGTGTCCGACCCGGATGTGCCGGACAGCCCTGGAAGAGTGCTCAGGCGGCTGCTGCGCATCGGCATTCCCATTACGTTAGGCTCCTGCGTGTTGAGCATGATCAATCTCATTGATGCGAAGCTGGTGCTCAACCGCTTGCAGGTGGCGGCGGGCTTCAGCTATTATGACGCGAAGATCCTGTATGGTATCTATGGCAAGGCACAGACGCTCTATAATCTGCCTGCCGCTTTCATTACACCGCTGACGATCAGCATCATCCCAGCCATTACGGCTCTGATCGTGCAGAAAAAGCACGCTGCGGCGGGCGAAATCGCAGAATCCTCGCTGCGTATCGCGGCTGTGATCGCGCTGCCGATGGGCGTGGGACTTGCGGTGCTTGCGCATCCGATCGTCAACGTCATTTATCCGGGCAGCAACGAGGCCGGCCCCGTGCTGCTGCTCCTGCTGGGCATTGCGTCGTTCTTCGTCTGCATGGCGCTGATGACGACCGCAATCCTGCAGGCGACCGGAAATGAGATCTATCCCGTGTTCTCCATGATCGTCGGCGGGCTTGTCAAAATTGCAGTCAACTGGTTTCTGGTGGCCAATCCAGAGGTCAACATCACCGGCGCGCCGCTCGGCACGCTCACGTGCTATATCGTCATGTGCGGCATGAACTATGCATTCATCTGCAGGTCGCTGAAAAACCGCCCGAGGATGCGCCACGTGCTGCTGCGCCCGGCAGGGAGCGCGGCGGTCATGGGTGTGACTGCGTGGGTAGTCTATCACGGCGTGGCGGCGCTGCTGGGCGGCATGGCTGCGCTGGACTGGAAGCGCATGGCCGTCTCGATGCTGCTGGCTATGCTGGCGGCCGTCGTGGTCTATGTGGCGGCCGTCGTGGTGACGCGCGCCGTGACACAGGAGGATATGAAGCTGATTCCGCGCGGCGAAAAAATCGTAAAACTGCTTCATATCAGGTGACATAACGCCAAAAATGCTGATTTTTCAAGGCTTTTTGAAAAAACTACTTGCAGAAGG
>JABLYK010000056.1 GCA_018265835.1 Oscillospiraceae bacterium | reverse complement strand
TCCGTTCCCGCCTTCTTCCTTTCAAATCCGAAACCATGTTTCGGATTTGATGAGGAAAAACGGGGAAATGGATGTGAAGCTTCCGCCAACGGCGGAAGCGAAACGGAATGCGCCCGTTTTGACGTCATGTGCGGCGGAGAAAATACTTCTCGGCCTGCAAACGTGCGAGCTGTCCGCCTTTGGTGGACAGCGAGTGCGCTGCAGTCAGGCCGCTTTCCCCTTTGTCAAAAAAGCTTGGCTTTTTTGACAGTCTCACGCCCGCTCGCATTGCGAGCGGGCGTCTTGCTTGGTACTCAGTCGAGCGCGAAGATGCTTTCTGCTTCTTCGGAGACGTCCCAGTGTGGAATCTTGTTGAGCATCTCCAGAACCTTAAATGACACCATCAGGTGCAGCCGGATGTCCGGATCGTCGAGATTCAGAGCCAGAATGTCCTGAATCTTCTGGATGCGGTAAATGACGCTGTTGCGGTGCATGTGAACGTTTTTCGCGGTGAGCGAAATGTTGCGCTCGGAGCACAGGTAATAATACAGCAGCTTGAGGTTGCTGCAGGTGGTGCTGTTGTCGTCCATCAGACGGTCGAGATAGCGGATGTAGACGTCTGCGAGCGGAATTTCCTGCGCATAATTCTGCAACATATCCTCCAGATAGAATCTGGAATACAGAAACGACGTTTTTTCAGGGGATTGGCGGACGCCGCAGCTGAGCGCTGCGAGCGCCTGCTTATACGCGATGTGCAGCTTGGTGACGTCCGGAAACATGGGGCTGACGCCCATGCGCGCCTGATTTTTCGAAAGGGTGTTGTTCAGGGTGCTCCAGTCGTCGTCAAAGGTTGAAGCGTCCTTCACATCGGAGGCGTTCCAGTCCCGCAGGAGTATGAGCACCTCGGCTCCGTGCTGAAAGACGCCGTAGCTGGGCAGTGGGCAGTTTGCCCGGAGCTGGTTTGCGAGGTGGGAGACCTTGGTGCTGCTGTCAATGTCGCACTGGACAAGACCAAGGCGGAACCGCCCCTGAAACGGGATGTGCAGCTGCGTGCAGCGATCCCGGAAGTATTCCACGCTGTCCTGCTTGGGATGGATGAGGTCGCCCACAAACTGCTGATGCGCGGCCAGAAACTCCGAGCCGAACAGGCCGTTGATCTTATAATAGATCTCCAGCTCGTTGGAGAGACAGGTAAAGAGCGCGACTGTCTCCAGCGAGGGAGCGCTTTCGAGAAAATAGCAGCCGAGGAAGGAAAACGAGGCGCCGTTGCTCCGATACGACCGAACCAGAAACGGAACGCCGCTGATGGTCGTTTCCGCTCCATACAAAATGGGCCGGAAATATTTCCGCTCATCCTCGTAGTAGCCGTGCTGCGCCATCAGATTCAAATCATTCTGACTGTAATATCCGCGCGTGATGATGCCGTTTAGATAGTCGCAGCAGTCCACCGATTTCCGGGTGGCGCAAACAATGTTGTAGGCCGAATCCGTTACCAGCAGCAGACAACCCGGGAACGTTTCGCTTGCGATCTGCAGCAGCGCATTGTACCCGCCGTGACTCAGGGTGGCGGCCTTGACACGGAACTCAAACTGGTTGAATTTTGAGAACAGGTTGATCAGATGGTTGGTAACATCGTTCAGCACGGTGTTTTCGCCGAGGCGAATCCCGTTGAGCGGGTGCTTGCATTGGACTTGCGATGGTTTCGCTTTGAAGATGAAACAGTGGTCGTGAAACAGGGAGCGCTTGAGCCGCGGCAGAACCTTCGGCTCGCAAATGTAAAGCACGTCTTCTTCCAGCGTGTCGGTTGGAAGGGTCAGGATCTGAACGCTGGAAAATTCAAATTCCCGGTCGCTAGAAAGAATGACCTGAGAATCGAAACCGGACAGGCTTTCTGCAATCAGATTCAGTGATAATTTCATAAACATCATACCTCACAGTTTGTTATCACACATGGAACAGGAATCCTGGATTCCTGCGAATCTTGTGTCCGTATTGTTTCAATGAAATCTCTCTTCCACCGTTTCCTTTGCAGTTTTTAACCCCTTACTCTTTGCAGTGTTTTGATGAGCGGCGTGTCTGGCGGAGCGCGCCGCTCATTCGTATTGTTTCCCGGCGGGATCGGTTTATTCCGAGAACTCCCGGAACAGCGCTTCGTTGTCGGCGCCGATGGATTTGCTCTGTGCAAAGTAGTTCTGCACACCGACGCTTTCCATATAAATGGGAATCTGCGGCTGGTAGTAGTGCTTGCCGCTCTCATAGGTGCCTTCGCCGAGATAGCCGTTGGAGAGGCACTGGTCGAGCTGCTCCTGCTCCTGATACTTGTCGCCGATTCCGCGCAGAACGGTGCAGGGCACGTTGCCGGCTGACAGCACGCTCATGATCTCTGCCGCGGTCTTCCTCTTGGCCTCCTCGATGCAGCGGGCAACGATGATGGCGCAGTTGCCGTCCACGTTGAGCGCCGGACGGGTGTTGACTCTGGGATCGTCCAGCATGTCTTCGATGTTGAACGCTTTGCAGAAGACGGGGAAATAGCGCTCATACTCATTGACGAAGATCTGCACGAACTTACCGTCCTTGGTTTCAAACGCCTGTCCCATTGGGCTTTGGGTGTAGCGGCTGCGCGGCCAGGGATTGAAGTACTGCGTGCCGGAGTTGATGGCGGCAGTGACCCAGTTGCCGGTGCCGTAGAGCGAAGCGGAGACGTAGTCGCCCTTGCCGGTGCGCTCTCTGGCATACAGTGCGGTCATGATCGCGCCGAACAGCGGCATACCGGTCGTCAGATCGCCCATGCCGGTCGGCGGGCAGATCGGGGAGTCGTCCGGATTCAGGCGCAGATCGGAGATCAGGCCGTTCATGGCGAAGAACGCGACGGCGTCCAGGCCAGGCGCGGAGGACAGCGGCCCGTCCTTGCAGCCGTAGCCGGTGGCGTGCGCCATTACCAGTCTCGGATATTGTTCCCGGAGCGTTTCATAGTCGAGGCCGTGCTTTTTCAGACCGCCCTGACGCATACTGGTGAGAAAAACGTCGGCCTTGGCCAGCATGTTGTGCAGCACACGCTCATGTTCCGGATCGTTCAGATCCAGATGCAGAAATTCCTTGCCGCCGTTGAACAGGTCGAAGGACGGGTTCTCATTTTCCGTGATCGGCATGCCGCAGGTGCGGCCCCAGTAACGGACGGAATCACCGGCCTTGCCGGTCTCAACCTTGACGACGCGGGCGCCGAGGCAGCGCAGAAATTCGCCGGCGGAGGGGGCGGCCCAGTAGGTCGTCAGTTCGACCACAAAAAGGCCATCAAGCGGTTTGTTCATGTATCGACCTCCTAATATGAAAAATGGGTTTCGACAGCCAAATGAAACGGAAATCATCAAAAAAGAATAACGGTATTCCATTTTTTGGCGGGCTGCACTGTGCACATTGTACAATGCCTACTTTTTAACTATATCTCAGGGTGGAAATCTGAGAAACGGCATTTGATACGAAAATGACATTCGACATAATTCGAGCCGTTGTGCAAACATGACAATAGCATCGCTTGGCAAGGGGATACACGCCTGACGGCGTGTCTTTCCGGCGCTTTTCGGCCTTTTCGCTTTGATGGGCGTCAGCCCATCTGCATCTCAAAAACCAAAAATCGCTCATAAATCCATTGCCGTCAGGTGCTCGCAGTTTTGCCGGAGCAGAAAAATGTTCAGGCAATGAAAAGCCCGCAGGGAATACTTGCTGTATTGTCAAGGGCTTTGAAGCGGCATGGGCGTTTTTCTGCCCGTCAAAACCGTGTATGCCCTTGTCAAACGATGCTATCAAAGAAGTACGCTCCGTTTCAAGGGGGAAAGCGAAAAAATCAGCATGTTTTCGCACAATTTGCAGAAATTTCGCACAAAAATGAGATTGGAATTAATGCTGCAATCTGTGCGGAAGTTCTGAGGATGTTTTTGGAGGGAATGACGGTGCTACCTGCGGGCAAAACCGTTAAAGTTAAAAATGTAACGTTAAAACAAAAGCAACGGCGCGTACTACGCTGCCGATGTCGCTGCGCGTCGGATCCCAAATACAACAAACGGAGGAGTCAAACAATGGACTTTGAGGCATTTGACCGTTATACCTGCTTTGGACAAGTCGTGGACGACCCGATCGGACGCTGCCCGGATCGTGAGGCCATTATTTTTGGAGACTGGCGTATTACATACGGCCAGTTTGGCCGGATGATCTGCCAGACGGCGCATTATCTGGAGCGCCTGGGCATCCAAAAGGGCGATCCCGTGGCGATTATTTCCCGCAACTGCCCGGAATGCCTGATTGCCGAGTTTGCCATTTACAAAATGGGCGCCGTCACGGTGAAGATCAACTGGCGCTTAACGCCGGAAGAAATGGCTTATATGCTGGATCTGAACGGCGTGCTGTGTGCGTTCTACAAGCCGGAGAAGCCGGAGTGGGATCAGGAGCTCCGGGAGCGCTATGCTGGGAAAATCCAATTTATTGAGATCGATGCCACCGACGCCGCACCGGCCATGCGCGATGTGATTGCCGCCATGCCGGACGGGCCTGTGATCGCCGACGTGCGTCCCGAAGACGAGGCCTGCCGCCTGCATACCAGCGGCACGACGGGACATCCCAAGTGCGTGGTGCAGACGCATGGCGCCATGCTGGGCGAGCTTCGCAGCGCACTGAGCGTGTATTCCTACCCGGACGGCCAGCGCTATCAGTATATTTCCCAGCTGTTCCACACCGCGGCGATCGGCGCGCACCTGTCGCTGTCAACCGGCGGCTCCATGGTGCTGATGCCGCAGTTTGTGCTCGAGACTTACATGCACAGCCTTGTGGAGGAGAAGATCAACGCCATCAGCGTCGTCCCGACGATCCTGAAATGGATTCTGGACGAAATGGACAGAAACCACTATGATCTGTCCAACCTGCACACGGTCAACTATTCCACCTGCCCGATCCCGCCGGTGCTGCTGGATCGCGCCATCGAGAAGCTGGATTGTCGCTTCTATCAATCTTACGGCATGACGGAAATGGACAGCATCGTCACTCTGCTTGCGCCGGACGACCATTTCTCGGACGGCGGCGCGCACCGCGATTCGGTCGGCCGTCCGATTCCGGGCGCATCGGTCAAAATTGTCGGCGAGGGCGGCAAGGAATGTGAGACCGGCGTTTCCGGCGAAATCTATGTCAAGGGTCCCGGCCGGATGAAGGGCTATTACAAGCAGCCGGAGCTGACGGAAGCCTGCTTCAAGGACGGCTGGTACCGGACCAAGGACATGGGCTATCTGGACAAGGACGGCTTCCTTACGCTGTGCGGCCGGAAAGACGATCTTATCATTTCCGGCGGCGAGAACATTTATCCGGGCGAGGTCTGCAACGTCATCATGCGCCTGTGCGACGATATCGCGGAGGCCGCGGTTTACGGCGTGCCGGACGAGACGTGGGGCGAGCATGTCAAGGCCAGCGTTGTACTTATGCCAGGCAGTCGGCTGACGCCGGAGGCGCTCAAGCAGTATTGCCGCGCAAACATGCCGACCTTCCGCGCGCCGAAGGAGATTGAATTTTTGAGCGAGCTGCCGAAAAACGCGACCGGCAAGGTCGTGATCGGCGAGCTGAAGAACCGCTCGAAGCGGCAGGCCTGAGCACGAAGACATCAGGAGGAGAACCATATGCGATATTCTTTTGCAGGCAAAAGTCCGGTCGTTGACGAGACGGCCTTTGTGAGCGAGCAGGCCACTCTGATCGGCGACGTGGAGATCGGCCCGCGCTGCTATGTCGGCCCCGGGGCCATCATCCGCGGCGACGCCGCCAAAATCCGAATTGAAGAGGAGGTCGCCATCGAAGAGGGCGTCATCATTCACGCCGGTGGCGGCGGCTGCACGGAGAGTGTGATTGGCCGCAGAGTGACGATCGGCCATGGCGCCATTGTCCATTCCCGCAGCATTGCGCCGTCGGCCAGCATCGGCATGGGCGCGATCATCAGCCTCAACGCGGAAATCGGCGAATATGCCGTGATCGCGGAGGGCGCAGTCGTCAAACAAAAGCAGGTGATCCCCGCGCGCATCATTGCCGGCGGCATGCCGGCCAGGGAGCTGCGCGCGCTGGAGGAGCGGGATATCCGCATCTGGGAAGGCACCAAGGACTGGTACGTGAAGCTGGCAGCTGCGTACCGCGATCCGGAAAACTATTTTGCAGAGCCCTGAATACGGGCGCATCCGGAAGATCATTCTCAAAAACATAGAAACAGGAGGAACGAAACATGCAGGAAAAGTATGCAGAGCTCTTTACGCCGTTTTCCATCGGGAAAGTTCAGATCCCGAACCGGTATTATATGGCGGCAATGGGCACCACAACGCACAACGACGAGGATGGCGCCTATATGCCGGAAGCGGTCGAGCACTATGTCCGCCGCGCGGCGGGCGGCGTCGGCCTGATTATCACGGGCGCGAACTGGGTTGACAACAACATCGAGCAGCACAGCGCAGGGAGCTTCCCCTGCCCGACGATCTGCCCGGGCAAATACATCAAGGCCGCCAGAGAGCTGACCGACCGCGTGCACCCCTTTGGCACCAAAATTTTTGTCCAGCTCACCGCGGGTCTCGGCCGCAGCGCGATGCCGGCTATGATCCACAACCGCGCATTTGTCGCGCCGTCGCCCGTGTCCAACCGGTGGAACCCGAAAATCCAGTGCCGCGAGCTGACCACCGAAGAGGTGGAGAAGATCGTGAACCAGTTCGGCGTTTCGGCGGTCATTGCAAAAAAATGCGGATATGACGGCGTGGAGGTTCACGCAGTGCACGAGGGCTACCTGCTTGACTGCTTTGCCATGTCGCTGTTCAACCAGAGAACCGACAAGTACGGCGGCGACCTGCGCGGCCGCCTGACCTTCGCCATTGAGATCGTCCAGCGCATCAAGGAATACTGCGGCAAGGACTTCCCGGTCATTCTGCGCTTCTCGCTCAAGAGCTTCATCAAGGGCATCCGCCAGGGCGGCCTGCCGGGCGAGGACTTCAAGGAACTCGGCCGTGACTATGAGGAAGGTCTGGAAGCGGCGAAGATTCTGGTCGAGGCGGGCTACGACGGCCTTGACGTGGACGCCGGCACCTACGACAGCTGGTACTGGCCGCATCCGCCCATGTATTTTGACAAGGGCGTGTATCTGCCGTTTGCCGAGATGGTCAAAAAGGTCGTGGATGTGCCCGTGCTGACTGCCGGCAGAATGGACGACCCGGATCTGGCGGCGGAAGCCCTCCGCACCGGAAAGTGCGACATGATCGGCCTCGCCAGACCGCTTCTGACCGATCCGGAATACGTCAACAAGGTGCGCAACGACCGGCAGGCGGAGATCCGCCCGTGCCTGTGCTGCCACGAGGGCTGCTTTGGCCGCGCGTTTGCCGGCGCTGTCGGTTCCTGCGTCGTCAATCCGGAGGCATGCCGCGAAACGCTCGTCAGCATCACCCGCGCGGAGCAGCCGAAGCGCGTCGCCGTGGTCGGCGGCGGCCCCGCCGGTCTGGAAGCCGCCCGCGTCAGCGCGATGCGCGGCCACACCGTCGTTCTGTTCGAGGCTTCGGACAAACTCGGTGGTATGCTCAAGTATGCAGGCGTCCCGGACTTCAAGAAGGCAGACCGCGCACTGATCGAATGGTATGAAAATCAGCTTCGCATACTGGGCGTCGAGGTGCGCCTGAACACCAGGGCGGACAAGGCGGCGCTGGATGCGTTTGCGCCGGACAATGTGTTCGTCGCTGCCGGCAGCAACCCGGTGAAGCTGGAGGTTCCCGGCGCGGACAAGGCGATCGTGACCGATGCGCTGTCCGTTCTGGGCGGCAAGGCTGCGGTCGGCGACCGTGCCGTGGTCATCGGCGGCGGTCTGGTCGGCTGCGAGCTGGCGCTGCATCTGGCGATGCAGGGCAAGCAGGTGACGGTTGTTGCCCGCCGGCAGATTCTCCGCTCTGCCAATCTGCCCGCCATGAACGACGCCATGCTGCGCGATCTGCTGGCCTTCCACAAGGTCACGATCCTGGAGAAGACCGGCGTCGAGTCCGTGGCCGACAACGGCATTGCGCTCGTGCAGGACGGCACGCCGCTGTTCGTCGAGGCGGACACAATCATCGAATCCATCGGCTTCCGTTCGGAGCACACGCTGTTCGATGAGATCAAAAACGACTATGAGCACGTCTTTGTTCTCGGCGACGGACGCAAGGTGCATAACATCCACTCTGCGATCTGGGACGGCTTTGAAGCGGCCAGAATGATGTAACTACCAAACAACAGACGCCCCGCAAACCGGTTGGTTTGCGGGGCGTTTTGCCGTGCTGCCGGACAAAAACAACAAGAGCGTAACAGCCATAAGACTGCCACGCTCCCGTTTTGTGAGGTATGAAAAAAGTGGAGGATGCGAGAAAAAGGGAAGAATGCAGGGGAATCAGAATGCGCGCTTGAGGGAGTCGATGGTCTCTTCGGCTTCCTTGACCATGCGGTCGAGCAGCACCTTGACGGGAACGACGTCGTGCACCAGACCCATGCCCATGCCGGCGCAGAAAATTGCGCTGTCGACATTGCCGTCGAGGAAGGCGAGACGGGTCTTCTGACCGGTGATGACGGGCATCTGCTCCTTGAGGATCTCCATCGGAGCCTTGCCGGTGCGCAGGCCGCGGGTTTCAATCTCGTTGGCGAGCAGAGCGGCGTTGTTCTTGGAAACACGCATCATGCTGCCGATGGTCTGCTGGCAGAGGACGGTGTCCTTCTCGGTGTGGTTGATGACCCACTGACGATGGTTCTCGGAGATCGGGCACTCGTCCACGCAGACAAAGCGGGTACCCATGGCAACGCCGGAAGCGCCCAGCGCGAGCGCAGCGGCAAGACCCTGGCCGTCCGCAATGCCGCCGGCGGCGATGACGGGGATCTTCATGTCGGCCGCGCAGCGGTGCGCGATGACGAAGGTGCCGACGCCGTCCGCGGAGGGATGGCCGCCCACTTCGTAGCCGGCGATGATGACGCCGTCGAGCCCCTTGCGCTCCATGCTCAGGGAAACCTTGTAGTTCGGGCACTTGTGGAAGTGACGCATACCGGCGGCCTTGATGTCGTCGATGAACTCGCGTGGATCTTCCGCAGAAGTCTCGATGGCGGCGACGTGCTTCTCACCGCACAGGCGGATGGTCTTGCGGATCTCTTCGCTGTCCAGACGCTGGGTCGGAGCCAGAGAAATGTTGACGATGTAGGGCTTGCTGGTCAGGCTGTTCATTTCGTCGAGCGCGTCGGCGAACTCGTCGAGGGTGGGCCAGCAGGTGACGTTGATGGTGCCGATGCCGCCCGCGTTGCAGACCGCAGAGGCCAGCTGCGGGACAGCAAGCCACTGCATACCGCTCTGTACGATCGGATATTCGATGCCAAGCAGTTCTGTGAGTTTCGTTTTCATAATTAGAATTCCTCCTATTTCGGGTTCAATTTTGTCGCTGAAAACATGGTGTTTTTCTGACTTTAACAAAAAGATATCAAAGTCAAACGGCACTTTCAACATCATCCATACCGAATATCGAATCTGCATCGGAAAGCAATTTTGGATGAAATACACAATGGAAGGGAGAAGCGTTCCGGCGCGGTGCGCAGCGCGTCCGGAACCGCTGCCCGGCTGCCGGCAGGCCGCCTTGGGCGCTTCGGTTTGAGGTAGGAAACAGAGGAGCACAATTAAAAAAACGCGCGGCGTTCCGCTGATTTGCCGAAAGAAGGACATGCTTTTTGTGCAAAACAACAGGGAAAAACCACAGATTTCCCGTTGTTGTTCACAAAATACAAAAAGGATTATTTTTTAACAAAAGAATTTCGTATTCTTTGTTGGTGAAAATTCAGACAACCTGTAGTAACCTAAACCCAGTCGATTTGGACAATAATTTCACAAAAGCAAAACAAAAACGACGAAGAAAAAGGAGAAGATTGTATGAGTATGAGTAAGCAAACAAAAACAACAATCTTTGGAATTCTCGGCGGACTTGTTGTGATGCTGCTGATCGCCTACCTGCCTCCCGTGACGGAAATGATGAGCCGCACGGCGTGGCAGTACCTGGGATGCTTTGCATTCATGCTGGTCTGCCTGATTTCCAAAGCGCTGCCGGACTGGGCTGCGATTCTGGCGACGATGGTTCTGCTGCTGACATTCAAAATCGGAACGGTTGCAGAAATCACCGCACAGTTCCACGGCACGACCGTCTGGCTTTGCCTGGGCGTGTTCGTTATGTCGATCGGCATCAACAACAGCGGTTTCATGAAGCGTCTGGCACTGTGGGTTCTGACGAAGTTCCCCGGCACCTACGGCGGACAGGTGACGGCTATGCTGTTGGCCGGCATCATCACGACGCCCATGATTCCCAGCTCCTATGCGAAGACCTCCATTATGGCGCCCCTGATCGGTCAGGTGTGCCAGGCTGTCGGCGCTGAACCGAACACCAAGGCTGCACGCGGCCTGTGGTTCGCAAACTTCATTGGCACCTATACCCTCGGCGTTGCATTCATGTCCGGCTCCGCGTTTGTCGCGCTGATGATCGGCTTCATGGGTGGACTCACCTTCACCTGGGGCTCCTGGCTGAAGTGCACCATCGTGTGGTACATCGCTATGATCATTCTGGTCTATGTTTACTGCGCGATCATTTGCAAGCCGAAAGAGAAGCTCGCCGGCGACGTGTCCTTCCTGAAGGAACAGTATAAGGCGCTTGGCCCTGTCAGCAGCAACGAAAAGAAGGGCATGATCATCATTATTGTTGCTGTTATCCTCTGGATCACGCAGAAGCTCCACGGCGTGGATGCCGGTTTCGTTGCGCTCGCGGCTGATGTTGCGTTCATCGCCTGCGGCCTGATGACCGCGCCGGAAGTGAATGCGAAGGGTCAGTGGACACTGCTTCTGTTCATCGGCGGCGTTCTCGGCATTGCAGGCTTCATGTCCACCACCGGCGTGAGCGCCTGGCTCTCCGCCATTCTCGGCCCCATCTTTGCGCCGATTATGGGCAGCCCGTACATCTTCGTTCCTGCTCTGTGCGTCATTACGTTCGCACTCCGTTATGTGATCGTATCCCAGACCTGCGGCCTGACCATTATGATTGCGATTTTTGGACCTCTGATGGAGGCGCACGGAATGAGCATGTTCATCCTGGTGTTCGTCTACTGGATGATGAGCAGCGCGTGGAACACCAACTACATGAGCCCCCCGGTGCTCGGCTTCGTCAAGATGGCCGGCTGCATGGACTACCCCTGCGCACAGAAGGCTTCTTATGCATACACCGTTATGACGCTCATCGCAATGACCGTCAGCGTTCCCCTGTGGCAGGCAATCGGCCTCTGCTGATTTCTCCCCGGTTTCATACAAGCACAAAAAACAGACAGGCTTCGGCCTGCCTGTTTTTGTGGCCATTTGTCAAGAGTAAATGCACAAAAAAGCAAAAATATTTTTTATGAGGCC
>JABLYK010000055.1 GCA_018265835.1 Oscillospiraceae bacterium | reverse complement strand
GAGCAGGTGGCGACGATGGTCATGCGCTATGATCGGAACATCCTGCAAAAATAACACAGCTACAAAGATAGCCCGGGCAAGCCGTTTGGCTTGCCCGGGCTTTTTGCGCGCGGCGACCGTTGTCCGACCTTCTGGTGCAGTGCGTCATACGCAGCCCCGCATCCCCCAGACGCAGGCTTGACTTGCGGCTGGGTAAGGAAGAATGAAGAAGCGGATACGAAGTTTTCGCATTTATGCGGAAATGGAGTGTAGCGCGTTCATTCTGACGCCGCAAGCGGTTCGCGCGCTGCGACCGTTGTCCGACCTTCTGGTGCAGTGCGTCATACGCAGCCCGCATCCCCCAGACGCAGGCTTGACCTGCGGCTGGGTAAGGAAGAAGGCGGAAGCGTATGCGCAGTTTTCGCGCTTGCCGCGGAAACGGAGCGCAGCGCGCGCCTTCTGACGTCAGACGTAGATCGTGACCGTATACAGCGCGCTCTGCAGCGAATACGTCCACGTGACGGAGCCGCGCCCCGCAAGACCGAGCGCGCGCAGAATATCCGCCGCCTCCCGGAGATCGAACAGCCGGAAGGTCACGGCGTCGTACACCGCGCCGCCCGCGCAGCGGAAGGTGAGCACGTTGCTCCCCTGCTCCACCTGCGCGCGCAGGATGGCGAGGATGGCGGCGTTGCTGTCCTCCGTGAGGAGATAGCCCTCGCGGACATAGTAGTTCGCCGCGTTCGCGCCGGTCTGCACCGCGTCGGCGGGGCGGTTGGGCGTGTGCGTCGCTTCGAAATCCGCCGACGCAACGGCGAACCAGTCGTGCTTCAAATATTCCGCGCCGCGCGCGTCGTACCGGTCGGAATTGTCCCACGTGAGGTCAAAGTAATACGCCGCGCCGTCGAGCACCGCGAGATTCCACGCGTGTCCGGTCGTCTGCCCACCCTCCGACGCCGTGCCGGTGACGGTGCGCGCGGCAATACCGGCGCGCGTGAGCAGGAACGTGTACGCGTCGGCAATGCCGCCGCACACCGCGCTGCCCTCGCAGATCGCGGCATAGGCCGTCTGGTCATAGCCCTCGCGCTCGGCGTAGGTGACGTGCGTTTGCAGCCAGTCGTAGAGATACAGCGCCGTTTCATAGTCGCCCGCCGGCGCGCCGGCGAGCACCGCATCCGCCGCGTCGCAGAGCGCGGCGTAGCGCGCGGGGCCGTCGTCATACAGCCAGCGGAAGGTGATCTCCACCGTCGTGGTCAGGACGGTGGACGCCGTGAGATGGTAGCCCGTGCACCAGAACAGCTCCGGATCGTCCAGCAGCTCGGCGAGGCAGGCCTCCACCGTTTCCAGCGGGCAGCCGCGCACCGTGACGGTATCGCGCTGCCGTCCGATCGCGTCGCGCAGCTCGGCGGCTACCGCCGGATTCGCCGTGCAGTTGGGCGCCGCGTCCGGAAGCTGCGCGCCGCTGCCGCCCACGACGGCGGGCGCCGGGGCGCTCGCGCGGTTTAAGACGCCGCAGCCGCCCAGCGCCAGCAGCGCCAGCGCAAGGCATACGGCGAGGAATCGTTGTCTCATACGGCACCTCCCTGTCCCCCTCATTGTAACACACCCCGCGCAATTTTGGGGTAGAAATCGCGCGGGAAATCTGCTATAGTATGTTATTATGCCCGCTGTGGGCAGTCCATTTTGAAAGCCAACCGGCCCCCAGGCCGGAGAATTGCCCATCAGGAGGGGTATTTTTATGATCGAACTGACCATTCTCGTCGATGATTTCGACTATTCCGACAAGCTGGACAAGCAGCTGCCCATGATCTTTGAAGCGCTCAGCAGCAGCGGCGAGCTGAATCCCGTGATGAAGCTGGCCTGCAACTCGCCGGAGGCGACCGCGCGCATCGTCAAGGGCGTGCTGCGCACCATGAGCCGCGACGCGAAGGAGCGGCTGGCCGTGCGCGTGTTCAACAGCAACCGCACCAAGCTGATGAACAAGGTCAACAAGCTCGCCGCCGACTACGGCATCGTCGTAGACGTCTGCGGCTGCAAGGCGGAAAGACGGTAAGCATACCACAGCCTGCAAGCAGGCGTCCCAGCCGGGACGCCTGTTGTTTTTTGCTCTGTAGTTTACATAAATATAATAAAATATAAATTATGTAGTCCCATGGGCGTGGCAGGATTGGCAGATGCGGACAACGCAAGCGGTTCGCGCGGCGCGGCCAAGGCCCAGACGCAAGCTTGACCTGCGGCTGGGAAAGGAAGCGTGGAGGAGTGGATATGAAGCTTTCGCCTTCCGGCGAAAGCGCAATGGAACGTGTCCACTCTGACGCTCTGCTCGTGCAGAAAGAAATGGGGTGGATAGACCAACTGCGTTGCGCACTGCGGGTCGATGTGGGCATCGACCCCTACGAAGCCGAGGTGCGAAACCGTGGACACCTCATCCGTCACGGCTTGCGCCGTGCCACCTTCCCCTCAAGGGGAAGGCTTTCAAGGCTTCCCCCTCTGGGGGAAGCTGTCACCGAAGGTGACTGATGAGGGGAATGCACGGCACCTCATCCGACCGTCCTGCGGGCGGCCACCTTCCCTGCGTCAGAATGACAGCGCAAGGTCATCCCGCACCGCAAGCGGCACGGAATTGACCGGCACTGTCATTCTTCCTTACCCAGCCGCAGGTCAAGCCTGCGTCTGGGGGACGTGGGGGTGCGTTACGCACCCCCGCGTCCTCGAACCGAAACCCAGCGGAGCGGGTTCGGTTCGAAATAGCTCAGAGTGACGTGGCCGGTCGATCCCGCGCCGCAAGCGGCGCGGGATGACCTTGTCACGTCACCTCTGAGCAGCGCCTGCTTTCAACGCTGCGATCGTGGCGGCGTCGTAGCCGCTCTTGTTCCAGAGCGCGGCGGGCACCGTGCCGCCGTTTTTCAGGATGAGCGAGATCTGCGTGCGCGCGTCCGCCTGCGCGGCGCTGGCCGCCTGAGACGCCGCCTTCTCCGCTTCCTCCTGCGCCTTCTGCTCCGCCTCGGCGGACGCCGCCTTGCGCGCCTGATCGGTGCGGATGCCGGAGGCATAGCGGTCATAGGTCTCCTTGTCCAGATCCAGCAGCGTGCTAATGCGCTTCCACGCCTCCTCCCGGTCGCCGCTGCGCGCGGAGAGCAGCGCGTCGAGCGTATCGCGCCGGTCGTCGCGGCTGCCGAGATACCGGTCATACGCGAGCTGGTAAAGCTCCGGCAGCTTGTCCGCCGCCTTGGCGCGGTAGGCATTGCCCGCCTGCTGCGAGGCCGCGACCGCCGCCGTGGACGCGCGCCCGCCCGTGAGCGCCGCAGCGTCGCCCAGCGCGTCCTGCGCCGCCAGCTCCGCCTCGCGCAGATACTGCTTGCGGTACGCGCCGTAGAGCGCATCGGACGCGGGGTCGTAATCAAAATCCGCGCCCAGCAGCGAATCGAGCAGGCTGTCGATCTTCTGCGCGTACGGGTCGTCCGTCTGGTTCAGCAGCGTCTCGGCCTGCTTGCGGGCGCTGTCGTCATACTCGCGCACCTCCTGATACGGGAGGTATTGCTCATACTTGCCGGTCAGCGCAACGTCCAGCCCCTCGCCGGTGATCTTGGCGTTGCGCTGCTGCTCGTAGATCGCGGCGGCAGCATAGTCCCCGCGCTCCACGGAGCGGTTAATCAGCTCCTGATAGTCGGTGTTTTTGTCGTATTTATACTTGTTGGCCATGGGTTTCTCTCCTTTCATTCTGCCGGAAGCTCCCGGCGCGCGAGACTCAGCAGCCGCCACGCGCCCGTGCCCTGCACGCGCACGCGGAAGTGGTCGCACCGGCGCGGCACGAGCGGCAGCAGGACGGAACGCTTCGCGCCCGCAGAAAACGCGCCCGCCTCGCGCCAGACACCATCGGAATCATACTGCACCTGCACGGCGATGGCTGCGCCCGCGTCGGCCTCGATGCGAAGCTGCAGGCACAGCAGCCGCTTTTTGTCCGGGCTGGCGCTGTAAAAATCGCCGGTCTCCATCGCGCTCTCCAGCGCCGAGACGTCGCCCGCGCCGAAGCGCCAGACGCCCGTGTCGTCCTGCGCGTAGAGCGCGCCATCGTACCACGCGAAGGCGGAGGCGGCAAAATTGTCCTCCCGGCTCCAGAGCGCGGTGCGCGTGTCGTACACGAACAGGTGCGCCTGGTCCGCCCCGTCGCGCGCAGAGAGATAGTAGCGCACGCCGTCCGAGCCGGCCGCGCCGTGCGTGAGCGCGCGGCCCAGCCGGTCGCCGATGCGGCGGGGCGTGCCGCCGGTCGTCGCCATCACGCCGGAGGTCGCGAGGAAAAAGAGCGTCTCGTCCGCCACGGCGAAGGACGCGCCGCTCGCCGCCTCCGCGCCGGTGAGCGACGACGCAACGAGCTGGAAATTCTCCGGCTTCGTGCCGTAGAGCTTGTAGAGCACGTCCTCCTTCGTGAACACGACGCAGCCGCGATAGGCGGCGCAGCCGGTGAAGCGGCCGGGCGAGCCGGTGTCCACGCTCCACGCCGCGGTCGAGACCGGGCCGTTTTCGTCCGCGTCGTACCAGTACCAGTTGAGCGGATCGCCCAGACGGGTACAGTACACGGTGTCGTCCTTGCAGCCCCAGAGCCGGTTGCCCCAGGCGCAGACGAAGTCCAGATCCGGGATCGCGCGCGTGACGGTGACAGCCGCCTCGCTCTGGGACGTGCCCGCGAGCGTGAACGTGTCCTCATAAAACACGAGGCTGCTGCCGCCGGCGGCGATCTCGCGGATGATGAACGTGCCGTTGTTCGCCGCGTCGCTGCAGCCGGAGATGGTCACGGCGTCGCCCACGCGGAAGTAAAACGCAAAGTCCGTCTGCGCCGTGAGGGTGTTTGCCCTGGCGCTCTCGCCCTGATAGGCGCCGTCCGCGAGCGTGGCGGCGCCGCTCCACGTGGGCGCGGCGTCGGTAATCATGCGTGCGGCGGGATCGTAGCAGAACTTGTCCGGCCAGACGAGGATGCGCCCGCCCAGCTCCGCGATCTGCTTCGGCCCCGGCGTGACGAAGCGGATGATGCTCTGGTTGTGATACAGGGCGTTTCCGTCGCACCAGATCAGGCCGGCGGACGAGGCGAACAGGCCGTTCGCGCCCATGGCGACGTTGTGCACCTTCGTGCGGCCCGGCCGGGTGGCGAGCAGCGGCGCGTCGCCGCAGGTGAGATTCTGCATTTCGTAAATGCCGCCCTCCCCGCAGGAGGGGCGGTGGTCATAGCCGCCGAAGGAGACCTGCGCGCGCGTCTGGCGCGTCTCGCTCCGGGGCAGTCTGGGCAGTTGTTTCATGCGGGGTCCTCCTTACCCGTTTGCTTCGAGCGCCGCAACGCGGCTCTCGAGCGCGGCGAGCTTGTCGCCAAGATTCACGTCGCCGAGCAGCACGTCCCCGCTGAGCTGGATGCGCGCGGCGGAGAGCAGGAGCGACGGGCTTTCACTGTACCACGCGGTGATGCGCGCGCCGTTCGTGTGGAACACGAGGGATTTGTAGGTGCCGAAGTCGTCCGCACCGCCGATGTTGAGCTGGTCGGCAACGGTGGTGATGCCGTTGAGGTCGATCTTGTCGGCGGAGAGCGTGACGCTGCTGCCCGCGTCGTTGATGGCCGCGACGATGGACGCCGCGTTCACGCCGTTTGCGTCCGCCACGAGCGAGACGGCTGCGCCCTGCTCCGTCACGCGCTGCGAGAGCGCGGCGAGGCTGCCCTCCGCCGATTCCACGCGCGACTCGATGCCCTGCGCGTCCACGGCAATGGATGCGAGGTCGCCCTCCGCGCCCCGGATGCGCAGGTAGATCGGGCCGAGCATCCGCGAGAGCGCCGCGCCGTTGAAGTTTTCCGCACCGAGATTCTGAAGCGTGTAGCGCAGGGTGTCCAGCAGCTCGTGCACCGCGCCCTCCAGCGCGTCGAGCCGCTGCGCGGTGGTCTCCTTGCCGGTGAAGGCCGGCAGCGCCTGTTCCAGCGCGGTCAGCTCCGTCATGGCGCGTCCTCCCCGCGGCTGTCCACGTGCTCGCGCAGCGCGGCCACCGCCTTTGTCAGAAACGCCGGCATCGGCGCACCGAGCTTCCCGGCGTTTTCCACGATGCTGCCCAGCTCCGTGAGCAGATACCACGCCGTCACGAGCGGGAACAGCAGCACGCCGTAGTCCGCTGTGCCGGCGAGCAGCGTGTGCGCCGCCAGATCCAGCAGCGCCGATACGAGCACCGCCACGATCGAGCCGGTCTTGTGCCACAGGCCCTCGCGCGCGGCGCGGCTGCTCCACGTGCCGGTCTTGACGGCGGCGGCGGTGCCGGTGGCGTAGTCGAGCAGCATCGCCGCGATCCACAGCGCGGCCAGCCAGCCCGTCCGCCCCCAAAGCCCCGTCAGCGCCGTGATGCCGGCCGTGACCGCAGCCTTGATGGTTGTCAGTTTGTCCATGGTAAAGTTCCTTTGTTTGATGTGTTTTTGTTGTGGGATCCGCCCCCGCCCCCCGGACGCAGCGCGTATCGCGCCCCCGCGTCCCCCAGACGCAAGCTTGACTTGCGGCTGGGGAAGGAAGAATGACAGTGCCGGTCAATGCAGCGGCGCTTGCGCCGCCGCATGACCTTGCGCTGTCATTCTGACGCCGGGAAGGTGGCACGGCGTCAGCCGTGTCGGATGAGGTGACGTGCGATGCATGCCCATCCCCCTCGTAGGGGTCGATGCCCACATCGACCCGCAGTGCGCAACGCAGGTCAAATCTGTTACCCCATTTCTTTCCCTCGTGGGAAAGAAACGCGGTAACACCGCAAAGAAAGCACGCCAAAGGGGGATGTGGGCCCCCCTTTGGAATCCCCCAGCGACTGACGCTGGCGGTAAAATTGCCTTGGCACTATAGGGTCACCGCTCATCCCTGCATCCAACGCTGGCTATATTCTGGCGCGAACGCAAGCGGTTCGCGCGCCGAAACCGTCGTCCGACCTTTTGGGGTGGCAGGTGCGTATCGCACCCCGCGTCCCCCAGACGCAAGCTTGACCTGCGGCTGGATAAGGAAGAATGACAGTGCCGGTCAATCCCGTGCCGCTTGCGGTACGGGATGACCTTGCGCTGTCATTCTGACGCCTGCTCCAGCAGCCGCTGCATGATGATGAGCGTGCGGAGCATATCCTCCGACAGGTCGAGCCGGCCATCGCCGCGTCCCTGCAGCGCCCCCGCATCAATCAGCCGCTGCGCCTCCGCGCGGTAGTATTCCGGCATCTCTGCCACGGTGTTGTATCGGGTCATGGTTTCGTCCTCCATTTCCGGCGCGGTCAGCCACGCCTTAAAAGTTTCCCACGCCGCCGCGTCGCGGACCCACGGCTCCGGGCAGATTTTTCCCGTCACGTCATAGTGGCGAACGACGTGGTCAATGTCGATGCCGTATTTCGCCATCAGCGCCCGGATGAGCGCGACGGCGTTCTCCACCGTCGCCGGGTCGAAGCGCCAGCGCCCAGACGCGTCCTGGTAGCAGCACAGCTCCACGCCGAGGCTGTTGTCGTTGCGGCATTCCGGGTGCTTATAGCTTGCCGCACCGCAGTGCCACGCGCGGCCACTGTCCGGCACGGACTGCACGACGTCGCGCGCGTCCACAAAGTAGTGCGCGCTCGCGCCGATATTTGGCTCCCGGCCAAAGTACGTGCCGCAGTTTTTCGCAGTCCCCGGCGCGCCGGCATAGTGGACGACGAGATACCGGATCGCGCTGCTGCGCTTTGCCGTGTAGTTGCCCGGATTGCAGGGCATTTGTATGATTGTCATTTCAGTCCTCCCAAGGAAACCATCACGCGTATGATGGTTTTGTGCATCGTTTCCGGTTGCCCCGAAGAGGCGGGGAAACGGCGCAGTTCTGCTTTTTACGATGATCGTAACCGTATTTGCGGCACGACCACTACGTTGGGTCGCGCCGCAAAGAGCATAACCGCCATAATACGCCCTATTTAATTTCACAACGCACAAAGCGCCGTTTTTTGTCAACCGCACGCGAAGCGTGTCGGATGAGGTGCCGCGTATCCCCCTCATCAGTCGGCTAACGCCGACAGCTTCCCCCAGAGGGGGAAGCCTTGAAAGCCTTCCCCCTCTGGGGGAAGGTGGCCGACCGAAGGGCGGTCGGATGAGGTGACCTGCGATACGCAACCCAGTACGTATCCCCCTCATCAGTCAGCGTCAGAACGGGCGCGCTCGCGTCCTCGCAAGCTCCGCATCGCTCGCCCCCGTGTAAAACACGCGGTCTCGTTCGCTCTGCTGCTCGTCCTTTCAAAACCGAAACGATGTTTCGGTTTTGTGAGGAGAAACGGAGGAGCGAATGTGAAGCTTTCCGGGCAAGCCGGGAAGCGGAATGGAGCGAGTCCGTTTGGACGTTATCCGCTTCCCCGTTCTTCCTTTCAAATTCGAAACCCGGTTTCGAATTTGGTTATGGGGAGACAGCTTCCCCCGGAGGGGGAAGCCTTGGGTGGGTGCGTTACGCGCCCCGCGTCCCCCCAGACGCAGGCTTGACCTGCGGCCGGGTAAGGAAGCATGCCAGTGCCGGTCAATCCCGTACCGCAAGCGGTGCGGGATGACCTTGCGCTGTCATTCTGACGCCAGCGTAAAGGTATAGTGCCCGCCGGTCTCGCTGTAGCCGGTGACGACGAAGTACGCCGCGTTCTCCGGCAGCGGGAGCGCGTGCGTGCCGACGTGCATGTTCTTCGTGCCGTTCGTGCTCAGGCCTGTGCCGTCGTCGTGGCCAATCCAATTGCGCGACGCGTCGTAGTAATGCACGCAGCCGCCCGGCGTCGCCGTGACCGTGACGGTCAGGACCGTCGCCGCGCCAACCGAAATGTAGTTCGTGGCCGCGTCGCCCGCCTTCGCGCGCCAGACGCCGGTGTCCGTCTTGGGCGAGTAGCCGTCAAACCACGCGTAGTGGTCGATATCCGTGACGTCGGTATACGCCGTGGCGGCGCCGGCGTCCCCCTCGGTCACAAGGGTCACGTCGTAGTGGTCGTTGTAGTACCCGCGCAGGCGGAAATACATCGCGCCCTCCGGCGCGGAGACGCTCTGCCCCCCGGCCTGGCTGAGCGACGGGCTACACGAGAGCCAGTGTTTCTGCACGTCATAAAAGTGTACGCGCCCGCCGGGGTAGTCGTGCGTGGTGACGCGCAGCCCCGTGCTGCCGCTCAGCCGCACCAGGTTCGTGACGGCGTGGCTGGTGGAGGCGGCGATCGTGCCGCCGCTGCTCGAGGCGGTGACGCCGTTGTACCACATCAGCCCCTCCAGCTCCGTGATCTCGCCGTACACATCCGTGACCGTGCACGTGGCGCTGTGCTGCCCGTCCGCCGTGGTGGCCGTGATGATGGCCGTGCCGGCGCCGGTGAGCGTGACCACGCCGTTCGCCACGGTGGCGATGGCGGTGTTGGAGCTGGCCCACGTGACGGTGCGGTTGGCCGCGTTCGAGGGCGTGACGGTGGCCGTGAGCGTCGCGGGGTCGTTCAGCGGCAGCTTCAGCGACGTGGCCGAGAGCGTCACACCCGTGGCGGGCACGGGCGTGTCCGTCGGATCGTCGAACGTGTTCGCCTCGACGAGACAGGGCGTGGTGTCGATCGCGTAGGAATACAGCGTCTCGCCGGTGATGAGCTCCACCGCCTGCAGGCGGATGTACGTGTCATACACGGCCATGCGGTAGCCCTGGCTCTCGCCGTTGAGCCACTGGTAGCTGTTGCCCGCCTTCGCGCGCGGGTAGCCCACGGACGAGATGTGCACGTTGCGAAAGCCGTCGCGCGTGTCGATGTTCGCTTTGTCCTGCCACACGCCGTTGATGGTCTGGTAGGCAAAGGTCGTGTGCGTGTGGCCGTGGAACCAGATGACGTTGCGGTAGTGCCGGAGCATCGCCGTGAAGCGGCGGCACTCCGCGCTGTTCTCATACCAGATGTCCGTGGCGGCGTTGTACTGGCCGGAGGCGTTGCCGGCGACGTTGTCCGCGTCGTCGTACAGGTGGAAGAACAGAAAGCAGCGGCGGTTCCGGTTTTCCTCCAGCACGGTCTGCAGCCAGTCGAGCGCGCCGGGGACGAACAGCCCCTCCGCCGTCTCGCTGTACTCGTGCAGGCCGATGTACAGATCCTCGCCATGCCGGAACATCCAGCCCGCGCTGTCCTGCACCGTCGCGCCGAACGTGGTCTCCGTGGCCTGCAGCGCGGTGCGGATCGAGTTGCGGGCGGTGGCTCCGCCCTTCGTGTCGTGGTTGCCGGTGATCGTGTGCACCGGTTTCTGACGGAATTCGTCGCGCAGCGCAACGTAGCTGTCAAACTCCGCCGTGCTGCCGGCATAGGTCGTGTCGCCGCAGACGACGGTGAAGTCCGCCCAGCCGTGCGTCCAGTTGAGCGCGTTCGCCCATTTCACGCGGCAGGTGGAGTCCGCATCGGAGCCGTAGGCGCCGATGTGCACGTCCGAGAGGATGGCCGCCTCATAGTTCGGGGGCCGGTCGGCGGGGATGGCGTCGATGGCGGCGGCATAGTCGGAAAAGCCGCCGTCCTTCGGGAGGGGGCCGCCCCGCGCGCGGATGGCGGCGGCAATGTTCTTATGCGCCTGCATGAGCGCGAGCAGCGCGTTCGAAATGCTCATATCATTCCCTCCAGCACCAGCGCCAGGCCGCCGATCGCCGCGAGATCTTCATAGAAGTTCTTCTCCGAGCCGGTGTAGCCGCCGGCGCGCGCCGCGACGTAGGCGCTCTTGTCGCCGCGCAGGGATTCCAGCCACTCCGTCTCCGTGCCCGCGAAGCCGTGCTTCACGGCGATGCCGTAGGCGGAGAGATAGGCCGGGTTCTGCTCCGGCAGGCCGGAGGGGTGCGTGCGGCGAAACCACTTGGCAAACTCCGCGAACGCGGCGTTGTAGAGCGCCATGCTGTCGGCGTAGTGGGCGCTCTCGTGGTTGGCGTAGTCGAGCATGGCCGCGAGGTAGTAGACGTAGAGCTTGTCGTGCGGGCGGTGCACAAGCAGCTCCGTGTTCGCGTCGGCGGGGTAGGAATAGGTCACGCAGTCGTCCGGCGCGACGCCGAGCACCTCCGTCTGCACCGCGCCCTCGCACTCGCTCAGCCACGCGGCCTTCTGAGCCTCGTCGATCGCGTTCGGATTCACGCCGTCCGCGCGGGCGATCGCTTCCCGGAGCGTCATCAGAGGCCCAGCCTTCCGCTCTCGGACTCGAAGCGCGCCGCCTCGCGCTCGATCAGCGCGCCGGTGCGCGCGTCCTGCTCCTCGCCCTGCGCAAGGACGATGGCGAATTTGCGCGGGATGGTCACGTCCTCGCCGCGCACGATGCGCACCGTCTCGCCGTTGACGGTGACGAACTTGTCCTCCTTGTACGCGCCGTTGTCGCGGAACAGCCGCACGGTCACCGGCTCGTTCAGCCATGCCTCGGCGCTCGTTTGTGTCGATTTTTTTGTTGCCATAGTGAATTCCTCCAAATAAAGATGATGTAAAGGGAAGGCTTGGGCGGGCGCGTTACGCACCCCGCATCTCCCAGACGCAGGCTTGACCTGCGGCTGGGTAAGGAAGAATGAAGAAGCGGACATGGAGTTTTCGGCTTTCACCGGAAACGGAATGCAGCGCGTTCATTCTGACGCCGCAAGCGGTTCGCGCGCGATGGTGCGTATCGCTCCTCGTATCCCCAGACGCAGGCTTGACCTGCGGCTGGGTAAGGAAGAATGACAGTGCCGGTCA